>CBFGTJ010000015.1:0-30913 GCA_965651815.1 uncultured Microthrixaceae bacterium | reverse complement strand
TGCGACTACGTCAACGCCGGCACCGTCGAGTTCCTCTACCAGGACGGCGAGTTCTACTACCTGGAGATGAACACGCGGCTCCAGGTGGAGCACCCGGTCACCGAGCTGGTGACCAACGTGGACCTGGTCGAGCTGCAGCTGCGGGTGGCCGCGGGTGAGCCGCTCCCGTTCACCCAGGAGGACGTCCGGATCGACGGCCACGCCATCGAGTGCCGGATCAACGCCGAGGACCCCGCGGGCGGGCGCTTCCTGCCCTCCCCCGGCCCGCTCCACAAGCTGCACGTCCCCTCCGGGTTCGGCGTGCGCTGGGACGGCGGCTACGAGGCGGGCGACGAGATCTCGCAGTTCTACGACAACCTCACCGGCAAGCTCTGCGTGTGGGGCCGTGACCGGGACCGTGCGATCGCGCGGATGATCCGGGCGCTCGAGGAGATGGAGGTCGAGGGCGTCGCGACGACGATCCCCGCGGACCTCGCGATCCTCCGCCACCCCGACTTCGCGGCGATCGACCACTCGACCAAGTGGGTCGAGGAGGTCCTCGACCTCAGCGGCGTGGGCGCCACGCCCGCCGCGCCCCCGGAGGATCCGGAGGCCGAGCCCAAGGTCCGCCGCGACCTGGACGTCGAGGTGAACGGCAAGCGGTTCTCGGTGTCGCTCTACGTCCCCGAGTCGCAGCTCGCCCCCTCCGCGGCGAACCCCGGCGGTGGCCAGGCGCCACGGCCACGTCCCAAGCGCGGGTCGTCCCAGTCGGCCGCGGCCGCGGCCGCGGGCAGCGGCAACATCGCCGTGCCGATGCAGGGCACGATCGTGAAGGTGCTCGTCGAGGCCGGCCAGACGGTCTCGGCCGGCGACCCGGTCGTCGTGCTCGAGGCGATGAAGATGGAGAACAACGTCGCCTCGGACGTGGACGGCACCGTCACCGACGTGAAGGTCGAGCCCGGCACCTCGGTGACGGCCGGCCAGGTGGTGGTCATCGTGGAGCCCGACGGGGGCGAGGGCTGAGCGACTGACCGACCCGGCTGGTCGACGGTGCGCCGCCCGCTACGGGCGGCGCACGGTGGAGATCACGACCTCCGGGTCGACCCCGTCGGGCATCGGCTTGCCCGCCGACGCGCGCACCGCGCCGAACGTGGCGGGCGAGCCGGGGCACCCCTGGGTGCGGTACAGCAGCGACAACCCGTACAGGTCGCCGGGGCCGAAGTGGCCCGCCCGGAAGATCGTCGAGTGGTTCATGATCTCGTCGACGTTGTCGACGTGGCCGAGCCCCACGACGTGGGCGAGCTCGTGCAGGACGACCTGCCCGAACGACAGGCCCTCCTCGAACCCGGTCGCCATCGGCGCGCCGGCGTCGATGTAGGCGAACCCGTGCCAGAACTGCTCGGGGATCCAGCGGACCGGGTGGGCGAGCCCGCCGTAGACCGATCCGCCGATGCCGAGGACCCCGTCGCCGAGGTCCCCGATGACCGCGGGGGTGGTGAACGCGATCAGCAGGTGGTCCGCGTCGAAGCGAGCCTCGCTCGGCACCTCGCTCGAGATGCCCAGGTCCACGAAGTCGATGCCGGTCGCCGCCTCGAGCACGCCGATCGCCGCGCGCGTGTCCGCGACCCACTCCGGGCGGGAGCCCGGGTTGATCTTGAACGGGATCTGGTAGCAGCGGTCGTAGGTCATCGGCATGTCGAGCACGTCGCGGGCGATCGAGGACCACACGCCCGGCTGGTCCGCGGTCGACCAGCCGGGGAACCACCCGAGCACGTCGACCAGGACGTGCGCCCTGGGCACCGACGAGCGGATCGAGATGCCGCCGCCCCGGCCGAGGGGCATCACGACCATGTTCGCCACCGTCTGGCCGGCGCCGAAGTTCAGGCTCGAGGTCGACGGTGGCGGCGTGTCGAGCGGGAAGACCGTCAGGTGGCCCGACGCGGAGGGCGAGGTCACCGTCACGTTGAGCACGACCGCGCCCGTGTCGGTGAGGGGCACCGGGCCGCGGCCGGACACGAGCACGTCGAGCTGGGGCCCGTTCGGCGAGCCGCCCCCGATCGGGCCGGTCCCCCTGCTGGTCCTCGGCGGGTAGTACACCGGGCCCGCCACCGTGGAGCGGTTCGCCCGCGTGTCGGCGAAGCGCGCGGGGGTCATCGGCACGAAGTCCGAGCCGGCGGTGAAGTAGCCGGCGACGTCGACGAGGACGTGCGACCGCTGGGCCGACCCGTAGATGCTGATCCTCCCGCCGGTGCCCACCTTCGCGACCACCGAGTTGGCGACGGTCTGGCCCCTCACGAAGTTGAGGTTCGACGCGGTCGGGCGTGCGGCACCCGCCGGGTACACGGTCAGGTAGCCGTCGGTCGCCGAACCGGTCACCGTCACGTTGAGCGCCACCGCGGTGGCGTGGGCGGGCACGCCGCCCCGGCCGGTGACCTGCACGTCACGGCGACCGGCCGAGAGCGGGCCGGATCCGGCGTGCTTGCCGTCGACGGTCGCCCGCCCCGCCCGGCTGTCGGCCAGGCGTGCGGGCGTGAGCGGCTCGATCCCACCGGCGGTGAAGTAGCCGGTGACGTCGACGATCACGTGCGCGGAGGCCGAGGTGTAGAGCACCACCCGGCCGTCCGCACCGGGTGACACCGTGACGGCGTTCGCGACGGTGAGCCCCCGCTCGAAGTTGAGGTTCGAGGCGTTCGGGCGGCCCCTCCCGCTCGGGTAGGCGGTGAGGTAGCCGGGCGCGGTGGGGCCCGTCACGGTCACGTTGAGGGTCACCGCCGCCACCCCCGAGGCGGGCACGCCGCCACGTCCCGTGACGGTGAGCCGGAGCGGCGAGGCCGGCTTCACGTAGCCCCCGCCCCGGAACGAGCCGTCGACGGTCGCGCGACCCGGCCTCGTGTCGGCGAGGCGCGCCGGGGTGACCGGCCGGAAGTCCGGTGCCCCGACCGCGGAGGCGAGCGGTGCGGCAACCTCCTCGACGGCCGCTCCCGGAGGCGCCCCGACCAGCACCACCGCGGTCGACAGCACGGCGACCAGCATCGCCGTGACCAGCGGTCGTGCCGCTCCGATGGACTTCTGACGCGGCGCGACCACCACGCGGGCCTCCTGTTCGACGTTCCCCCCGCCCCTCCGGGCGCTGAGGGTACAGGCGCCGGTTCGGAACCGGGCGGACCGCTGAGTAGCGTGCCGCGTGATGTACTGCGTCATGGCTGCCGTGGACGTCGATCCCGCCGTCCTGGAGGAGCTCAGGGGCTCGCTCCGCTCGCTGGGTGATCCCGTGGACCTCGTGGGGCCCGTGGGCCCGCACTGGATGGCGGTGCTGGGTGCCGACCGCAACGCCGTCGGCACCGCGGCCGAGGGCGGCGTGCACCTCGCCACGTTCGGCACCGGCCTGCACACCTCCCACGGCAGCACCGACGCCGCGGCCGCCGAGCTCGCACGGCGCGCCGCGGCCACCGGGCTCCACGACGCCCCCGACGACTCCGTCGCGGTCGCGCTGGACCCCGCGCGGGGCCTGCTGTCGGCGGCCGTGGGCGCCGGCTGGCACCGGCTGTTCACCGCCGAGGTCGGCGGCGGTGCCGTGGTGTGCTCGAACCTCGGCGTGCTCGCACGGCTGCTCGGCGACCGGGTGGAGCCCGACCGCAGCTACGAGGACTTCCTGCTGGGCTTCGGGTTCCTGCCCGACGACCGCACGGTGCACCGCGGGGTGCGGGTCATCGGACCGGGGGTCCGGCACTGGGGGACGCCGCCCGCCGCCGCGCCGCCGACGGCGACCGACCCGGCCGCCACCGACGCGGCGCGGGACGTGCCGTCCTTCGAGGCAGCGGCCGACGAGCTGCACGACCGGTTCATGCAGGCGGTCGAGGAGGTCGCCGGGCCGTCGCAGGAGGTCGCGGTGCTGCTCGGCGGGTTCGACTCCGCGCTCGTCGCCGCCGCGCTCTCGCGCCTCGGCCGCAAGGTGAGCACCTACACCTTCGGGTTCGGCGACCCCCGCTACGAACAGCGCAACGTCGGGCTCGTGACCCGCGCGGTGGGGAGCCGGGAGCACTGGGTGCACATGTCCCCCGAGGTGATCATGGAGGGCCTCTGGGACTTCGGGCGCATCTACGCGCAGCCGGGCCCGCAGCCCCACTACCAGGTGCACACGCTGCACGCGAGCCGCAGGATCCGCGAGGACGGGTTCGACATGGTGCTCACCGGCGACGGCTGCGACGCGATCTTCCTCGGCTACCCGATGGTGAACACCCGGGCGCGCCTGCTCGCGGCGCTCCGCAGCGCCCCGGCGCCGCTGGTCCGGCTGGGCCTGCGTGCCGCCTCGACGCGGCTCGCGGACCGGTACCTCGGCCACGTCGCCCGGATGGCACGCAGCACGCTGGGCAGCCTCCTGCTCCCGATGCCCGCCCGGGGCCACCTGCCGACCCGCTACCTCGACGAGGTCGCGCTCGCGCGACTGCGCACCGGGCCGCCGCCCGCGCAGACCGAGACGGTCGAGCAGGTCCGGCTGCGCCTCGCCGAGGGGCTCGCCGACCTCGACCCGGTCCGGCTCGCGTTCCAGGGCAACGCCGCCACCGGCCAGAGCCGGGTGAAGGTGGACGGCGCGGTCGCCGCGACCGGGCTCCGGCAGTACAGCCCGTTCCTGCAGCCGTCGCTGCGGGACTTCGTCGCCGGCCTGCCGATCGAGTACCTCCGGCCGCCCGGCACCGCGGCGGGCTCCGCCGGCAAGGCGGTGCTCATCGAGATGATCCGCCGGCACCGGCTGCTGCCCGACGAGGTCGTCGACATGCCCAAGCAGTCCCCCGTCGACGCACCGGTCGACGCCTGGTACGCCGGGCCGCTGCGCGGCGAGCTGCTCGACCTGCTGGACCACCTGCCCTTCGAGTGGGACCGCGCCTACGTGGACGAGCTGCTGCGCCCCAAGTTCGTCGAGCACCTGTACCGGGAGCGGGTCGCGCTGGGCCACCACACCTTCCAGGCGGTCGGCCTGCTCGCGTCGTACGCGTCCTTCCACCGGCGATGACCGAACCCGCCCGCCGGCGCCGCGGGCCTCGCTGGCTGTTCGGCAACGTCGTGCTGCCGGCGGTGTTCACCGCCGCGCTCGTCGCCGTGGTCGTCAACCGCTGGGACGACCTTTCGCCGATCTTCGAGGACCCCGACGGCAGCCTGCTGCTCATCGCGGTGCTCGTGGTGGTCGGGCACTCGCTGAACTCCGCCGAGTTCTGGCTGCTCTACCGGGCCCAGGGCATGGCCATCGGGCTGCTCGAGAACTGGATGGTGTTCACCGCGGGGCAGCTCGGCAACCTGCTCCCGGGCCAGGTCGGCACGCTCTACCGGTTCCGGTACCTGAAGGTGGTGCACGACTTCTCCTACACCCGCAGCGGCTCGAGCTTCGGCGCCAATCTCGTCATCACGTTCGCGAGCTCCGCCGTGGCGGGCCTGCTGGGCCTCGCCGGGGTCGTGCTCGCGGGTGGGACCGCGAGGTGGTGGCTCGTCGCGGCGTTCGCCGCGCTCGGGGTGGGCTCCTCGATGCTGGTGTTCGTGCCGATGCCGCACGTGCGCTGGCTGCGGGGCACCCCCGGGCGCGTGTGGCACGGGTTCCGGTCCGGCTGGGAGGACATCCGCCGCCGACCGAGCGTGGCGGTGGGCGTGCTGGTGCTGGACCTCGCGAAGTACGTCCTCGTCGCCTGGCGGTTCCAGATCTCGTTCTCCCTGCTGGGGGTCGAGGAGCCGGTGTGGTACTTCCTCGTGATCGCCCCCGCGGCGGGGCTCGCGGGTGCGCTCTCGTTCACCCCGGGCGGGCTCGGGTTCCGCGAGGCGTTCGTCACCGCGGCCGCGGTCGGCATGGGCTCCGAACTGGACGTCGGGCTGCTCGCCGCGACCGTCGACCGTGGGGTGATGCTCGCGACGTCCGTGCTGCTGGGCGGGGCCGGGTACGCCTACACCTTCCGCAGGATGCGGGTCGCCCGCGCCGCGGCCGGCGTGCCCTGAACCCTCGGTCCGGACCCGCTCAGCCCTGCAGGAGCCCCGCGACCAGCTCGCTGGTGCGGCGCGAGCGTGCCCGCAGCACGGGCTCGACCTCCGCGAGCTCCTTGGCGACCTCGTCGCGCCGGTCGAACAGCTCGTCGACCGCCCGCTCCAGGCGCGACGCCTCGACCTCGTCGAGGTCGACCACGTGCGCCGACTGGCCCGCGGCCTCCATCAGCCCCGCCGCCTTGTGCTCGTAGGGGATGCACAGCACGGGCACGCCGGCGGACACCGCGAACACGGCGGGGTGGTAGCGACCGGCGATGACCAGGTCGGCGGCAGCGAAGCGGGACCGCTGCACGATGCTGCTGGCGCTGTCGGCGACGACCTCCCAGGACACCTCGTCGCCGAGCATGCGGCCGAGACGGGTCAGGTACGGCACGTCGGTGTGCTGCGCCGAGTGCAGCTGCGGCATGAACGCGACGTGCACCCGGTCCGGGCCGCCGGCCCGCTCGACGACCCTGCGCACCGCGGCGACGATCGCCTCGTCGTAGCGGCGCCGGCGTGCGGCGGGGTCGGGGTCCCCCGGGTACGGGAAGTCGATCGCCGACACGACCAGCAGGAAGCGGTCGCCCAGCGGCTCGCCTCCATGCCCGGTGCGCACGACCCAGTCGTCGCGGTCCAGCGGGGGCACCTGCTGTTGGAGCGCGGCGTCGACGGTCACCTCGAACCCGACGTCGTCGCCGACCAGCTCCCGCAGGTACTCGGCGGATCGCTCCTCGCGGAGCGTGACCACGTCGAAGCAGCGGTAGGTCAGCCGGCGCAGCGGGTTGAGCAGGCGCTTGCGGAACGGGCCGGTCGACGGGGCGTAGAGGGCGGTCGGGAGCCGCCGCCAGCGGGCGAGCCACACGTAGAACCAGTGGACCGGTTCGTGGGACCAGTACGGGTCGCCGAAGTACGGGCCACCCGGTGCGGAGACGACGAGGTCGGCGGTGTCGTAGGCGTCGACGACCGCTCGGCCGGTCGTGCCGAGCAGCGCGCGGCTGCGCACCCCGAGGAGCTGCAGCAGCGAGTACAGCACCAGGCGCACCGCCTCGAGCGGCGGCAGCACGAGCGGGATCCAGCGGACGTCGTGGCCGGTGTCGACCTCGCTCGAGCGCTCCCGGAACTGGTGGAGCACCGTGAACCGGGCATCACCGATCTGCTCCGCCAGGCCGTCGAGCATCCCCCGGATGGCCGCCTCGTCGCCGGTGTTGTCGCCGTGCTGGTTGACCACCAGGACGTGCGTGGGCGCGCGGCGAGCAGCGGTCGGGGGGGATCCGGGCATGTGGAGCCACTGTACCCGCCCCCGACGTGGCTACTCTCGCCGGGTTGTCCCGCTCCGCAGCCCCGACCCGCCCGAACCGCCGCGCACGGGCCGTGCTCACCCGGCGGCACCACCCCCTGACCTGGACGGTGGTGCTGCTGCACGTGGTGGCGGCGCTCGCGTTCTCGGTGCTGCTGCCGATGTTCCGCAGCCCCGATGAGGCGACGCACGTCGACCTGATCCGCCAGTACCGGCGGGGCCTCGGGCACGAGGACCCGAACCGGACGGTGCCCCTCGGGCTCGACGTCGAGCGCGCCTCGGACTCGGTGTCGCCCGTCGACGTGCGGCCCCGGCCGCCCCAGCTCGCCGGGTCCGCCGTGCCTCGGCGGGAGCGCCCCGCGTTCGCTGACCTGGCCGCCCCCGGCGAGCCGTCGGACACCGAGAACCACATGACCCAGCACCCGCCCCTGTACTACGCAGCGGTCGCGGGCGCCTCGACCTTCGTCGGCGGGCTCACGCCCAAGGGGTGGTGGTCCTGGGACCGCGAGATGTACCTGTACCGGCTCTGGTCGATCCTGCTCACCGCGCCCCTCCCCCTGCTGGCGGCGGAGGGCGCGCTCGCGGTCGGTGCCTCGCGCCGGGCATCCGCGGTCGCCGCAGCCTCGCTGCTGCTCGTGCCCCAGGCCACGGCGATCGGCGCGGCGGTCAACAACGACGCGCTCGTCATGGTCGGGTCCGCCGGGGCTGCCGCCGCGGCGCTGTGGCACCTGCGGACCGGGCACGTGCGCAGCGGCGTCGTGGCGGCGGGCGCCGCGACGGTCGCCGCGCTCAGCAAGGCGACGGCCGCTCCCCTGCTCGCGTGGGTGGCGGTCGTGGTGGTGCTGCGGTGGTGGAGCGACCGCCGTGCAGGGCGCCCCGCCGGAGCGCCGGCACCCGGGTCGCGGCTGGTGGCCCCGCTCGCGACCACGGCGGTCGGGCTCTCGTGGTACGTCGCCAACTTCGTGCGCTTCCGGGACCCGCAGCCCACGGGCCTGACCCCGCTGCCGGTCAACGAGGACTTCCAGGCGTCGCCGTTCCGCTTCCTGCACGTGTGGCTCGACCGGCTGTCCCGCACGTTCTGGGGGATGCCGGCACGGCGCACCGGGGTGGCGCTGCCGTGGATCGCGCCCCACGCGCTCAGCGTCGTCGCGGTCGGCCTCGCCGTCGCCGCGTGGTGGGACCGGGCGCGCCGCCGGACGACCGCGCTGCTGTGGCTCCTGTGCGCCACCCAGGTGGCCCTGTTGCTGCGCAGCAACTGGGGCTCCCACTCCCGCACCGGGGCGCTGCCGGCGGTCCAGGGCCGCTACCTGTTCGCGCTGCTCGTGCCCGTCGCGGTGCTGGCGCTCCTCGGCGCGCGCCAGGTCGCCGGACGGATCGGCGCGCGCTGGTCGGTGGCCGACCCGCTGGTGGCCGCATGGGCGGTCATCGCGGTCGGGATGGTGCTCCACGTGCTGCTCGGCCGTTCCATGCTCGAGGGGTTCTGGGAGGCGCCGGGAGCGTCGACCACCGAGCGGCTCACGTCGGTGATGGCGTGGAGCCCGCTGCCCGCGGCGGGCACGTGGGTGCTGCTCGCCGGGTTCGTCGGGGCTGCCGCCCTCGCGTGCGTGGTGTTCGGGCTGCAGCTGGTCAGGACCGTGGGTCCGTGGCGCGCGGCGCGCCCCGGTCGAGCCCGTCCGCCCGCCGAGACCGGAGCCTGACCCAGGCGAACAGCAGCAGCTCGGTCGCGATCGCGACGCCCCTGAACAGCACCGCCGCGACCAGCTTCGCGCCCGGGTGACCGCCGACGAGCAGCCCCAACGCCGCTTCGCGCACCCCCAGCCCGGACGGGACGGGGATCACGAGGAAGCCGACGACCCAGGCGACGGCGAACCCGATCGACGCCTGCGCGAACGACACGTCGATGCCCGCGGGGACGGCCAGCGCCGCGTACGAGACCCCGGCCAGCCCCAGGCCGGGGACCGCCCACGCGACCGAGCGCCAGACATCCGCCTGGGAGGGCAGCACGGTCTCGTCGGGGGCCCGGGGGACGACCCGCCGCAGCACGTCGAGCGACCAGCGCAGCAGCTGCCGGCGGCCGACCACCAGCGTCACCGGGGTGGCGAGCAGCGCGGCACGCACCCAGGTCGGCAGGTCGGGGTTGACCAGGGCGAGCGGGGGCCCGAACACGGACCCGCCCAGCACCATCGTGAGCTTCGACAGCAGCATCGCGGTGCCGGCGTGGGCGGTGCCGACGGTGTCGGTACGGGCCAGCGCCGCCTGCCCGACCGCCTGGGCGAACCCGCCGACCGGCGTGTACTTCATGAGCTGGGACGTGTAGAACGCGTCGCCCAGCACGGACCGCTCCACCGCCCCGCCGAACAGCACCTCCCAGCTGCGGGAGCTGCACCACAGCGCCGCCGCGTTCGCGACGCCGGAGGGCACGAGCGCCCACAACGGCGGAGCCTCGAGCCCCCGGATGTCGCCGTAGGCGTACCACCCCGCGACGAGGATCGCCGGGAGACCGATGGCGAGGATCGCCAGCCGGACCCAGCGCTGGTTCATGTCCCCGACGGCGCCCTGGCGGCGAGCACGATCCCGGTTCCGGTGCGCGGGAAGGGTCGCTGGGCCAGCCGGAACGGCCACGTCGCCAGCTCGATGATCCGGTTGGCGGACCTCGGCGGCTGGAACCAGGCCCCGCTGCGCTTGGTCCGCTCGAGCGCCGACTCCTCCTCGACCGGCCGGCGACGCTGGATCCGCCGGGCGAGCAGGTTGCGGACCGCCTCGAGGACGTACCCGAGCGGGAACCCGTACACGCGCGACTCGACGTCCTCGAGCCCGGCGTCCCGTGCCATCGCCACCAGGTCCCGCGGCTCGTACCGCCGGTGGTGGCCGACCTCGACGTCGTGTGGCGAGAACCGGTTCTGGAAGGCCGGCACCGACATGAGGAAGCGCCCGCCGGGACGCACGCGGCGCACCCACTCGGCGAGGGCGGTGACGTCGTCCTCGATGTGCTCCAGCACCTCGAACGCGCAGACCACGTCGAAGCGCTCGTCGGGGTCCAGCTCGTCGAGGGAGCGCAGCAGCCGGTAGCGGCCGCCAGGGATCGAGGCGAGCAGGGCCTCCGTCTCGGCCCGCGACGCATCGGAGAGCTCGACGCCGGTGTAGTCGTGCCCCGCGGCGACGAGTCGGGCGGCGATCGCGCCGCGACCCGGGCCGACCTCGAGCACGCGTCCGGGCTCGAGCGACTCGAGGTGCCCTCGGAGCACGTCGAAGCGGAGCCAGGCGTTCGGGGGCAGCGCCGGTCCGGCGGCGAGGTTGGGCCGCTTCGTCGTCGCGGCGACCTCGTCGAGCAGCGGGCCGACCACCGACGACGGCCGGAAGCGGTCCGCGGCGTCCGCGGCCGCCGGCTGCAGGGGCTCCTCGCCGTCCGCCATGCGACGCAGCAGCTCCGCGAGCGCGTCCGCGTCCCCCGGCGGCACGTACCGCGCCGCGTCGCCGAGCGCCCTGCGCTGCGGTGGGGTGTCGGAGGTGACGACGACGTTGCCGGCCGCGAGCCCCTGGTACACCTTCGTCGGGACGACGCGCTGCGCCTTCTCGGTGGTGCCGAAGATGCCGAGGCACACGTGCTGGGAGGCGACGAGCTCGGGGAGCTCCTCGGAGGGGACCCAGTCGATCCACTCGACGTTGCCGCCGGACGCCGCGGCGCGGGTCGCCTCGAGGTCCTGGCCGGAGCCCACCATCGTGAAGCGGATGCGGTCGTCGCCCGCCAGCTTCGCGATGGCCCGCCCGATCACCGGTGCACCGTGCAGCGGGGTGAAGAGCCCGACGAAGCAGGCCCGCAGCGGCGGCGGTGGCGGGGCGGGCTTCTGCTCGAACCACACCTCGGTCGCCCCGACCGGCACCACCACGGCGCGGCCGCGGAACTCGAAGGGCAGCGCGGAGAGCTGCTCGTCGGTGTCCACGACGATGGTGTCGGCCCGCCGCAGCGCCGCGCGGTCCACGAGGTCGAGCAGCCGGTACTTGAGCCCCGACGCGAGGCCGCGGTCGCGAGCGGTGTCCGCGAGGCCGACGAGGTGGTCGAGCACGATGTGCGAGCCCGGCCACAGCGTCCGGGCGAGGTGCACGTCGAAGTGCCCGAGGTAGCCGACCACGACGAGGTCCGGCGTGCCGGGGTGGCGGCGGGCGGAGCGCACCAGGCGGACCCAGGAGCGCACGACGTTCCGTGCGAGCCGCAGGGTCCCCACCGCGGAGCCAGCCGCCCGCACCTTGTCGGCGGTGGACATGCCGAGCGGGTGGTTCACCTCGGTCACGGAGTGGCCGCGGTCGGCCAGCCCGTCCCGCAGCACCGCCACGCGAGGGTGGCGAGTGACGTCGTACGAGCCGAACAGGACGACCTCCATCGGGGAGGTCGACCCGTCGTCGCGCCGGGCGCCGCTCACCGGTCGCGGCGCGAGCGTCCGGCGGCCTCGTCGATCTCGCGGCGCCGGATCATCACCCGCGTGTCGGAGACGAGGCGCCGATTGGCCGACAGGAGGTCCGCGAGCAGGCCGAAGATCCAGATCTGCACCGCGAGCAGCATGGCGACCGCGGCGCCCACGAGGCTCGGCACGCGGCTGGCGAGGTCGTCGGTGAAGATCTGCAGGTAGAACCAGCGGGCCACCAGGGCGACGCTCACGAGGAACGGCAGCAGCCCCACGCCGAAGAAGAAGCGGAAGGGCTTGTAGAGCATGAACGAGCGCACGATCGTCTGGCCCGAGCGCCAGATGTACCGCGGGATGCTCTTGACCAGCCGGCTCGGGCGGGTCGCCGGGTTCACGGAGATGTCGACCCCGCGGATCCGCATGCCCTCCCAGCCGGCCTGCACGATGGTCTCCATCGTGTAGCTGTACTTGCCGAACACCTGCGTGCGCAGGGCGGTCTCGCGGCTGAAGGCCCGGAACCCGGAGGCCGCGTCGCGCACCTCGGTGCCCGAGAAGGCGCGGACGACCCCGCTGCCCAGGCGCTGGAGGCGCTTCTTGAGGGGCGAGAAGTCGTCCACCGCCTCGATCGGGCGCTCGCCGATCACCAGGTCCGCCTCGCCCTCGACGATCGGGGCGACCAGCTTGGGGATGCAGGAACCGTCGTACTGGTTGTCCGCGTCGGTGTTGACGATGACGTCGGCGCCCGCCCGCAGCGCGGTGTCGAGGCCGGTGAGGAACGCGTTCGCGAGCCCACGGTTCTCCGGCACGCGCACGACGTGGTCCACGCCGTGCTCCCTCGCGACCTCGGAGGTCCGGTCCTCGCTGCCGTCGTCGATGACGAGCCACTCGACCACCTCGAACCCCGGCACCTCCCGCGGGAGGTCGGCGAGGGTCTCCGGCAGCGTGGCCTCCTCGTTGAAGCAGGGGATCTGGATGACGAGCTTCAAGCCGGCGACCTCATCGCCGTCGCGCGCCTCGGTGGGGTCGTCGATGACCACGAGTTCCTCACGATCCAGCACCCGGCGATCCTACGACAACGCCGCCGGGCGTCCCGGCACCCCCGCGGGGTGCCAGCCGCCACACGGAGGGGGTCAACCGGCGGTGCGCCGCACCGCGAGCGACCAGCCGTCCCCGGGCGGTTCGTAGCCCTCCGGGGCCCTCAGCAGGGTGCGTTCGGGGTGGCGCTCCTCCACCGCGACCCCGGTCGTGGCGACCGGCTGCCCCGCCGGTCCGAGGCCCTCGAGCTCACCGGGGGACGTGGCGACCCAGACCAGCTCCCTGCCGGCCCGACCGACCGACTCGGCGAGCCGGCGCTGCTCCGCCGGTGACGGCACGCGGGTGGCGGCGGCGACGGGGACGCCGCACCAGGCTCGCAGCGACTGAGGGAGGATGTGCCGTGCGGGCTCGCCGACCACGACGACCGACGCGTTCCGGCCGACGAGGTCGCAGGCCTCCTCGAGCACCGCTGCGGAGCCGTGCTGCTCGCGCAGCTGCCGGACCGGCCAGGTGACCGACGCCGGCACGACGACGAGGAGGGCACCGAGCACCGCGGCGAGCCCCGACCGCAGGCCGCGGGGCCACCGTGGGGCGACGAGGACCGCGGCCACCGCCGCCGTCGCCGCGAGCACCAGCGCCGGCAGCACCGCCGGCACGTAGCGCCGCATCGCCCACACGTGGTCGGGCGAGATCGACGGCCGCCACCAGTAGATCCCGCCGGCGACGACGACGAGCGCGACGCACGCGGCGGTCGCAGGGTTCGCCCGCCCGGACAGCGCCCTGCGGACGAGCCACGCGGTGCCCCAGATGGCGAGCAGCAGCCCCGGCACCCCGAGGTACCAGGACATCCACTCCAGGCTCAGCTCGCCGTAGCGGCGTGCCGGGTCGGGCTCGACACCCGCCGCCGACTGCAGCGCGGCGATGAGCGACACCTCGTCCCGGCCCCGCATCACCTGCACGTGCGGCCGGACGAGCCACCCGGCCAGGAGGGCCGCCGCGACGACGACGCCAGCGGGAGTCGCCATGGACGTCCCCAGGGCGCGGGCGCGAGGCCACCACCCGGGACGCACCCTGGCGGCGACGACCGAGGCGATCGCGGCGACCAGGGCGGCCAGCACGAGGACCCGCAGCACGCCGACCTGCTCCGAGTGCCGTCCCGCGTACCCACCGGAGCGCAGCTGCAGGTCGAGGGTGCCGAGGAGGACGCCCACCGCGGTGGCCGCGAGCGCGCAGAGCGCCACCCGCCGGCGCGGGCCCGCCTCCTCCCCACCCCGTGCGCCGGCGACCCACCAGCCGCCGAGCACGAGGCCGATCGCGACGAACAGGAGCGCGTCCGCGCGGGTGGCCGCCGCCGCGCCGAGCAGGAGCCCGGCGACCGCGCCGGCGCCCGCGCGCCGGGTGGCGGCCGCGACCGAGCCGGCGAGCACGGCGGACCAGAGCAGCGCCATCGTGAACGGCTCGGAGAACGTGTCGCGTGCGACGTACAGGAACGGCATCGTCGCCGCGAGCGCCGCGGGGGCGAGCAGGGACGCGAGCGGGCGGCCCGTCATGCGCACCGCCACCGCGTAGAGGCTCATCAGCCCCGCCGTGGCGACGAGGGCGGGGACGCGGAACATCAGCCGGGTGCCACCGAGGTCGTGGCCGACGGCCATCACGACGCTCGCGAGGTGGTTGAACTGCAGCTGCAGCCTGCCGTCGCCGACGTCGTACACGGCGTAGCTCTCGAACGTGAGCGGCTCCTCCGCCTCGAGGCCGCCGGCGGCGCCGTCGACCTGGAGCGACCCGTCCCGGGCGAGCCAGCGCGCCGTGGTGGCGTAGGACCCGGGGTCGCGGTTCACCAGCACGTGGTGCGACGGGGCCGAGGACGCGAGGACCAGGAACCCCAGCGCCAGCACTGCGGCGGTGGCCGCGCCGGCGTGGGCCACCCGGCCCGCGGGAGCGCGGCCGCCGAGCGCCCGTCGCACCGCCACGACGCCGGCCAGCGCCAGCGCCACGCCCAGCACCAGCGCGAGCGGCGTGCGATACCAGCCGAGGAGGGCGAGGGCGAGCCCCGCCAGGCCGACCGTGGCGACGAGCGACGCGGCGAGCACCGCCGCGAGCTCGAACCACGCCGGGGCCGCCGGCTGCTCAGTCGACATCGACGACGACGAGGTGCAGGCGGAACGGCGTCTCGTCCGGGAGCGCGTTCGACGGGTCGACGTACCCGTTCGGAGGGCGGTCGACGGTCGGCCGCACCAGCCACCGGTCCGGCGCCGCCTGCCGGGTCCACCTCGGCGGCCCCTCCGCCACGTCGAGGAACGTCGTGAGGTCGCTGTAGTTCTTCCCGACGAGGACGAGGCGGTGGCCGTTCGCACGCACCTGCTCGGCCACCTCGAGCACGTTGTCGGCGTCGACGGCGTCGCCCTGCCCCGCGGCGGGCACCTCGCACCAGCTCCGCAGGGTGTGGGTCAGGGTCGACTGCGCGTACACGCCCAGCACGACGACCGCGGCGTCCTCGGGCAGGAGCTCGCAGGCCTCGAACACCTGGTGCAGGTAGCCGTACTGGTTGCGCTGCCAGCGCACCGGCCACGTCGTCGCCGCCGCCGGCACGACCATGGCGACCGCGAGCACGCCCACGAGGGCGCCCCGCAGCCGGGGCTGGACGGACCGGCGGGCGGCGATCGCCGCGAGCGGCACGGCCGCCGCCACCGCGAGGCCGGGCAGGACCGCCGGCACGTAGCGCCGGCTCGCCCACGGGTGGTCAGGGGTGATCGCGGGGTTCCACCAGTACAGCGCGCCCGCGGCCAGGGTGAGCAGCACCACGCCGACCGCCACCGGCGCGACCCCCCGCCGGCGCACCGCCAGGTAGGCGATGACCGCGAGCCCGAGGATCGCCGCGGCCAGGGTGACCGGCCCGAGGTACCACGCCATCCACCGCAGCGACTGCTCCGCGTACGTCCGTGCCGGGTCCACCGCCAGCCCGTAGAACCGCTGCGCGTTGCGGACCGGTTCGTGCGCGGTGCCCCCGCGCACGGTCTGCACCAAGGGGCGCAGCAGCCACCCGGCGCCGAGCACCGCGACGATCGCGGCCGCGGCGACACCGGCGAGCTGGGCCCGGAAACGCTCGACGAGGCGGCGCAGCGCCGGCGTCCAGGTCCACACCCCGAGCGCCACGAGGCTGGCCGCGGCCGAGGCGATGGTCGCGAGCCGCAGCAGGCGCAGCTGCGGGGTCAGGTCGCGCACGTAGTGGCCGGTCCACTCGACGAGGTCGACGATGCCGACGACCGCGCCCAGCCCGGTGGCGGCCACGACGATCCCCCAGGCGCGCGCACGTGCACGCCGCTCCCCCGGCCCGGCGGCCGCCATCAGCGACAGCGCGGCCAAGGGGAACAGCAGCGCCACGTACGCCAGCGCGTCGACGCGGGTCGCGAGGACGGCCCCGAGCAGCAGCCCGCCGGCCAGGGCCGTCGTGCGCCGCGGGCGGTGGTGGAGGTCGGCGAGGAGGAGCACGGCGCCCCACAGCAGCGCGAACGCGAACGGCTCCGAGTAGGTGTTGCGCGAGACGAACAGGAACGGGAGGCTCGCCGCGAGCACCGTCGGGGCGAGGAGCGACACCCACGGCCGCCGCGTCACCCTGACGGTGACGGCGTACACGGCGAGCAGGCCGGCGGCGGTCGCGAGCGCCGGGGTGCGCACCAGCAGGCGGTAGCCGCCGAGGTCGTGCCCGACCGACATCACGACGCTCGCGAGGTGGTTGAACTGGAACTCCAGCTCACCCCCGCCCATGTTGTAGACGCCCGCGCTGTCGAAGCGGAGCCCGTCGATCCCCTCGAACGCCGGGTCCTGGGCGTCGCCGCCGAGCTCGCCCTCCGCGCTGAGCCACCGGGCCGTGTTCAGGTACACGCCCGGGTCACGGGTCGTGAAGACGTTCTGGGAGGGGACGGAGCCGGCGAACGCGAAGTAGCCGAGCGCGAGGGCCACCGCGGCCAGCGCGGCGGCGGTCGCGGCGCGCTCCACCGGGCGCGCGTCCCGCGGCCGCACCCGGTGCAGGCCCCAGACCGTCGCCGCCGCGACCGGCACGCCCAGCGCGAGGGCGAGCCAACCGGAGTACACCCCGAGGATCGCGAGCAGCAGCCCGAGGAGCCCGACCGCACCCATGGCGATCGGGCCGGTCCACGCGAGCACCTCGAACCAGCGGGGCAGCTCGGACGTGGTCGGGGCGTCGGTCGTGTCGCTCACCGCCGGGCGAGCAGGGCGAGGTCGCCCGCCCCGAGGATCAGCGACTCCAGGTCCTCGACGAGCTCCGGTGCCGCCTCCCGCCCCCGGAAGGACACGGGCAGCTCGTGCAGCGGCCGGGTCTCGACGTCGTGGAACCCGGCCTCCTCGGCGAGGAACCGCAGGAACAGCGGGTGCACCGGCCGCTCGTGGGTCGGGTCGACCCAGAAGTTCGTCGCCGCGGTGCTGAGGCTGAGGATGTTGGGCGTCTCGAGGACGAGCAGCCCGCCCTCGGCGAGCACGCGGCGCGCCTCGAACACGAGCCGCACCTGCAGGTCGAGCGGCAGGTGCTCGACGACGTGCATCGACACCACCGCCCGCAGCGAGGCGTCCTCGCACCCGTCGAGCCAGTCGAACAGGTCGGCCTGGACGAAGTGCTCGCCGTCGCCGTCGACGACCTGCCCGAGGTTCGAGTCCACCCCGAGCGCCCGGTGGCCCTCGTCGACGAGGAGCCGGACCAGCTCGCCCCGCCCGCAGCCGAGGTCGACGATCGGCAACCCCTCGTTGGGCAGCGCCACCAGCAGGTCGAGGTAGTCGTCGCGCTGGCGCTCGCGGATCTCCTCCGGGGTGCCGCGGTGGCGGTCCTCGAAGGTCCGGTAGAGCACGTCGAAGCTGGGCGTGGGGTGGGTGAAGCTCCGCGACGGCGCCGACGGCGTCGGCGCCGAGCCGGCGGTCGCCCCCGCCTCCCCACCCGGGGGGGCCGTGGCACCGCGCTCGGCGAGCGCCTGGGCGAGGCGCACCGCGCTGCGCAGCTCGGCGAGCTCGCGCTCGAACCGACGGCGGGTCTCGTCGGTGAGCGCCTCGGCGTGCAGCAGCGCGTGGTCGAGGCGGCGCTGGAGGATCTCGCCGGGCGGCGCGTCGGGTGGGGTGCCCTCCAGCGCGGTGGTGAGCGAGGCGAAGGCGTCGCGGACCTCGTCGCGGCTGACCTGCTGGTACGCCTCGAGGCGTTCGGTCTGGCGGCTCAGCTGGTCGATCCGTGCGGCCAGCTCGTCCCAGCGCCGGTGCAGGTGGGCGAGCTCGTCCCGGACGGCGTCGATGCGGGTGAACGCAGGGGCGAGCAGGCGACGGACGACCTTGACGATCGTGCGGCGCTCGGGAGCGGGCGCGGTCATCGCAGCACTCTGCTGTGCCGCGAGAGCCGCCGTCCACCCGCTGCCGACGCGTGCGCGACGACTTCCCCGAACGCGGGGGCCACCCGCTCCCACGCGAACTCGTGCAGCGAGTAGCGCCGACCACGTTCGGCGAGCGCCGCGGCGATGTCGGGACGGGAGCGGATCGTCGCGAGCGCCGCCTCGAACGAGAGGTAGTCGGAGTAGGCGAGGCCGCCGCCGGAGCGGCGCACGTGCCCCTCCAGCACCCGGCTGCGCTCCTGCACCATCGCCGGGCGGCCGAGGAGCCACCCCTCGATGAGCGCGAGGGAGAAGCTCTCCATGTAGGAGGGCTGGATGACCACGCCGGCGCCCGCGACGAGGGCGATGCGGGTGGCGTCGTCGACGAAGCCGGTCGGTCGCACGCCGGGCGCGCCGGTGTTGCCGTCGCCGCCCGGGCCGACGACCACCAGCTCGAAGCCCGGGTCCACCGCGGTGCGGTACGCGGCGGTGAACCGGATCACGTCGTCACTGCCCTTGGCGGGGTCGACCCGACCGACGACCACCGCGTACTCCCCCGGCCGCACGCCGATGTCCCGCGCGGCGCGCTGCACCTCGTCGGCGGGTGGCGCCTCGATCGGCTCGACCGGGCAGGGGACGACGGTGATGCGGTCACCGCAGTCGTAGTTGCGCGCGACGAGCTCGCCCTCCTCCGGGGCGAGGCTGAGGACGTGGTCCGCGTGCTCGAAGACCTCGCGCACCCGGCCGACGTGGAACGCCCCTTCGGGGTGCGCCGTGGGGATCACGATCGTCGGGCCGTGCGCCGCGGCGACCTTCGTGAGGCGCAGCGTCTGCGCGTAGTGGTAGCCGACGAGGACCGTGGCGTCGTTGCGGGCGGCCTCGGTCGCGACGACCTGCTCCCCGCCGAGCAGGTCCGGTCCCATCATCTGGCTCCAGCGGTCCTGTGCCCAGGGCCACAGGGGCACGTCGAACGCGTCCACGGCCCGCAGGTGGAGCGGGATGAACCGGTCGTTGTCGCGGGGTGCGCGCACCGGCAGGCGGTGCACCGTGACGCCGTGCTCGACGGTGCGGCCCGGGGGGTGCACGTCCGCCCAGTCCGAGTAGTTCGTCGCGCAGCTCGTGACGACGGTGACCTCGTGCCCGCCCGCGGCGAGCCCCGTGGCCATCGACTCCACGTACTTCTCGGCGCCGCCGACCACGCCGGCGCCGTAGCGCTGCACGACGAAGCAGACCTTCACCGCCCCACCCCCGCGGGGAGCGGCTCACCGGAGGCGACCAGCTCGGCGACGGTGCGCGACGCGGTCGGGTGGCGGAGCAGCGCGTCGAGGTAGCGCGGCAGCGAGTGCGCCGCCGACATGCCCCGGGCGCGGCCGACGCCCCGGCCCACGAGCAGGCGGCGCAGGTCGCCGTCCCGCACGACCTTCGCGAGGAGGCCGGCGACGAGCACCGGGTCGTCGGGGTCGTCGACCACGATCCCCGCCTCCCCCACCGTCGACGGGATCGCCGCACGGTCGGCGGCGACCACCGGCACACCCGTCGCCATCGCCTCGACGATCGGCACGCAGAAGCCCTCGTGCTCGCTCAACGTGCAGAACACCGCGGCCCGCAGGTACAGCGCGGACAGCTCCGCGTCGGAGATACGACCGAGGAACTGCGGGTCACGGAGCCCCACCGTGCGCGCCATGGCGCGCAGGGCACGCGAGTAGGTGGCGAGCCGGTCGACGCCCACGAACGCGAGCCGGGCGTCGGGCTCGTGCTCCTGCTGGAGCACCGCCACCGCGGCGATCACCCGCTCGACCCGCTTGTGGGGCAGCTGCTGGGCGACGCACAGCACCAGCGGCCCGGGACCCCAGCCGTCGATGCGGCGCAGCATGTCGGGGTCGGGCACGACCCGGTCGAGTCGGTCGACGTCGGGGGTGGGTGCGACCACCTCCACGTCCCGGTACCCGAGGACCCGCAGCTCCTCCGCGTTGTACTCCGAGTCCGCGAAGGCGAGCTCGACGCGGTCCCGCAGCTGCTCCAGCTCCCACCGACCGCGGATGAGGTCGCCGGCGATCTCGGGTGCGATGTCCGCGTAGTACTCGGGCGGCGAGAAGTTGTGGTACACGAGCACGAGCCGCTGCTCGTTCTCGACGATCGCCCGGTGCACCGGCCAGGACCCGATGCTCGCGTGGAAGATCAGCGGGCGGTCGCGGTTGGGCCGGCGTGGCAGCTCGTGCAGCGGGTGGACGTGGGAGTCGAGGCCCGGCTCCAGGTGCTGCGCGTAGATCTCGCTCGGACCGTGCGCCGCGAGCGCCTCACGGATCAGCACCGCGGACTTCGTGATCGCGTCGCCGGGGGCGGCGCCGACGACGAGCTGGTCCCACACGGTCAGGCCCCGGTGCGGGGCGGCGCGCCCTCCGGGAGCGCGGCGCGGAGGCGCTCGACCTCGCGCTCGAGCTCCGCGACCCGGTACTCGAGCCGGCGCTGGCGGTCGAGGTGGGTGCGAGACAGGAAGAACTGCACGCGGTTCTGCCGGTCGACCAGCTGCTCGACGACCGCGGCGGTGCGCGTCGAGAACTCACCGACCTGGCGGCGCACCACCACCCCCACGACCCGGGTGAGCGGCGACAGCAGCAGCCCGATGAGGCGCGCAGCGAGGCCGCCCCTGCCGCGCAGCGGGCGCCACGTCTCGAGCACCGCCGGCCCGTGGAGGTCACCGGTCTCGATCGGGGGCTCCTCGACGAGCCCCGCCTCCACCGCCTCGACGACGGCGGAGAACTGTCGGTCCAGCTCGTCCGAGGGCAGGTGCGGCAGCTCGCCCCGCGCCCGCCGCTCGGCGAGGTCGCGGCGCACCTCCGCCACGGCCGCGGCGATCTCGTCGGTCGATGGGGCCTGCTGCTCTGCGTCGCGGTCCACGATCGTCTCCTCCGGTCTGCTCAGCGCTCGACGCGCGCGGCGCCGGCCGTCACGTGCCAGGTCCCCGAGAGGTCCACGAGCCCCTCGGGCTCCATCCGTCCACCATGGCGCACGGGGAGGCGCCACTCGCGCTCCCTGCGGTCGAAGTTGTGCTGGATGTAGGTGTCGGAGATCGCCACGGTCAGCTCGTAGTCGCCGGAGGTGAGCGGCAGCTCGTCGATCACGAAGTCGACGTGCCCGCGCCCCTCGATCGTCGGGGTGTCGAGGCCGCCGATGCGGGTGTTGGTCCCGGTGATGTGCACGTTGCTGGCCGAGTGCAGCGCGATCCCGAACACGGGTGAGGGCACGGGGCGGATCGCCTCGTAGCCGATGCGGATCGTGAGCGGTTCGCCGTGCACACCCGCGCTGACCGGCCGCCCCTCCCCGTCGAGCATCTCCACGTCGGTGATCCGCACGTCCTCCATGCGGCGGCTCGCGGGGCCGTCGGTGCCGGCGGCCGCCTCCTCCGCGGCGGCCGCGGCGATCTCGTCGCGCTCGCGGCGCTCCTCCGCGTTGACCTGGCGCATGTACGCGGCGGAGACCTCCTGGCCCGTGCCGACGAGCTGGAGCTCGCCGTGGTCGAGCCACGCCGCCCCGTCGCACATGGTCTCGACGGTGTCGAGCCCGTGGGTCACGACGACGATCGTGACGCCCTTCTTCCGCAGCGCGTAGAGGTGGTCGTAGCACTTGCGCTGGAACTCGGCGTCGCCGACCGCGATGACCTCGTCGACGATGAGGATCTCCGGGTCGACGTGCACCGCGACGGAGAACCCCAGCCGGATGTACATGCCGGAGGAGTAGATCTTCACCGGGGAGTCGATGAACTCCTCGATCCCCGCGAACTCGACGATCTCGTCGAACACGCGGTCGATCTGGCGGTGCGACATGCCGAGGATCGTGGCGTTCATGTAGACGTTCTCGCGCCCGGTGAGGTCCGGGTGGAACCCGGCGCCGAGCTCGAGGAGGGTCGAGATCCGCCCGCTGACGCGCACCTCGCCGGAGGTCGGCCGGTAGATGCCGGCGATGCAGCGCAGCAGCGTCGACTTGCCCGAGCCGTTGTGGCCGACGAGGGCGAACATCGAGCCCTCGGGGATCTCGAACGAGACGTTGCGCAGCGCCCAGAACTGGTCGGCGCCGGACTGCCGGTCACGCCGGGTGATGAGCTCCTTGAGCGAGTGGGCCCGGTCCTTCTGCAGGCGGAAGCTCTTGGAGACGTCGTCGACGACGATCGCGGCCATCAGAGCTCCTCGATCACGGTCGGGGCCCAGCGGCTGAAGATCACCCAGCCGCCCACGAGGCTGATCGCTGCGGTGAGCACCATCACGACCCAGTTGCCGAGGGTGGGCACGTCCAGGCTGTAGAGCACCTGGCGCATGGCGTAGACGAACGAGCCGACCGGGTTGAGCTCCATGAACCGGCGGTACTCGTCGGGCACGATCGTCAGCGGGTACACGATCGGCGTCGCGTAGAAGAGGACCTGGAGGCCGATGCCGACCAGGTAGTTCACGTCGCGGAAGCGGATGTTCGCGAGCCCGAGCACCAGCCCGATGCCGAACGCGAAGCACGACATGAGCGCGAAGATCGGCACGACGATCACCGCCGTCCACGACACGTTGCCGATGAGCACCATCACGGCGAACAGGATGCCCACCTCGATGAGCGCCTGGAGCAGCACGGTCGCGAGGCCGGCGACCATCGGGCACTCGGGAGGGAAGTAGGTCCGTGTGAGCAGCGGGCCGGCCGTCTGGAACGACGCGATCGAGGTGTTGATGACGCCCGCGAACAGGTTCCACACCACGAGGCCGCAGAACAGGTACAGGGCGAAGCTCTTGTCGCCGTTGCCGGCGGCGGGCGGCTCGGCGCGCAGGAAGAAGCCGAACACCACGGTGTAGATCCCGAGCGTGGCCGCCGGGTTGATCAGTGACCACACCCATCCCAGGACGCTCTTCTTGTACCTCGCCTTCAGATCCCGCTGGGCGAGGTTGGCGATCAGGGTCCGGTACGACCAGACCTGGGCTGGGGTGGACAAGCGCGGCCTCGGGAGCAGGGTCGGGGACCCGACGAAGTTAGCAGCAGCTACTCGGCGGCCTCCGCCAGCGCCTCCGCCAGCGCGGGGTGCACGAGCAGGCTCTCCGCGATGTCGGTGACCCGCAACCGGTTGGTGACCGCGACCGCGATCACCGAGATCAGCTCCGCCGCGTGACGCCCCACGATCGACCCGCCGAGCACGACCCCCGTGGCCGGATCCGACACGATCTTCACGAACCCGCGGTGGTCGTCGTTGATGAGCGCCTTCGCCGAGGACGAGAACGGGACCTTCGTCACACGGATCTTGCGGCCCTCGGCGAACGCGTCCGCCTCGGCGAGCCCGACGTCCGCGATCTCCGGCTCGGTGAAGATGGCCGAGGCGGCCTTCTCGTAGTCGAGGTGCCGGTGGTCCACCTTGTGGAGCCCCATCACGTGCTCGGCGATCTTGCGCCCCTGCATCGACGCGACGGACGCGAGGGGCAGCTTCCCGGACAGGTCGCCGGCCACGTAGATGTGCGGCACGTTCGTGCGGAGGTGGTGGTCGAGGGTGCGCACCCAGGGGCCGTCCATCTCCACCCCCGCCTCGGCGAGGCCGGTGCCCTCGACGTTGGGCACGAGGCCGATGGCGAGCAGCACGTGGCTGCCGCGCACGACACGGCCGTCGTCGCAGTGGACGACCACCCCGCCGTCCTCGGGCAGGTCGAGCCCCACCGCCCTGGCGCCCTTGTACAGGTGCACGCCGCGCCGCAGGAAGTCCTCCTCCAGCACCGCGGCGACCTCCGGGTCCTTCTGGGGCAGGACCTGCTGGCGGGAGACGATCAGGCTGATCTCGGACCCGAAGCTCGAGAACATGTGCACGAACTCGACGCCGGTCACCCCGGAGCCCACCACGACGAGGTGCTCGGGCAGCTCCTTGGGCGGGTAGGCGTCGCGGGTCGTGAGCACCCGGTCCCCGTCGGGGGTGGCCCACTCCGGGATGCGCGGGCGGCTGCCCGTGCTGACGAGGATCGCGTCGGCCTCGAAGGTCAGCTCGCCGTCCTCGGTGCTGGCGACGACGGTGTGCGCGTCGACGAGGCGCCCGGTGCCGTGCACCAGGCGGACGCCCTGGCTCTCGAGCAGGTCCCGGTTGGAGCTCTCGAGCCGGCTCACGATGCCCGTGATGCGGTTCCGCAGCGCGTCGAAGTCGACGCTCGCCCCCTCGACCGAGAGGCCCATCCCAGCGGACCCGTGGATCCGGTCCAGCGCGGCGCCGCTCGCGATCATCGCCTTGGAGGGCACGCAGTCCCAGAGGTTCGCGGCGCCGCCGATGATGTCGCGCTCGATGAGCGTCACCTCGGCACCGAGGCGTGCAGCGTAGGTGGCCGCCTGGGTCCCGGCGGGGCCACCGCCGATGATCACGAAGCGCAACGGCATGCCCTGAGGCTACCGGCAGCGCTCCCGGATCAGCGGGCGGTGAGGGCGGCGACGACCTCGGCGAGGGGCTCGCGGAAGTCGCGGGACGGCTCGAAGCCGTGGGCGCGCCAGGCCAGGTCGGCGAGCACGGAGTTCGCCGGTCGCGGCGCGGGGCGTGGCGGGTCCAGCTGCGCGGTGCTGATCGGGCGCACCCGGTCCGGGTCGTGGCCCGCCGCGGCGAACACCTCCCGGGCGAACTGGTACCAGCTCACCGCGCCCTGGTTGGTGGTGTGGAACACCCCGGGCACGCGCTCGACGCCGAGCTTGGCGACCATCGCGGCCAGGTCGGACGCGAAGGTCGGGTGGCCGACCTGGTCGTCGACGAAGTCGACCGTGTCGCGCTCCTCGGCGAGGCGCAGCAGCGTCTTCACCATGTTCGACCCGTGGGCGCTGCACACCCAGGAGGTGCGGGCGATGGTCCAGCCGGGGTCGATCTCCATCTCGCCGCCGAGCTTCGTGCGCCCGTACACCGACTGCGGGTTCGGGCGGTCCCACTCCAGGTACGGCGAGTCCTTGGTGCCGTCGAACACGTAGTCGGTCGACACGTACACCACGTGCGCGCCGACGCGGCGGGCGCCGTCGGCGACGAACCGGGTCGCGGCGCAGTTGGCCCGGTACGCGAGCTCGGGCTCGGACTCGCAGCGGTCCACCGCGGTGAACGCGGCGCAGTGCAGCACCAGGTCCGGCTCCCACTGCGTGAGGACGCCGAGCACGTGGTCGCGGTCGGTGAGGTCGTGCTCCGGCAGGTCGAGCCCCAGCACCTCGTGGTGCGGCTGGGTGCCGAGCAGCGCGAGCAGCTCCGTGCCGAGCTGGCCGCGGGACCCCGTGACGACGATCCTCACGCGGCCACCTCAGCGGTTCCGCACCCGCGACAGCAGCGGCTCCCACCAGTCGCGCCGCTCCAGGTAGAAGCGGATGGTCTCCTCGAGCGCCGAGTCGAAGTCGTGCGCCGGCTCCCAGCCGAGGGCCCGGACCTTGTCGGTCGTGATCGAGTACCGGCGGTCGTGGCCCTTGCGGTCCTCGACGTAGTCGACCCACGAGTCGTCCTTGCCGAGCGCGGCGAGCAGCCGGTCGGTGACCTCACGGTTGGTGAGCTCGTTGCCGGCGCCGATGTTGTAGATCTCGCCCACCTGGCCCGACCGCCGCACCAGGTCGACCGCGGCGCAGTTGTCGTCGACGAACATCCAGTCGCGCACGTTCAGCCCGTCCCCGTACAGCGGGACCTTGCGACCCTCGACGAGGTTCGTGACGAAGAACGGGATCAGCTTCTCGGGGAACTGGTACGGGCCGAACTGGTTCGAGGAGCGGGTGACGACCACCGGCAGGCCGTGGGTCTCGTGGTAGGCCAGCGCGATCAGGTCCGAGCCCGCCTTCGATGCCGAGTACGGCGACCGGGGCGCCAGCGGGTCGCCCTCGCTGAAGGAGCCCTCCTCGATCGAGCCGTACACCTCGTCGGTCGAGATGTGCACGAAGCGCTCCACCCCGAGCTGGTGGGCGACGTCGCACATCACGTTGGTGCCGGAGCAGTTGGTGCGCACGAACACGTCCGGGTCGAGCAGCGACCGGTCGACGTGGCTCTCGGCGGCGAAGTGCACCACGGCGTCGTGGCCGGGGAGCGCCGCGCCGACCGCCTCGCGGTCGCAGATGTCGCCGTGCACGAAGGTGAACCGCGGGTCGCCCTCCACCTCGGCGAGGTTGGCGCGGTTGCCCGCGTAGGTCAGCGCGTCGAACACCGTGACCGAGTCGTCGGTGTTCCTCAGCACGTGGTGCACGTAGTTGGACCCGATGAAGCCGGCGCCGCCGGTCACGAACAGTCGCACGGTCCGCCTCCCGTCAGGATCGCAGCAGCCCGTGCGGCTGCCACTGCGGCAGCAGCTCGGAGCGGCGGGGGTTGTTCCGGTCCCGCTCGGACAGGATCGGGTCGGTGACGCCCCAGTCCGCCCCGATGTCGGGGTCGTCCCAGGCCACGCCGAGCTCGTCCGCGGGGTTGTAGTAGCCGTCCACCAGGTAGGTGATCGTCATGTCGGTCAGGCTCGCGAACCCGTGTGCCACCCCCGGCGGGATGTACACGCCGAGGTGGTTGTTCGGGCCGCCGTCGACCTCGCCCAGGTCGAGGTGCAGCGTCGCCCCGTCGGTCGGCGACCCGGTCCGCAGGTCGTGCAGCACCACGCGTGCGTGCCCCCGGGGCACGTACCAGTAGTCCGCCTGGTGGAGGTGGTAGTGCAGGCCGACGAGGCACCCGGCGACCCGGTCGCCGCGGTTGCCCTGCACCATCTCCCGGGCCCGGGGGAACCACTCCCGCCGGTAGGTCTCGACGAAGAACCCGCGCTCGTCGCCGTGCACGGTCGGGTGCACGAGCAGCACCCCGTCGATCACCTCGGAGGGGACGACCTCGGCCATCACACGACCTCGATCCGCGAGTGGTCGCCCAGCATCAGCCGGATGGCCGAGGGGCGGGCGTCGCTGCGGCGGGCGACGACCTGCTTGCCGACGAGCGAGTCGATGACCCGGGGCAGGTCGAGGATCTGGGACTCCTCGAGGATGATCGAGTGCTCCAGCTCGGTGGAGCGGATCAGGCAGTCGTGGTGCACCGAGGTGTAGGGCCCCACGTAGCTGTCGACGATCCGGGTGCGCTCGCCGATGATCGCGGGTCCCCGGATGTGGGAGTTCACGATCTCCGCACCCTTCTGCACGACGACCCGACCCTCGATCCGGGACTGCTCGTCGACGGTGCCCTCGATGCTCGGCTCGATCGTCTCCAGCACCAACCGGTTGCCCTCGAGCAGCGGCTCGAGCTTGCCGGTGTCCTTCCACCAGCCGTCGAGGACCTCGTGGCGGACCTTGTGGCCGTGGTCGATCAGCCACTGGATGGCGTCGGTGATCTCGAGCTCGCCCCGGGCGGAGGGGCGGATCTGGCGGACCGCCTCGTGCACCGACGGGTCGAACAGGTACACGCCGACGAGCGCCAGGTCGGACGGCGGGTCCTTCGGCTTCTCGACGAGCCGCACCACGTGGCCCTCCTCGTCGAGCGCCGCGACGCCGAACCGCTCGGGGTCGTGCACCCGGGTGAGCAGGATCTGCGCGGAGGGGGCCTTCGGCGCGTCGTCGTGGAGCGTCGGTGACGACGCGGCGCGACGGTCCGCCTCGAACGCCTCCACGAACTCGGTGATGCCCTGCCGCAGCAGGTTGTCGCCGAGGTACATGACGAAGTCGTCGTCGCCGAGGAAGTCGCGCGCGATGAGCACGCAGTGGGCCAGGCCCCGCGGCTCGTCCTGGGGGATGTAGGTGACGTCGATGCCCCAGCGGGAGCCGTCGCCGACGGCGGCCCGGATCTCGTCCGCCGTCTCACCGACGATGATGCCGATGTCGGTGATGCCCGCGGCGACCATGTCCTCGATGCCGTAGAACAGGATCGGCTTGTTGGCGACGGGTACGAGCTGCTTGGCGCTGGTGTGCGTGATGGGCCGCAGCCTCGTGCCCGCCCCGCCGGAGAGAATGAGGCCCTTCACGGTGGGCCGTTCTAGCAGACGGTCCGCGGACGCCTCACTTGACGACGACGTCCTGGCAGCCGAGCAGCTTGTCGTTCCCCTCGCCCTGGTTGATGACGGTGACGCAGAGCCGGTGCCTGCCCTTCGGCAGCCCGCTGAACCCCGCGCCCCACCCGCGGTGGTCGCCGACGCCCGGGTACGCGCGGCCCACGTCGGGGCGGTAGCCGTTGGCCTGCACCTCCTGGAGCCGGCCGGCGAGCACGACGTGCACCCGTGCGGGCTGCGGCACGTCGGGGTCGACGGCCCAGCCGACCACGTCGACGCGGTTGCCCGTGACCTTCACGCTGTCGATCGACCCACGGGGCGTCGCGACGGCCTCCATCAGCTGGTACCACTGCGCGGCCCGGTTCCGGATCGATCCGAGGTTGTTGTAGATGAGGCCGGGGCACGCCGTCTGCCCGACGTCGCGGTGCCCGATCACCCGGGGCAGGTTCACCACCTTGCCGGCCGGGTACTTGGTGCCGCCGCCGGAGGTGAAGTTGACGCGGTGCTGCGGGTGGGCGCCGTACTCCTGGAGGCGGTACCCGACCACCCTGCTCACCGCTTCGAGCGCGGCGCTGGACGCGTACTGGCCGGAGTAGTTGCCCATGACCGACACGCCGACCGAGCCGGTGTTGAAGCCCGCGGCGTGCGCGCCGACCACGGCGTTCGCGGTGCCGCCGGCCCGCCCCTCCCAGATGCCGCCGAACTTGTCGACGACGAAGTTGTAGCCGAGGTCGGACCACCCGTTCGTGTCCATGTGGAACGCCTGCATGGACCGGATGATCGAGGGCACCTGCGCCGCCGAGTAGTTGTTGGTCCCGGCGGTGTGGTGCACCACCGCGAGCTTCAGCCCGTCCCGTGCGATCGACGGGGTGTCCTTCGGGGCGCGGGCACCCCAGGAGGCACGCGAGTTGATGCCGAACGGCGCGGGGAGGGCCGCCTCCGCGAGGGGCACCGCGTCGGTGAGGGTGCGGCGCACCTCCTCGCGCACCAGCGCCACCTCGGCGCCGTCCGCGTCGTCGCCCGCCAGGCTGATCTCGTAGCCCCGGGCCTCGCCGACCCACAGCGGCTCGCTCACGACGCGGCCGGCGGCCTCCGCGGCCGCACGGGCCTCGGGTGTGCCCGGGTCCGGGCCCTTGTCGGCGTCGATCTCGAGCTCGTTCCACTCGCCCCAGGTGCCGTCCTCGTCGAGGACCCGCACGAGCACGGGCTCGTCGGGCTCCTCCTCGAGCGCGACGCCGATCATCCGGAACGAGTCGGTGCGCTCCTCGAGCGCGGAGACCCGGGGCACGTCCGCGGCGGCCTCGGCGACCTCGTCCGCGAGCGCGGCGACGGCCACCGGCGACATGGGCCGGAGCCGGCCCAGGGGTTCGACGGTGGCGGAGGCGACGGGGACGAACGACCAGTTCGGGAGCGGCGCGACCGACATCACGAGTCCAGCGGCGAAGGCGACCGCGGCGAGCCGGAGCACACGCCGACGCGTGGGGAGCGTGGTGTGCATGGCGTTCGAGCCTACGAGAAGACCTCGCCGGTTCCACCCCCACCGGACGCAGTTTTCGGTGTGCCGCGTGGCGCCGCGAACTCGGCCCGGAGGACCGACGCGACGCGGTGTGCGGCGTCGCTCCACGTCGGTGGTCGATATGCCCTCAGGGCGTCGCGTCGCGCCCGGTTGTGGCGGGGATCCTCGACGTGGCGTGCCAGCGCGTCGACCCAACCGGCGACGTCGTCGGGGGCGACGTACTCGGCCAGCCCACCCCCCGCCTCGGGCAGGGCGCCGCGGTCGGACGCGACCACCGGGATGCCGTGGAGGAACGCCTCGATCACCGGCAGCCCGAAGCCCTCGGTCGCCGAGGGCACCGCGACGACGAGGGCCTCGTCGTAGAGCCTCGACAGCAGCGCGTCGTCGGCGTCGCGGAACCAGTGCAGCCTCGTCCCGGCGAGCGGGTGGGTCTCGAGCCGGCGCACCACCGCGTCGTTCTCCCAGCCGGCCCGGCCGACGACGACCAGCTGGACCCCCGGTGCGCGCTCGGCGAGCCGCTCGAACGCGTCGATCAGCACGGCGTGGTTCTTGCGGGGCTCGACCGTGCCCACGACCAGCACGTACCTGCCGGGCAGGACACCGGGCGGCAGCGCCACCGGACGGGCGGTCCGAGGGCTCGTGGCGTCGGCGCCCAGCGGGATGACGACGGGCTCCGGGGGCTCGAGGCCCCGGCGGCGCGACCAGTCCACGAAGGACGCCGCGGTGGCCTCGGAGATCGCCATGACGAGCTCCGCGTGGCGGGCCTGCAGGGTCAGGGTGGTGTCGAACACCTCGACCAGCGACCGCTCGAACCACTCCGGGTGCTCGAGCGGGAGCAGGTCGTACACGAGCACCGCGACGTGCACGCCGCGGTCCCGCAGTTGCCGGTAGAGCCGGTCGCGGTCGACCCAGGTCTGGTTCCAGACGGTGTCGAGCTCGAGCAGGACCGACCCGGCCGGGAGCTCCCCCACCGCCAGTTCCCGGTGGTCACGGTGGACCGTGTGCAGGGAGAGCCAGCGCAGCGCGTCGCGCACCGGGTCCTTCACCCGCGCCACGACGAGGACGAGCACCGCGACCCGCAGCGCGAAGCGCAGCGCCCGCCGCACCTGGGCGACGGCCGTGGCAGCCACGGCGCGCAGGCCGGTGGGGGTCGGCGCGGCGCCGGGCCGGCGGCGTGCCGCGGTGGCCGGGCCGAGGAGGTCGTCGAGCTCGTCCGGGCGGAGGCGGCGGTGGCCCTGCAGGTCGCGGGACCACGCGACGGGCACCACCTCGAGCCCGTCGACGCGCCGCAGGTGGTCGACGAGCTGCACCACGACCCGCTGGATGCCCGCGCGCCACCCCGACGACAGCGTGTCGCTGACGTCGACGTG
>CBFGTJ010000014.1:0-31155 GCA_965651815.1 uncultured Microthrixaceae bacterium | reverse complement strand
GCTACGTGATCCAGCAGGCCGGGCTGTTCCCGCACCGCACCGTCGCCCAGAACATCGCGGTGGTGCCCCGCGCGCTGAGGTGGGACCGGGCACGGATCGCCGCGAGGGTCGAGGAGCTCGCCGACCTCGTCGGGCTCGAGCGCTCGCTGCTGGCCCGCTACCCCGACGAGCTCTCCGGGGGCCAGCAACAGCGGGTCGGCGTCGCCAGGGCGCTCGCCGCCGACCCACCGGTGCTGCTCATGGACGAGCCGTTCGGCGCGGTCGACCCGATCGTGCGGGCGAGGCTCCAGGGCGAGCTGTCGGACCTGCAGCGCCGGCTGCACAAGACGATCGTGCTCGTCACCCACGACCTCGACGAGGCGGTGCGGCTCGCCGACCGCGTCGCGGTGATGAGCCTCGGTGGGGTGGTCGAGCAGTACGCGTCGCCCGACGAGGTGCTGCGGGCCCCGGCGAACGAGTTCGTGGAGGAGTTCGTGGGCGCGGACCGCGGGATGAAGCGCCTGCGCCTCCACACGGTGGGGGAGCTGCCCTTCCTGCAGGGCCCGGTCGTCGACGAGGCGACGACCCCGGCCGAGGCGCTCGCGACGCTGGACCGCCTGGGATCGGACTGGCTGGGCGTCACCCGGGACGGGACCTTCGCCGGGTGGGTGCACCGGACGTCGATCGGCGAGGCGCCGCTCAGCCGGCTGCAGCTGCACATGCCGGCGGCCCAGGTGACCCCCGACAGCACCCTGCACTCGGCTGTCGAGCTCATCATGTCCTCCGACACCTCCGTCGCCGTGATCGACGACGGGGGGCGCTTCGGCGGGGTCGTCACACTCGAGCACGTCCGCGGGGCGCTCGCCCGGGGACGGGGGAGATGACCAGGGCGTGCACCCCGCGCAGGCGACGAACCCGATCATCCGCTGGGAGTACCTGGTCGACGAGTGGGACCAGATCAGCGAGGCGCTCGTCCAGCACCTCCGGCTGACGGTGGTGTCGGTGGCGCTGGGCGTGGTCCTCGCGACGGGGCTCAGCGCGGTCGCGCTCCGCTTCCGCTGGGCCGCCACACCGATCACCACGACCACGGCGGTCATCTACACGATCCCCAGCGTCGCCCTGTTCGGCATCCTCGTGCCCTACACGGGCCTGTCCATGTGGACCGCGGTCATCCCGCTGGTCGGCTACACGCTGCTGGTGCTCGTGACCAACTTCGTCGCGGGGTTCCGTGCGGTGCCCGCCGCGGTGCGTGACGCCGCGGACGGCATGGGCATGAGCCGTGTCCGGCGCACCCTCGGCGTCGACCTGCCGATCGCCGCGCCCTACCTCATCGCCGGGCTGCGGATCGCCACCGTCTCCACCGTCGGACTGGTGACGGTCGCCGCGGTCGTCGGCCAGGGGGGTCTGGGACGCCTGGTCCTCGACGGGCTGCGCCGTTCGTTCTGGACCCCGATGGTGGTGGGCTCGTCCCTGTCGATCCTGCTCGCGCTCGGGTTGGACCTCGTCATCCACCTCGTCGGACGGTGGCTCACGCCGTGGGCACGTCGGAGGGCGACGTGACCCCCGGGGGCGGGCAGGCCGCAGCCGTGCTCGCCCAAGCGGCCGCACGGCGCGACATCGGCGTGTTCGAGTGGCTGTTCGACCCGGCCAGCTGGACCGGGCCGGCCGGCATCCTCCGGTCGCTCGGCGACACCGCCACGCTGTGCGCCGCGGTCATCGCCGCGGCGGTCGCGATCGCCGTGCCCCTCGGTGCCGTGCTCGCCCACCTGCGGCGCGGCGAGGTGCTCGCCACCTGGGCGGTGACGGTCGGACGGGCCGTGCCGACCTTCGCCGTCGCCGGGCTGCTGGTGCCGATCGCGCTGCGGCGGGGATGGGGCGCCGAGCCGGTCCCGATCTTCACCGCCCTGCTCCTGCTGGCCCTCCCCCCGATCTTCCTCAACACCTACACCGCGGGGCGCGCCGCGGACCCCGCCGCCGTCGACGCCGCCCGCGCGATCGGCATGCGGGAACGGGCCGTGCTCCTGCGGGTGGAGCTGCCCCTCGCCGCGACGACCGTGCTCGACGGCGTGCGGGTGGCGGCGGTGCAGGTCGTGGCGACCGAGCCCATCAGGGCGTTCCTCGGCGGCGACGGGCTGGGGCGCTACGTGCGGGACGGGCTCGGACAGAACAACGACGGGCTGGTCGTCGCCGGCGCGCTGCTCATCGCCACCTTCGCCGCGGCGACCGGTCTAGCCTTCACCGCCGTAGGAAGGGCGCTGCCGGAGGGTGTGCGTCGCAGCGGGGCGCGACGACCCCGCACCGAGCGGAAGGAGCGCACATGAGTCGGCCGAAGTGGTGGAGGATCGCCCTCGCGCTGCTGGCGGTCACGGCGATCGCCGGAGCCTGTGGTGGCGACGACGACGCGTCGGACGGCGCCGGCACGGACGGCGGCGGCGAGAGCGCCGGACCCACGATCCGCATCCGCGGGCAGGAGTTCAGCGAGAACATGACGCTCGCCGAGGTCTACGGCCAGTACCTCGCCGCGCGCGGCTTCGACGTCGAGATCCTCACCCCCGCCGGCTTCCGCACCGAGGCGCTCGACGCCCTCGAGAACGGCCAGGTCGACCTGGTGATCGACTACATCGGCGGCCAGCAGACGGCGCTCGACCCCGACAGCGAGACCTCCTCGGACCCGGACGAGGTCGTGTCCGTGATCGAGCCGCTGCTCGAGGAGAAGGGGCTGACGCTGCTCGAGCCGTCCGAGGCCAACAGCGGTGACGCCCTCGTGGTCCGCGGCGACTCCGAGGCCGAGAAGATCTCCGACCTGGCCGGGCTCGACTACACCTTCGGCGGCGCGTCGGAGTGCTACGAGCGACCGCAGTGCTACCTCGGGTTCACCGACCCCGAGGTGTACGGCATCACCTTCGCCGACACCCGCACGATCGAGTTCGGCCCGCAGCTCGGCGACAACCTCGCCGCCGAGGAGGTCGACGTCGTCATGTGGGGCACGACGGCGCCCCAGATCGAGGAGCACGGCTTCAAGATCCTCGAGGACGACAAGGGGCTGTTCCCCGCGCAGAACGTCGCGCCGATCATCCGGACCGAGGTGCTCGAGGCACACGAGGGGCTCGCGGAGGCCCTCGACGAGCTGAGCGCCGAGATCTCCACCGACGACCTCGTCGAGTGGAACCGTGCGACCGACATCGACAAGCGCGAGCCGGACGACGTGGCGAAGGAGTGGCTCGAGTCCCGGGGCCTGCTCTGATCCCGGCCGCCTCGCCCTCAGAGGGGGCGGGGCCGCCCGAACACGCCTCGGAGGTCCTCGCCCCACACCGCCAGGTCGGGTGCCCGTGGCAGGCCCAGCGAGCGCAGCTCGTCCGCGAGGGGAGCCGGGCCGAGCTCCACCTCCACCTCCGCGGGGTCGACCAGCCCGGTGCCCAGCTCGATGGCGAGCGGCAGCTCGGTCGGCACGCCGTCGAGGTACGAGAACGTCGTGGCGTCGGTCAGCTCGGGGGCACCCGTGGCGGCGGCACGTGGCCAGGACACCGTCATCGCGTGGGTGCCGCCGGTCGCGAGGCGCATCGTCACCCGGTCCTGCGCGTACTCGAACGCCAGGTCCTCGACCGTCTTGGGGAGGCCGAGCACCTCGTTGCCCGCACGCTTGGTGAACTCCTGGTCCACCGGCATTCGGTAGACGAACGCGCCCACGTGGTCCGGGCGCCCGACCGGGTGGGACAGCAGCCCGAGGTTGACCTCGTCGTAGTCGCCCCACGGGTTTCGGCGGTAGTCGACCAGGGCGACCACCAGCGTGGCCGTGTCGCCCTCGCCGCGGGCCACCTCGAACGCGTCGCCCGGCAGCAGCGCCTGCGCCGGGCCCGCGGGCACCGTGTAGGTGAGGGTCAGCGAGTGCATCCGCTCGACGACCATCGGGAAGTCGATCGACACCCCGTCGAGTGTGCCCCAGTGGTGCGCCGGCTCGGCTGCCGGACCGCCGGCATCGGTCACAGATGACGTCTCGGGCCCCACTTCCGTTCCTCCTCCGTCGAGCCGTCACGGGCGGCGCTTCCCCTGCGCTGCCGGCGGATCGCACGGGTAGGGTAGGCGCCCGCCGCGGCGGCGCGCGGATCCTCGTCCCCGCACCCGGATTCGGGAACCGACCGCCGCGCTCGGTAGGTTCGGCAACGTGATGGCACACATTGAGCGCACGGTCGATGAGCGCCTCCAGCCGATCCTGGAAGAGGTGACGCGGCGCAACCGTGGTGAAACCGAGTTCCACCAGGCGGTGACGGAGGTGCTGGGCTCCCTCGGCCCGGTGCTCAAGAAGCACCCCGAGCTCGGGGAGCTCAAGATCATCCAGCGCGTCTGCGAGCCCGAGCGCCAGATCATCTTCCGCATCCCGTGGCAGGACGACGCCGGCGAGGTCCACATCAACCGTGGCTTCCGGGTGGAGTTCAACAGCGCGCTCGGCCCGTTCAAGGGCGGCCTGCGCTTCCACCCGTCGGTCTACCTCGGGATCGTGAAGTTCCTCGGGTTCGAGCAGATCTTCAAGAACGCCCTCACCGGCCTGCCCATCGGCGGTGCCAAGGGCGGCTCCGACTTCGACCCCAAGGGCCGCAGCGACACCGAGGTCATGCGGTTCTGCCAGAGCTTCATGACCGAGATGTACCGCTACCTCGGCGAGTACACCGACGTCCCCGCCGGCGACATCGGCGTGGGCACCCGTGAGCTCGGCTACATGTTCGGGCAGTACAAGCGGATCACCAACCGCTACGAGTCCGGGGTCATCACCGGCAAGGACCCCTCCTGGGGCGGGGCGCTCGTCCGCAAGGAGGCCACGGGCTACGGCGTCGTCTACTTCACCCAGGAGGCGCTCAAGCACCACGGTCACTCGCTGGACGGGCGCACCTGCGTGGTGTCGGGCTCCGGCAACGTCGCGGTGCACGCGATCGAGAAGGCCCACCACCTGGGCGCCAAGGTCGTCGCCTGCTCCGACTCGACCGGCTACGTCCTCGACCCCGACGGCATCGACGTCGACCTCCTGCGCGAGGTGAAGGAGGTCGACCGGGCCCGCATCGAGGAGTACGCGATCCGTCGCGGCGGCAAGGCCGAGTTCGTCGAGAAGGGCGACATCTGGGAGGTCCCCTGCCACGTCGCGCTGCCCTGCGCGACCGAGAACGAGCTCGACGTCGCGGCCGCGGCCCGGCTCATCGCCAACGGCTGCATCGCGGTGGGGGAGGGCGCCAACATGCCCTGCACCCCCGACGCGGTGAAGGCGTTCCGCGAGGCCGGCGTGCTGTTCGCGCCCGGCAAGGCGGCCAACGCCGGCGGTGTGGCGACCTCGGCGCTCGAGATGCAGCAGAACGCATCCCGCGACTCGTGGACCTTCGAGCACACCGAGCAGCGCCTGGCCGAGATCATGACCTCGATCCACGCGGCCTGCTACGAGACGGCGGAGGAGTACGGGGCGCCGGGCGACTACGTGCTCGGTGCGAACATCACGGGCTTCCTCAGGGTCGCCCAGGCGATGGCGGCGTTCGGTCTCGTCTGATCGTGACCGGCGTCACGATCGTTCGTTGACCCGGTGGGCCCGCGGTACGAAACTCGTACCCATGTACCGCATCGAACCCCGCGAGCTGGGCCCTGAGTCGTTGCTGTGGCGCTGGGCCGGGGACAACCGGCTGTCCTTCACCGGCCTCGCCACGGGGATCCTCCAGCTGATGCACCCGGGGCTCGGGGCGGGCGTGGTCGACCACTCGGCGTTCTTCACCGAGCCGTGGGACCGCATCCAGCGCTCGGTGCCCGAGATCGTCGGTGTCGTCTACGACGGCCCGGAGGCCGAGGCCACGGGGCGGCGGGTGCGGGACTACCACCGGCGCATCAAGGGCACCGACCACCTGGGGCGCGCCTACAGCGCACTGAAGCCCGAGACGTTCTGGTGGGCGCACGCGACGTTCCAGTTCGCCGTCGAGCAGCTCGTCGACCGCTTCGACACCCACCGGCTCACCGACGCCGAGCGCGAGGAGCTCTACCTCGACGGGGTCGAGTGGTACCGCCGCTACGGCGTGAGCCCGCGGCCGGTGCCACCGGACCGCGCCACCTTCGGTGAGGTGTGGGACCGGTACTGCTGCGAGGTGCTGGAGATGACCCCCGCCGCGGAGCGTGCCGTCGACATGGCGCTGCACGACAAGGTCAGCGGCATGCCGGGGCTCCCGTGGTGGACGATCCCCATCCAGCGGGAGATCGTCACCCCGATCTTCCGGCTGACGGCGCTGGGCGGGCTGCCGCCGGTGGTGCGCCGGCGCTTCGGCATCCCGTGGGGCACGGTGGAGGCCGCGGAGCTCAAGCTGCTGGAGCTGTGGGTGCGGGAGACCTGGCGCTTCGTGCCGAGGTCGCTCCGGTGGGCGCCCCGGGCCCGTGCCGGGTGGCGCCGCGAGGCCCGTGCGCGCCGTGAGGCCCGCGAGGCCACGCGAGCGGTGGGCGCGACCGCGTGAGCGGGCGCCGCCACCTCGATGTCGACCTCGACGAACTGCTGCGATCGCTGAGCGGACCGCAGGCACCGGCGGAGGACGAGACGACGGCGCGGATCCTGGACGCCGCGTCGGAGCTGTTCCTCCAGTACGGCATCCGCCGCTGCACCGTCGACGACATCGCGCAGCGGAGCGGCCTGGGTCGCACGACGATCTACCGCCGCTTCGACGGCCGGTCCCAGATCGTCACCGCGGTGCTCGCCCGGGAGTGCCGACGGTTCCTCACCTCGATCATGTTCGCGACCGTCCACCTCGAGACGATCGAGGACATGGTCGTCGAGGGGTTCCTGACCGGCCTGGGATCCCCGGAGCGGGCGACGTTGTCGGCCCTGGCGCGCAGCGAACCGGAGCTGCTGCGCCTGCTCACCGTGGAGTCGGAGCCCCTCATCGCGGTCGCGACCGGCGTGCTCGTGGACGCTTTCGGTCCCCTCGGGCGGCCCGCCGACCGTCGACGGGTCGAGGTGGTCGCCGAGGCGCTGGTCCGGCTGGCGCTCTCGTTCGTCCTCGAGCGCCGCTCGACGATCCCGCTCCACGACCGCCAGCGCGCCCGAGCGGACCTGCACGCCCTGCTCGACCCGCTCCTCGAGCCCCTCGGTGAGCTGCGCGAGCCCCGGGGGCACGCCTGAGCACCGTTTGCCCCGCCCCGGCGCCCGGGTACGAGCGCCGGCGACTGACACGACGAGGAGCGCCCAGATGGCGACCGAGGTCCGGCACGAGCCCGAAGCGTCCCGCTACGTGATCGTCGTGGACGGCGAGGTGAAGGGCCGGGCCGCGTACCGGCTCCGCGGCGACGACGAGATCGTCTTCCCCCACACCGTGATCGCGCCCGACGCCCGCGGCCACGGGCTCGGCGCGGAGCTGGTCCGGCGGGCGCTCGACGACGTGCGTCCCACCGGCCGCCGCGTCGTGCCCGAGTGCTGGTACGTCGCCCGGTTCATCGACACGAACCCCGACTACGCCGACCTGCTGGAGCGCCGGTAGGCCTGAGCGCGCCCCGGCGCCGCTGCGGCGTGTCCCGCAGCGGTAACGTCGGCGGGCCGAGCGGGGGAGGTCGGAGGATGACGGACGAGCAGTGGGGGCCGCTGGCAGCGCTGGCGGGCACTTGGCGCGGCGACGAGGGGCTCGACGTCGCGTGGTCGCACGCCCACGGGGCGTCGTGGGAGAGCCCCTACACCGAGGAGCTGACGCTCACCCCGTTCGGACCGGTGGTCAACGGGTCCCAGCACCTCTACGGGCTCGACCACCGCTCGAGCATGTGGCGCGGCGGGGAGCAGGTGCCGTTCCACACCGAGGTCGGCTACTGGCTGTGGGACGGGGCGACCGGTGAGGTGCTGAAGTGCTTCGTCGTCCCCCGGGGCATCTCGCTGGTCGCGGGAGGGACCGCCGGCCCAGGTGCCACCGCGTTCGAGCTGCGCGCGGGCGAGGGGACGTACCGGATCGCCGAGAACCGGTACCTGGCGAGCGAGGCCAGCACGCTCAGCTACTTGCTCGAGGTCGAGGTGCGAGGGCCCGACGAGTGGGCCTACTCGTCCACCACGATGCTGCGCATGCGGGGGCTCGACGAGCCGTACCCGCACACCGACCGCAACGTGCTGCGCCGCGTGGGCTGACCGGGCCGCGGGTCAGCGGCCCTCGAGGAACGCGGTGATCGCGGCGATGTTCTCCTCGCCGCCGGCGAGCTCGGCGAACGCGTCGTACTCGCGGGCGACCGCGTCGGACCAGCCGCGGCGCCCCTCGCGCAGCAGCGCGGTGGTCCTCTGCAGCGCCGTGGGCGGCTGCGCGGCGATCCCGCGGGCCAGCTCCGCCGCGGCGCCGGGCAGCTCCTCGGCGGGAACCACCCGGTTCGCGAGCCCGTGCCGCACCGCCTCCTCGGCGTCCATCCACCGGCCGGTGAGCACCAGCTCCGCGGCGGCCCGGGGGCCCATGACGTCCGCGAGCGCCACGCTCGCGCCCGCCTCGGTCGTGACCCCCAGCCCGACGAACGGTGCCCGGAACCTGGCCTCCGGGGCGACGAGCACGACGTCGCACCACGGCAGCACGGTCAGCCCGAACCCGACCGCGAGGCCGTTGACCGCCGCGACGAGCGGCAGCTCCAGCTCCTGCAGGGCGCGCATCAGGCCCCGGAAACCGCCGTCGGGCTCTGCGTGCCCGGGATCGCCGAACTCCGCCAGGTCCTGCCCGACGGTGAACGCGCGGCCCGTCCCGGTCAGGACCACGCAGCCGATGCCCGCGTCGGCGGCGCCGTCGAGTGCGTCCCGGGTCCCGTTCCACATCGCGATCGTCATCGCGTTGAGCGCATCGGGGCGGGTCCAGGTGATGGTCCGCACCCCGTCCCGGTCCTCCACCCGCAGCTGGTCCGACATCGATCTCCCTCCCGGTCCTGGGCGCGCACGGTGCGCCATCGGTCACATCGGCGCGACGGTCCTTGCCCACCCAACCGTCGGCTCAGCAGACTTGCACCACCCGACCGCCCACGCCCAGCCAGCGCTGCGGCGCCCCCCGGGCGGTCCAGCTGCCGGGAGGCGTGGATGTTCGGTCGACTTGGCGCGTGGTCCTGCCGCCGCCGTGGGCTCGTGGTGGTGCTCTGGATCGCCGCCGTCCTCGTGGGCGGGGCCGTCATGTCGGGCACGGGCACCAACTACTCGACGGAGTTCAGCCTGCCGGAGGTGGAGAGCCGCGAGGGCTTCGACGTGCTCGAGGCGGAGATGGGTGGCGCCGGCAGCGGCATGGAGGGCCAGATCGTCTTCCGCCACGAGGACGGCTTCGAGGATCCCGAGCTGCGTGCGCAGCTCCGCACCTTCCTCGACGAGGTCGCCTCGCTCGACGACACCACCGTGCAGGGCCCCTTCGACGAGGGCGAGGACGAGGTCTCACCGGAGCTGATCCAGTGGTACGCGGCCGGTGCCGCCGAGCTGGGCGAGGACGCCATGGCGCTCCTCGGCGACGCTGGCGGCTCCCAGGTGTCCGAGGACGGCACGATCGCCTACGCGACCCTCGAGATCCCCGCCGACACCGACATCCACACCGCGATGGACCGCGGCGAGGAGATCCGCAAGCTCGCCCCCGACGTGGAGGGACTCCAGGTCGAGTACGGCGGTGCGATGTTCCAGGAGTTCGAGGAGCCCGCAGCCGAGGCCATCGGCCTCGCCTTCGCGATCGTGATCCTCATCGTCGCCTTCGGTTCGGTGCTGGCGATGGGACTGCCGATCGGCGTCGCGCTCGCCGGCATCGGCATGGGGTCGGTGCTGCTCGGCCTGCTGTCGAACGTCGTCGAGATGCCCGACTTCGCCACGATCCTCGGCGTGATGATCGGCCTCGGGGTCGGCATCGACTACGCGCTGTTCATCGTCACCCGCTACCGGGAGCAGCTGCAGCGCGGGCACACGGTCGCCGAGGCCGTCGCCACCGCCATCGACACCTCCGGGCGGGCGGTCACCTTCGCGGGCATCACCGTGGTGATCTCGCTGCTCGGCATGCTCCTCATGGGTGTGAGCTTCGTGGCCGGCCTCGGCATCGGGGCGGCGACGATGGTCGCGGTCACCGTCGTCGCCTCCCTGACGCTGCTGCCCGCCCTGCTCGGCTTCGTGGGGGAGCGGATCGACGTGACCCGCTGGCGCGGCGTGGTCGCCGCGGCGCTCGTCGCCATCGCCCTGCTCGGGGTCGGGCTCAAGCTCCAGCCGCTCCTGCTCGGGCTCCCGCTCGCGGCCGTGGTCCTCGTCGCCGGCTTCGCGGTCGCCCCGCTGAAGCGCGCCCTGCCGCCCCGCCCGCCGAAGCCGCTGCGGGACACCTTCGCCTACCGGTGGAGCCGGGTCGTCCAGGCCCGCCCGTGGACGCTCAGCCTGGTCTCCACGGCGCTGCTCCTCCTGCTGGCGATCCCGATGACCTCCATCCGCCTCGGGTTCTCCGACGCCGGCAACGCCGCCGAGGACGACACGATCCGCAAGTCCTACGACCTGCTCGCCGAGGGCTTCGGACCCGGCTACAACGGCCGCATCCTGCTCGTCGCGGAGCTGCCGGAGGGCGCCGCGGAGAGCTCGGCGCCGCTGCTCGAGGTGACCCGCGTCGTGTCCGAGGTGGACGGCGTCGCGTCGGTCTCGCCGCCGTTCCCGAGCGACCTCGACTCCCCGTCGGAGTCCGGGGCGGTGCTGTGGCAGGTCTTCCCGACCACCGCACCCCAGGACGAGGCGACCACCGAGCTGGTCGAGCACCTCCGCACCGACGTGCTGCCCGAGGCGACCGCGGGTGCCGGGTTCGACGTGCTCGTCACGGGCACCGTGGGCGTGATGGTCGACTTCGCCGACTACCTCGCGGACCGGCTCGCCCTGTTCTTCGTCGCGGTGCTCGGCCTGTCGTTCGTGCTGCTGATGATCGTGTTCCGCTCGATCCTGGTGCCGATCAAGGCGGTCATCATGAACCTGCTGTCGATCGGCGCCGCCTACGGCGTGATCGTCGCGATCTTCCAGTGGGGCTGGCTCAAGGACCTCTTCGGGATCGAGCCCGCACCGGTGGAGCCGTTCGTCCCGATGATGCTCTTCGCCATCGTGTTCGGCCTGTCGATGGACTACGAGGTGTTCCTGCTCTCGCGCATCCGTGAGGAGTGGCTGCGCACCGGCGACAGCGTCACCTCGGTCGCGGATGGGCTCGCCGCCACGGCACGGGTGATCTCCGCCGCGGCCGCGATCATGGTCGTGGTGTTCGGCAGCTTCCTGCTGGAGACCGACCGGGTCGTGAAGCTCATGGGCTTCGGGCTCGCCCTGGCGGTGCTCCTCGACGCGACGGTGGTGCGGATGCTGCTGGTCCCGGCGACGATGGAGCTGCTCGGCGACAGGAACTGGTGGTTCCCCCGCTGGCTGGACCGCCTCCTGCCGACCATCAACGTCGAGGGCGACCACGACGAGTCGGGCGCACCCGCCGCCGGCGCCGCCGAGGCCGCGGACCGGGAGCTGGAGCCGACGCCCTGACCGGCGTTGCGACGCCGGCGCGTGAACGTCCTTCGGCGGCCGTAGGCTGCGAGACCGACGCTTCGAACCCGGAGGTCTCGATGGAGGCGCAGGCGCGCTGCCCGGTCACCGACTGGGCGACGGACTTCGACCACACCGACGAGGAGTACGCGGCGCGGGCACCCGAGATCTGGGCGCAGCTGCGGCAGGAGTGCCCGGTCGCCCACTCACCGCGCTTCGGTGGCACCTGGCTGCCGACGCGCCACGCGGACGTGTCCGCCATCGCCCACGACACCGAGCACTTCAGCTCCCGGGGCGTGATCGTGTCGGTGTTCGAACCGTCCGAGCCGGCACCCGTCGGCTACGCCCCGCCGATCACATCGGACCCGCCGTTCCACGAGGTCGCCCGCAGGCTGCTGCTGCCCGCGTTCTCCCCGAAGGCGATCCGGCCGCTCGAGGAGCCGACCCGCCGGTTCTGCGGTGAGCTGCTCGACGACCTGCTCGACGGGACGGGCGACGGTGACGTCGTCGACGCGGCCACCGGCTACGCGCAGCACATCCCCGTGCGGGTGATCGCCCACATGCTCGGGGTGCCGACCTCCGACGGCGACCGCTTCCGCATCTTCATCCACCGCATCCTCGAGACCGCCGGCCAGAACGACCCGGTGGCACCCGAGGACACGCTCACCTGGTACCTCGCGGAGAAGATCGCCGAGCGCCGCGAGCAGCCCGCGGACGACCTGATCAGCTTCCTGCTGGACGCCGAGATCGACGGGCAGCCGCTGAGCGACGACCACGTGCTCGGCACGGTCGCCCTGCTGCTGCTCGCCGGGATCGACACGACGTGGTCGGCGATCGGCGCCACCCTGTGGCACCTCGCCCAGCACCCCGAGCACCGGCGCCGCCTCCGCGACGAGCCGGAGCTGCTGCCGATCGCGATCGAGGAGTTCCTGCGCGCGTACGCCCCGGTGACGATGGCCCGCAAGGTCGCGAAGGACGTCGAGCTCGGCGGGGTCACCATGCGCGAGGGGGACTGGGTGCTGTTGCCGTTCCCCGCCGCCAACCGCGACCCCGAGGTGTTCGAGCGGGCCGACGAGGTGGTCCTCGACCGGGAGCGGAACCGCCACGCCGCGTTCGGGCTCGGCATCCACCGGTGCCTGGGGTCGAACCTGGCGCGCATGGAGCTGACCGTCGCCGTGCGCGAGTGGCTGGAGCGCATCCCCGAGTTCGAGCTCGCCGACCCCGATGCGGTGCGCTGGTCGACGGGTCAAGTCCGGGGACCCCGCACGCTGCCCGTACGCCTGGGGAGGAGCTCGTGAGGATCAGGTTCGACCGCGACGCCTGCCAGGGGCACAACCGGTGCTACCTGCTGGCACCCGAGCTGTTCGACGTCGACGACGAGGGCTACGCGGTGCTGCGCACCGACGGCGAGGTACCCGAGGGCCTCGAGCGCAAGGCGCAGCTCGCCGCGGACAACTGCCCCGAGTACGCGATCACGGTCGAGGGCTGAGCCCCCCGGCCGCGGGAGCCGCGCCGCTGCTGGTCCACAGCGGCATCGTCGCGGTCTCGGGGTCGAAGTGCTGCAGCCACGCGCTGAGCAGCACCGGGTCGCGCAGCTGGTCCGGGTGGTGGTCGCGCAGCGCCGACATCCCGATCGCGGGCAGTACCTCGAAGCCGAGCCCGAGCGCCCAGCGGGTGAGCCGCCACCACGCGACGGGTGACCAGAGGCGGCGCTGGTCGTGCAGCTGCACCACGATCGCCGGGAAGGTCAGCAGGACGAGCAGCGCCAGGGCGGTGCAGCTCGCGAGCAGGTAGCGCCACCGCGACCCGCCGACCGCACGGTGCACGTCGAACGCGACCGACTTGTGCTCGACCTCCTCCGCGAGGTGCCACAGGAACAACGTCGAGACGACGTCGTCGGCGCCGTCGAACAGCGTCCGGACGTTCTCCTCCGCCCAGCGGGCGATGCCGAACGCGATCGCCTCGGCCCCGGCGGCGAACGCGAGCGAGAACTCCTCGGAGCGGGTGCGCGACAGCCAGTCGCAGGCTGCGCGCGCCCAGCGCTCGATCCGGGCCAGGCGCGGGTGCCGTGCGACGACGAGGTCGTTGAACCGGCGGTGCTGCGCGTGGTGGGCCAGCTCCTGGCGGGCGAACTCCTCGGCACGGGCCCGGGTGGGCTCGTCGAGGCGGTCGCGCGCGCCGCGCACCGAGCGCACGATGTACGGCTCGACGTACGGCATCAGCAGCGAGACCGAGTTCGCCGCCGCGGCGGCCTCGGGGTGCCGGGGGTTCCACACGGGGTCCAGGTCGTCGGGGAATCGGAACTGGACGCGCCGCGCGCGCAGCTCGGGGGCGGACACACCTCGACGCTACCGGCGGCGTCCTCCGGTTCCACCCACCCGGGCCGCGGATTATGGTTCGGCGCGAACGCTCGCGAGACGGGGGGCGACGCAGTGGGGGACCGGCCGGTGGGGGACGAGGGGTTCGAGCTCGGAGGGGTGCACCACCTCGCGCTCGTGTGCAGCGACATGCAGCGGACGGTCGACTTCTACCAGGGGGTGCTCGGCATGCCGCTGGTCAAGACGATCGAGCTGCCCTTCGGGATGGGCCAGCACTTCTTCTTCGACTGCGGGGGCGGTGACAGCCTGGCGTTCTTCTGGTTCCCCGACGCCCCCGAGGCCGCGCCCGGCATCTCCGCACCGAAGGCCCGCCCCGACCGTGGCGAGCTGACGAGCGCGATCGGCTCGATGAACCACGTGGCGTTCACCGTGCCCCCGGAGCGCATCGAGGAGTACCGCGACCGGCTGCGGGCGGCCGGGGTCGACACCACCGAGGTCGCGAACCACGACGACAGCGAGCTCGGCATCGCGGACGACCTCCACCCGGGCGTCTACGTGCGCTCGCTCTACTTCCAGGACCCCGACGGGATCCTGCTGGAGTTCGCCGCCTGGACCCGCGAGCTGGGACCCGAGGACGTGCAGCACGAACCGCAGCGCGCGGTGGGCGGGAGCACCGCCGCGGCAGCGGGCTGAGGCGCCCGCCCGCCGCTCAGGACCCCGTGCCGGCGCCGTCCTCGTCGTCGTCGCTGCCGAGCAGGTCGGCGGAGGCCGCCACCGCGCTGGCGATCTTCGCGGCCTGGTGCACGACCGCCTGGAGGTAGCCGAGCGACGCCTCGGTCCGCTGGCCGGGGAGGGGCGGGGCCCCCATCGAGCGCAGGAGCGCGCCCGGGTGCTCGGCGGGGACGATGTCGGGCGGCTCCGGGGGCTCCGGCGCGGCGCGCCAGAACTCCGCCGGCGGCGCCGTGCGCTGCTTGCGCGCGTTGCGGCGCTGCTTCGAACGGCGTCGCTGTGCGCTCACGATCCCACCTCCGCCAGCTCCTCGGCGTGCTCGCTGCCGACAGGTGCGTCACCCACGTCGTCCTCGCCCTCTCCGTCCTCCGCGGCCCGTGCCGCCTCGCGCTCGGCCCGCTCCCGCTCGATGTCCGCAGCGCTCTCGGTGAGGAGGCTGTCGGAGCGCAGGCCGAGGGCGGTGCGCAGCTGCTGTGCGTCGAGGTCGGCCAGCGAGCTCGACTTGGGCAGCACGAGGTCCGCGATGTGGCGCTTGCCGGCCACGACCTCCTCGACGCGCTCGTCGACGGTGCCGGGGCACACGAGGCGGTGCGACACCACCGTGCGCGTCTGGCCGATCCTCCAGGCCCGGTCGCGTGCCTGGTCCTCCACCGCGGGGTTCCACCAGCGGTCGTAGAGCACGACGTGGCTGGCGGCGGTCAGGTTGAGGCCCGTACCGCCCGCCTTGAGGGAGAGCACGAGCGCCCCGGGGCCCTCACCGCTCTGGAACTCCGAGACGATCCGGTCGCGCTCCTTGCGGGGCAGGCCGCCGTGGTAGCAGGCGATGGGCACGCCGGTGACCTCGGTGAGGTGCTCGGCGAGGCGCTGCCCCCACGACGCGAAGTGCGTGAAGATCAGCACCCGCTCCTCGGCGGCGAAGACCGACTCGACGATCTCCTCCAGTCGGGTCAGCTTGCCGGAACGGCCCGCCAGCGGGCGTCCGTCGTCCTGGTACGCCGCGGGGTGGTTGCAGATCTGCTTGAGCGCGGTGATCGCGGCGAGGATCGCGCCCTTGCGCTGCTCCTTGTCCTCGGACTCGGCCTGCTCCTTGACGAGCTTGTCGAGCACCGCCTGGTACAGGCCGATCTGCTCGGGGGTCATCGTGCAGTGGTCGAGCTGGTCGATGCGCTCGGGCAGCTCGGCGGCGACCTCCGGCTCGGCCTTCGTGCGGCGGAACACCAGGATCCCGTTCAGTGCCCGCAGCGCGGACTCGCCGCTGCGGCGGCCACCGTCGCGGGACGCGGACAGCTGCGAGATGAACGCGTTGCGCGGGCCGATCAGGCCCGGGTTCGTGAAGTCGAGGATCGCCCACAGGTCGCCGAGGCCGTTCTCGATCGGGGTGCCGGTGAGCGCGATGCGCACCCTGGCGGGGATGCGGCGCAGCTGCTGGGCGGTCTCGCTCGCGGGGTTCTTGATCGCCTGCGCCTCGTCCAGCACCAGCCGGTCCCAACGGAGCTGCTCGAGCGCCTCGACGTCGCGCACCGCGGTGCCGTAGGTGGTGATCACGACGTCGGCACCCTCGGCCTCCGCGGCGAGCTCCGACGCGGACGCCCGCTGGGCGCCGTGGTGGACCACCACACGCAGGTCGGGGGTGAACCGGGCCGCCTCGGCCGCCCAGTTGCCGACCACCGCGGGCGGGGCGATGACGAGCGCGGGACCGTTGCCCGCGGTGCGTGCGAGGTGGGCGAGCATCGTCGGGGTCTTGCCGAGACCCATGTCGAGCGCCAGGCACCCGCCCAGCTCGACGGCGTCGAGGAACCCGAGCCAGGCCACCGCCTCGGCCTGGTAGCTGCGCAGCTCGCCGCGGAAGCCCTCCGGCGTGGTGATCGGCTCGGTCGAGACCTGCGACGCCCGCTCGAGCAGGTCGGCGGCCCAGCCGGTGCCGGCGACGCTGACGCCCCCGGCGAGCGGCGAGTCCTCGAGCCCGATGGCGTAGCGGAGCACCTCCGCACCGGTGAGCTGGGTCTGCTTGGAGCGCTCCGCGAGCGCGGCCGCGGCCTCCGCGAGATCGACCCGGTCCAGCTCCACCCACCGGCCCCGCGAGCGCACGAGCGGCCGCGCCTGCGAGGCCAGCTCGGCGATCTCGGCGGCGGTGAGCTCGACGTCGTCGAACACCGCCGACCAGCGGACCTGGGACAGCTGGTGGGCGCCGACGACCGTGTCGTCGGCCGGCACGGTCTCGAGCCGCAGCGCGGGCGTGGGCTTGCGACGCGACAGCGCCGGCACCCGCACGTCGAACCCGGCCTCGGCGGCCAGCGGGCCGGTCTCGGTCATGAGCTCCCAGGCCTCGTCCTGGCTCAGGACGACCTGGCCGCGGCGGGCCTCACCCGGCCGCTTGAGCACCGGCATGATGCGCTCGAGCCGGGCGAGCTGGTCGGCGAGGTGCCGCTTCGGGCGGCTCTCGACGAGGGCGACCTCGAGGGGGACGAGCTGCCCGTCGGGGTCGGGCCCCGAGACCGACAGGAACCAGGCACCGTCCTTGTCCGGCGGGTCGAGCTGCACGACCAGGCGGGCGTCGCTGGGGGTGGTGACCGGGTTGGTCCAGCGCTCGAGGCGGCGGGAGATCTCGGTGCCGGCACGGGTCGGCGCCTCGAAGGCCGAGCCGTCGAGGCGGGTCAGGACGCTCTCGGCGATCGAGACGGCGTCGCGGGGGTCCGGCGGGGGTGCCGGGAAGGTCAGCATCGACGCCGCCTGGGTCGCGATCATGTGCACGATCGCGGTGGCGATGGTCGTGGTGACGTGCTCCGGCTCCGCACGCTCGAGGGCGGTGACCGGGCCGGGCATGGCCGCGGCCAGCTCCTTCAGCTCGGAGGCCTTGACCAGTGCGGGCACCCACCGGACCGACAGCTCGGTCATCGGCTCGCCGCCGTTGGCCTGCTGCTTGCCGCGGCGCCGGGTGCGCAGCGTCGGCACGATGTGCCCTGCCGCGACGAGGCGGACCGCCCACACGACCACGCGACCGAGCCAGGTCACGCTGCTGCCCAGCCGGTCGTCGTCGTGGCCGCCGCCGAGCGCCATGAGCCACGCGAGCGCGTCCTGCACGCCGAGGGCCAGCGCCGGGGCGCGTGCGCCGTCGGGGAGCTGCACGGGCGGGTGCGGCGACCACTCGGGCGTCTGGATCTGGAACAGCCCGAAGCTCTCGCGCAGCAGCTGCTCGAGCTCCTCCGCGGTGGCGGGCTCCGTGCCGGGCCCGCCCGCCCAGACCACCAGCCGTCCGGACGCCCACGACGCCTGCAGCCGGACCTGGCCGGCGGACTCCAGCAGCAGCGGGTCGGCCAGGCCTTCGGAGGCACCGTCGAGGCGGGCGAGCGCCGCCTCGAGGCGGTCGCGCTCCTGCTCGAAGTCAGCGACGATCTGGTCCCGCTCGGGGCCGGTGATCGTCCGCACCGACTCGAGGTGCTCGTCGGTCTGGTGCAGCAGGCGCTCCAGGCAGTGGCGCCAGGCGTCCCGGTGCTGGTCGAGCATGGCGAGCTGCTCCGGCGTGGCCTCGGCCGCTGCGGCCGCCTCGACGGCGAACTCGAAGCCGCGTGGCAGCTCGGTCGGGCGCGTGGACGACGGGACGACCTCGTCGCCCACGACGTCCGGGTGCTCGGCCCGGTCCAGCTGGTCCAGCTCTTGCATGTGCACCTCGACTCGCTTCAACGGTGTGCGGGTGCGGAGCAGCAGCCCCGCGGGTCGGCTCCTCGCCGCCCGATCGCCCCGGTTCGGTCCTCCCACCCGATCTCCGACGGAGGGTCCGGGTGCGCACGGCCGACTCCCGGCCCGCCGTTCCCGGCCAGCGCGCCCAGTCGGGGGAGGGACAGCGCGTCTGGCGGATATGTGCACACCATCGTAGCTGATTCGGGACCCGGTGGCGCGGTCCCTCCCCGCGTCGGGAGGGCGTGGCGTGCACCCGGGGGACGGCGGGGGGACGCGACCGTGCTGCGGCGGCTAGAACCGCGGGCGGATGGTCCGCACGGATGCCGACGAGGAGACGGTCCGCCCCGCCACCCCGCCGGCGGGACGCCGCGGGGCACGCGCCCGGCGGCACCTGCCGCTGAGGGTGCGGGCGGGCGTGGCGTTCGGCCTGATGTCGCTGCTGCTGTCGTCGGCCCTCGCCCTGGCCGCCCATGCGCTGGTGCGCTCCAGCCTGCTCAGCGAGCGCGAGACCGTCGCCCAGCGCCAGGCGTACACCAACGCGCGGTTGCTGCGCACCCGCATCGATCCGCCCCCGCCGGACATGAGCCAGCTGCTGGCAGGCCTGCAGGTCGGCGGTGCCGGCGACTCGGTGCTCCAGGTGGGCGGCCGCTGGTACTCCAGCTCGGTGCAGGTCACCGCGGCGGAGGTGCCCGGCTCGCTCGCCGAGGCCGTGGCCGCTGGCCGGGCCGGCGTGCAACGCTTCGAGCACTTCGACACCCCGGCGCTCGCGGTGGGGGTGCCGATCGCGGCCGCCGGCGCCCAGTACTTCGAGATCACCTCGCTCGACGAGGTCGAGTCGACCCTGTCGAACCTGGCTCGCTCGCTGTCCCTCGCCGCCCTGGCGGCGACGGTGGTCGGCGGGGTCCTCGGCGCAGGGTTGAGCAGCGCGATCCTCCGCCCGCTCCGACGGTTCGCGCTGGTGGCGGAGCGGATCGCTCGGGCCGACCCCGCGACGGACCCCGGCACCGGAGCGGGGGAGCAGTCCGGTGCGGGACGCCGCCTCGACGCGGCCGGTGACGCGGACCTCGAGCCGCTCGCCGCGTCGTTCAACGAGATGCTCGACGAGCTCGACGAGCGGATCGAGCGGGAACGCCGCTTCGCGTCCGACGTGAGCCACGAGATCCGCGGCCCCGTGGCGGCCCTCGCCTCGGCGGTCTCGATCGTCGACCGCCGACGGGACCAGCTGCCCGCCGAGGTGGTCCCCGTCATCGAGATGCTCGACGAGCAGGTGCGCGCGTTCAACGGACTGGTGCTCGACCTGCTCGAGATCTCCCGCTTCGACGCACGCACCGCGACCCTGGAGCCCGAGGACACCGACCTGCTGGCGCTGTGCGAGGAGGTCGTGCAGACCCGCGGCTTCGACGGCGTCCCGGTGGAGGGGCCCGAGCCGCTCCCGGTGCGGGTGGACCGGCGGCGGATCCAGCAGGTGCTGAGCAACCTGCTCGAGAACGCGCAGCGCTACGCGGGCGGCGCCACCCACGTCCGGTTGGAGCAGGTGCCAGCGGGGGACGGCGGGGAGCGCGTGCGGGTGCGCGTGGAGGACCGGGGCCCCGGGGTCGCACCTGCCGAGCGCGAGGCGATCTTCGAGCGCTTCGCCCGGGGCCGTGCCTCGGAGTCGCCGAACTCGCCGGCGGGCACGGGGCTCGGGCTCGCGGTGACCCGCCAGCACGTCGAGCTCCACGGAGGCCGGATCTGGGTCGAGGACCGCCCCGGTGGGGGCGCGTCGTTCGTGGTGGAACTTCCGGAGGTGCCGGCCGCATGAACGCCCGGGTGCGTCAGCTGCTGCGCGGAAGGCGGCCGCGGGTCCTCGCGTGCGCGGGCGCCTGCCTGCTGGTCGTGGGGTGCGGGGTGCCGACGGACCGCGCGGCGAGGACGGTGCCCGACGAGCAGGTGCCCTTCGACCTCCTGTCGGACTCCACGACCACCACCGCACCGACGGCCGCGGCAGGGACCGGTCCCACCAGCGTGTGCCTCACCCTCGACGGGGCGCTGCTGCCCGTGACCCGCCGCCCCGGCGGCGGCGACGGCGGGCTCCGCGAGCTGGTGACCTCGCCGCCGAGCGAGGGCCAGACGAGGGTCGGGCTGCGCAGCGCGGTCGACGACGAGGTGGTCGACGCGGTCGCCGCGGCGGACGGCACGGCGACGGTCGACCTCGACGACGAGTTCGGGCAGCTGCCCGGCGACGAGCAGCTGCTCGCGGTCGCGCAGATGACCTGCACGCTCACCGCCCAGCCCGGCATCGAGCGGGTGCGCTTCCGGTTGGGAGGGGAGCACATCGACGTGCCGGTGCGCGGCGGATCGCTCGTGGGGCGGGCGGTGACCCGCGAGGACTACGAGGGCCTCATCAGGTTCTGACGGCGCGCGCGGCGGGCCTGCACCTACACTGGCCACCTCGGGGCGACCACAAGGGCCTCCCCGGATGGAAGAGAAGAGAAGTAAGTGGCAACAGGAACCGTGAAGTTCTTCAACAACGAGAAGGGCTTCGGATTCATCTCCCGTGAGCAGGGTGAGGACGTCTTCGTCCATTACTCGAACATCCAGGGGACTGGTTACAGGTCGCTCGAGGAAGGCCAGACCGTCGAGTTCGACGTGGCCCCGGGCCGCAAGGGCGAGGAAGCCCAGAACGTCCGGGTCATCTGAGCCTCCTCAGGAGGTCGTGCGGGACCGCCGGCGCAAGCCGGCGGTCCCTTGCGTTTTCGGCACCTCCGGAGCGGTTGACGGCGAGGGTGGAATGGCCCACGCCGGAAGGGGTTTCCTAGAGTCGACCGCGACCACCGGCCGGGGACGGCCCCGCGGCCGGAACGGAGTGTTGCAGGGACCGACCCGCCCGTGGTCGCCGCCGATCCGGAGGGATCGCCGACCCGGCGTGGCCGACAGGTCCCGGGACCGGATGCACTCGGCACATCCGGTCCTGGCGCGGAGATGCCGCTGGTGCACCGGGGCCAGCTGAGGAGGACCACCATGGCCGCGAGCAGGACGAGCTTCGAGAAGCTCCAACGGGATCGGGCGAAGAAGGCCAAGGCGGCCGCCAAGCGCGAGAAGCGCCTCGAGAAGGCCGCACGCAAGCCCGAGGACACGGCGGCCGTCGACCCCGGCGAGATCCAGCCGGGTCAGGAGATCCCGCCGGACCAGCTGCTGAAGATGGTCGCGGAGCTCCACGAGCAGTTCGAGTCGGAGCAGATCTCCTTCGAGGAGTTCGAGGACCGCAAGACCGAGCTGTTCGCGCTCCTGTCGGTCGACTGAGCCGACCCACCGCCCACATCGACGCGACGCGGCCGGCGGCCGCCGGGGTTCACCCGGTCCGCCGGCCGCCCCGCGTCATGCCCAGCACGTCGAGGGCGCGGTCCAGCTCGGCCGGCTCCGCCAGGCCCTCCTCCAGCACGACCTCCCGGATGGTGCGGCGCTCCGCGACGGCCCGCTTCGCGGCACGGGCCGCGGCCTCGTAGCCGACGACGGGCACCAGGGCCGTGACCAGCGACGGCGAGGACTCCGCGAACCTGCGGCACCGCTCCTCGTCGGCCTCGATGCCGTCGATGCACCGGTCCGCGAGCAGACGTGACGCGGCGGCCAGCAGCCGCACCGACTCGAGCAGGTTGCGGGCCATCACCGGCATCATCACGTTGAGCTCGAAGCTGCCCGCGGAGCCGCCGAAGGCCACGGCCGCGTCGTTGCCGATCACCTGGGCGACGACCTGGTGGACCGCCTCCGGGAGCACCGGGTTGACCTTGCCGGGCATGATCGAGCTGCCCGGCTGCAGGTCCGGGAGGCGGATCTCCGACAACCCGGTCGAGGGGCCCGACGCCATCCAGCGCAGGTCGTTCGCCAGCTTGTTCAGGCTGACCGCGACGACCCTGGTGGCGCCGCTGAGCTCCACGAGCACGTCCTGGCCGCCCTGCGCCTCGAAGTGGTCCTCCGCCTCGCGCAGCTCGAGCCCGGTCGCCTCGGCGAGGAGCTCGATCGCCCGGGCTGCGAAGCCGTCGGGTGCGTTCAGCCCGGTGCCCACCGCGGTGCCGCCCAGCGGCAGCGCCTGGAGGCGACCGAGGGTGCCGGCGACCCGCTGCGCCCCCAGCTCGACCGAGGTGGCGTAGCCGCCGAACTCCTGCCCCAGGGTGACCGGCACGGCGTCCATCAGGTGGGTCCGCCCGGACTTCACCACCTCGGCGAACTCGTCCGCCTTGCGGCGCAGGCTCGCCGCCAGGTGCTCCAGGGCGGGCAGGAGCTCCCCGGTCACGGCCCCTGCGGCGGCGATGCGGATCGCGGTCGGGAAGACGTCGTTGGACGACTGCGACGCGTTCACGTGGTCGTTGGGGTGGACGGGGGCGCCGTGCAGCTCGGTCGCGAGCGACGACAGCACCTCGTTCACGTTCATGTTCGACGAGGTCCCCGAGCCCGTCTGGAACACGTCGACGGGGAACTGGTCGTCGTGTGTGCCCTCGAGCACCTCGGCGGCGGCGCGGTGGATCGCGTCGGCCACGGCCGGGTCGACGACGCCCAGCTCGGCGTTCGCGGTGGCCGCCGCGTCCTTGATCATCACGATCGCCCGGATCAGCTGCGGGTCGACCCGCTCACCGGAGATCGGGAAGTTCTCGACCGCGCGCTGGGTCTGCGCCCGCCACCGTGCGGTGGCGGGCACGGCGATCGGGCCGAGTGCGTCGTGCTCGATCCGCTCGCCGGTGTCGATGTCCGCGTCGGTCCTGTCCATGGTCGGGCCTCCGTGCGTGCGGTTCGAGGGCGTGGCTCAGGTCGTTCGGTCCGGCGCGATGAGCGGGTCCGGCACGCCGAGCCGGGCGAGCACGTCACCCGCGGCGTCCTCACCCGATCGGACCGCGCCCTCCATGTACCCGTTCCACACGGGCGAGCACTCCGCCCCGGCCCAGTGGAGCCGGCCGATGGGGGTGCGGAGGGCGTGGCCGTAGGACGTCCACGCCCCGGGGGTGAAGTGCGCTCCGTAGCACCCGCGGCTGAACTCCTCGGCCATCCAGTCCCGCTCGAGGTACTCGACCGGGTTGCGTGCCCGGGCGCCGAAGTAGCGGGCGAAGCACTCCACCACGACCTCGCGCCGCTCCTCGAGCGACCGCCGGGCCCAGCGCCGACCGTCGTCCGCCTCGAGGAACCCCATGAGGATGCCGGGGCCGCCGTAGGGGGGCGAGTTGTCGAACGTGACCTTGACCGGGCCCGTGTCGGACGCGGCCTGGCCGGTGAGCCCCTCGTCGCGCCAGAACGGCTCGTCGTAGACGCAGTACACCTTGATCACCGAGCCCGCGGGGAGCCGCTGGGTGAGCTGGTCCCGCCATGAGGGCAGCACCGGTGCGTACTCGAGGCGGCCCGCCAGCGTCGGGGGCAGGGTGATGATCATCCGCTCCGCCTCGAACCTGCGGCCGTCGCGGGTCGTGGCGGCCACGCCGCGGTCGTCCTGCTCGACGAGCCGCACGGGGCTCTCCAGCAGCACGGCGTCGCCGAGCTCCGCGGCCATCCGCTCGCTGATCAGGTGGGCTCCGCCGACGATCCGGTCTCGCTGCGCGCCCCGGTCGACCGACAGCAAGGTGTCGAAGTCGGTGCCGGAGTGCGTGTAGAACGCGGCGTGCAGCGCGGAGAGGTTCGTGGTCTCGGCGGAGAAGACCGCCTCGGTCGCCACCCGGAAGTAGGCGCGCCCCACCTTCGTGCGCAGGTTCTTGCGGATCCAGGTCTCGAAAGTCATGCCGTCGAGGTCCCGCGCGTTCGGCGCCTCCCACGGCCGGCTGAGCGGGACCGACCCCGCGACGCGCGCGAAGCGCTGGAGCCCGATGAAGAGGTCGGCGAGGGTGAACGGGTCGAGCTTGGGGACCGCGCCGCGCTTGGAGCCCAGGCGGCCGAGCTTCCCGCCGAGCAGTGTGACGTGCTCGCCGTGGTTGTAGGTGGGGAACGTGTGCAGGCCGAGCTCGTCGACCAGCTCGTACATCCGGTTCTGGGTGTGGCCGATCCACTGCCCGCCCAGCTCGACCGGCGTCCCGTCGCTGGTCAGGCCGCCCTCGGTGCGACCGCCGACCCGGTCGCGTGCCTCGAGCACGACCACGTCGACGCCGGCGGCACGCAGCCGCCGCGCGGCGCTCAGGCCGGACAGGCCGCCGCCCAGCACCAGGACCCCGGTCCGCTGCGCGCTCACGGGCGTGCCCCCGCCATCGCTGCCGCTGCGGACCGCGACCCCTCCGACGTCGGCATGCCTGCCTCCCGGTTCCGGGCCGCCCAGTACCTGCGGACGCGGGTCGGGCGACGGTCGGGCAGGCCGGCACCCAGCACGTCGTCGAGCCACCGTGCCTCGAGCTCGTCCGCGGCGCGGAACGCCGCCGCCGCCGGGGGCGGGTCCTCGAGCCAACCCGCCTCCACGCGGTCCCGGGCGTGGGAGTAGCGGGGGAGGAGCGCACCCGGATCGGCCATGACCGCCCGGTGGAGGCGCTCGTGGCGCCACCACAGCGTGTCGGCGTCGTAGCGGTCGGTGGGGTCGGGGCCGAGGTCGAACGCCTCGCCCATGCGCACCGGCTTGAACAGCGAGGTGCACGGGGCGCTGGTGGCGGTGACCCAGTGGAGCTGGGCCCCGCGCTCCCGCAGGTCCGCCACCCACGAGGCGGTGGTCTGGCTGTTCGTGAGCAGGCCGCCACCGGCGTGCATGCAGGGTGCGCCCATGCCCCCGTTCAGCCAGCCGTACCGCGGGTCGTGCGTCGGTCCGTGGCTGCGGAGGACCTCCATGAGGTCCTTCGGGGTGCGTGCGACCCGGGCACCGGCGCGGGTGATCGCCCGCCGCCGGTCGCAGGCCGCGACCCGGCCGCGCAGCGGATCCGCGTGCTCCTCCGCGAAGCCCGGGATCGTCAGGCCGTTGGAGATGGTCCGCGCGGCGCCGCGCACCCGCTCGGTGGCCCACTTCCGCCCGGCGGTCTCGAGCACGAACGCGCCGTCGGGGTCGGCGACGATGAAGCTGTTGTCGTACCGGAAGCTCGGGTTCGCCCGGCTGCACGAGCCGCCCTGGCCGTGGCGCTCGAGGAGCTCGACGATGACGTCGACGGCGGCCTCCGCGTCGTCCGCCCGCTCGAGGGCCAGCCGGAGCAGGTCCATCCCCAGCAGCCCGTCCTCGGGCTCGGCGGGTGCGCGGGTGAACACGGCCTCGTTGCCGATGACGACGCCGTGCTCGTTCGCGCCCATCTCGGCGCCCCACATCCACCACGGCCGCGACAGCAGCACCGCGTGGGTGTGGCGCACCTGGGGGATCGAGATCCAGGTGCACTGGACGGACGCGCCCTCGGGGTGGGTGCGCGCGGGCACCGCCTCGAGGAGCTGCGACTCGTTGGGGTCACGGTCGCTGTTCTTCGCGAACAGGACCCCCTGGTCGGTGAGGGTCACGATCGTGTCGCACACTGCGACCGACACTAGGACCTCGTACGGACGGTTGCAGCCGTCCGCGCGCCGACCGGGTCAGTCGGTCGCGGCGCCCTCCAGCTCGGCGCGGACCTGGTCCATGTCGAGCGCCTCGACCTGGGAGATGAGGTCGTCGAGCACCGCCTTCGGCAGCGCACCGGGCTGGGCGAACATCAGGATCCCGTCGCGGAAGACCATCAGGGTCGGGATCGACTGGATGTTGAGGGCGCCGGCGAGCTCGTGCTCGGCCTCGGTGTCCACCTTCGCGAAGGTCTTGTCGGGGTGCTCCTCCGAGGCCGCCTCGAACACGGGGGCGAAGGAGCGGCACGGCCCGCACCACTCCGCCCAGAAGTCGACGAGCACGATCCCGTCCGACTCGATGGTCGTCTGGAAGTCGGCGGCGGTGAGATCGATGGTGGCCATTCGGTGGTGCTCCTGACACGAGGGATGTGGACACGACAACCCGCCCGTGGGTCCGGGTAATCCCGGAGGGTGCGGCGGCGTGCCGCATCGTGCCCGCCCTGCGGTACCCTCGGGCCGTCCCGCGTCGGCGGACAGGGGGTGTTCGATGGTCCGCGTCGGAACGGAGCTCGCAGATGGGTCCGGGGTCGCCCCGCGCCGGCCGCGCGTCGCGATCCTCGGCGCCGGGGCCGCGGGCCTCTGCATGGGCATCCGGCTCCTCCAGGAGGGCATCGAGGACTTCACGATCTTCGAGCGTTCGGACGGCGTCGGTGGCACCTGGCGCGACAACACCTATCCGGGGGCCGCGTGCGACGTCCCCTCGCACCTCTACAGCCTGTCGTTCGCCCCGAAGACCGACTGGACCCGCAAGTTCCCGGAGCAGCCGGAGATCCTCGAGTACTTCGAGTCGCTCGTGCCCCGGTTCGGGCTCGAGCCGCACCTCCGCCTCCGCACCCCGGTGGAGTCCATCCGCTGGGACGACACGACCTCGACCTGGCGGCTGCGCACCGCGGCGGGCGAGGAGTCCGAGTTCGACGTCGTGGTCAGCGGGCTCGGGCAGCTCAACGTGCCGTACATCCCGGACCTGCCGGGCCTGGACTCCTTCGACGGCACGACGTTCCACTCGGCGCGCTGGGACCACGACCACGACCTGCGGGGCGAGCGCGTCGCGGTGGTCGGGATCGGTGCCAGCGCGATCCAGTTCGTGCCGCAGGTCGCGAAGTGGGCCCGCCAGCTGACGCTGTTCCAGCGGAGCGTGAACTACGTCGTGCCCAAGCCCGACCGCGCGTTCCGGCCGTGGGAGCGATGGCTGCTCACGCGGGTGCCGTTCCTCCAGCGCGCCTACCGGGAGTCGATCTACTGGCGGTTCGAGGCACGGTTCTCGCTCATGCGCCGCAACAGCCGCATGGGGCGCATGGTCCAGGAGCAGTTCGCCAAGCGCATCGGGCGGCTCGCCTCGGACCAGCTCCCCCGGGAGGCGATCGTGCCGGACTACAGCCCCGGCTGCCGACGCCTGCTCATCGCGAACGACTGGTACCCCACGCTGCTGAAGCCGCACGTGCGCGTCGTCACCGACGGGGTCGAGAAGGTGACGCCGCGGGGCATCGTCGACGCGACCGGTGAGGAGCACCCCGTCGACACGATCATCTTCGGCACCGGCTTCCGCACCACGGAGTTCCTGTCCCCGATCCGTGTGTACGGCCGTGGGGGCGTCGACCTGCACGAGCTGTGGGCGGACGGCGCCTACGCGCACCTCGGGCTGGCCGTGCCCCGCTTCCCGAACTTCTTCCTGCTGTACGGGCCGAACACCAACCTCGGCCACAACTCGATCCTGTTCATGATCGAGCAGCAGGTCGGCTACGTCCTGTCGCTGCTGGACCGGCTCCGGGACTCGGGGGCGCGGGCGGTCGAGCCCACCGACGAGGCGATGGCCGCGTTCCGGGCGGAGATCGACGAGGCGGCCGCGCGCACCGTGTGGGCCGAGGACTGCCACAGCTGGTACAAGACCGAGTCGGGCAGGATCACCAACAACTGGCCGGACTACACGGTCAAGTACCGGCGGCGGCTGAGGCGGCCGGACCTGTCGGAGTGGGCGTTCTCGGGCTGAGCCCGAGTGAGGCGATGAAGCGGTCCGCGGCGAGCGGGTTGCGCTCCCGGCGCATCGGCGGGAGCAGGGCGAGGATCCGCTCCCGGTAGCGGGCCTCCGCGAGCCGGGGGTCGCAGACGACGACGATCCCGCGGTCCGAGGTCGTGCGGATGAGGCGCCCCACCCCCTGCGCGAGCTGGACGCCCGCGGCGGGGACCGACACCTCCGCGAAGGCACGTTCCGAGCCCACCAGCTCACCCCGGGCCTCGATGATCGGATCGGTCGGGACCGGGAACGGGATCTTGTCCAGCACGACCGCGGAGCAGGTCGTGCCGGGGCTGGAGATCCCGGTCCAGAAGCTCGCCGTGGCGAACAGGCAGGTGTGCTCCTCCTCGAGGAAGCGCCGCTGCAGGACCGGGTTCGGCGCGTCGCCCTGTGCGAGCAGCGTGTGCTCCGGCAGCAGCTCGCGGCAGCGCTCGACGGTGGCCCGCAGCATGCGGTTCGAGGTGAAGAGCGCGAGCGTGCGCCCGTCGCAGGCCCGGATCGTCCGCTCGACGACCGCGGCGACCTGCTCGGGCCAGTCGCGGTGCGACGGCGGCACCATGCGCGGCACGTGCAGCATCGCGTTGCGGGCGAAGTCGAACGGCGAGTCGACCGCGAGGTGCTCCGCGTCCAGCCCGAGGCGGGCGGGGGTGCCGGGGTCGAGGGTCGCGGAGCAGCAGACCACGGTCAGCTCCTCCTCGTCCCACGCGAGCGACCGCAGGGTGTCGGCGACGTCGATGCGGGTGAGGCGCAGGGCGGACCGCCCGCTGCGGGTGGGCTCCACCCAGCAGACGGTGCCCCGCCCGTGTGGGGCGAGGAGGGTCTGGGCGTCGGTGAGCACCGACTCCGCGACCCGTAGCGCCCGGTCCACCCGGTGCCGCCCGGGGCCGTCACCCGCCGCCTTCGCCGCGCGGCGGAGGCTGTCGAGCGCGCGCTCCGCCGCGCTCACCGCGGCGGCGAGGGCGCCGCGCACGTCGGTGGGGAGGCCCTCGGTGACCCGGACGGGGGCACGGCGTGCCGGCTCGGCGCGCGCCGAGCGGTCGCCGGCCGCGAGCAGGCCCTCGAGCGCGGCGTCGAGGCCCGTGCCCGCGGCGCGCAGCGAGCCGCCGACCAGCTGCTCGTCGGCGACGCACCCGTCGTGGACCCGTGCCAGGTGCACGAGGCGGCCCTCGGTGAGCTCGATGCCCAGCGCCCCGACGATGCAGTCCTCGAACTCGTGGGCCTCGTCGATGACGAGCAGGTCGTGCGGTGGGAGCAGCGTGCGACCCGTCGCGAGGTGGGCACCGTAGAGGTGCGCGTTGACGACGACGATGTCCGCCTCCTCGGCACGTGCGCGGGCGAGCTCGGCCCAGCACGACTCCGCGTGCGCGCAGCGCGACGCACCGACGCACTCGCCGGGTCCGACCGACACCGCGCCGCGCACCGGCCCGGGCGGTGTCTCGGGCAGCTCGGAGAGGTCGCCGGTGGCGGTCGTGCCGGACCAGTCGAGGATGCGGGTGAGCTCGCGGCGCAGGCGTGGGTCGTCCAGCGGGAGCCCTCCGGGGGCGCCGTCGCCGAGGTCGAGGCGCTGCTGGCCGCGCCCGTCGAGGTGGACGCGCACCTCCTCCGCGGCCGCCTCGCACAGGTAGTTGGACCGTCCCTTCAGCACGGCGAACGAGAAGGGCTCGTCGAGCACCTCGGCGAGGAAGGGGAGGTCGACCCCGGCGAGCTGGTCCTGGAGGGCCTTCGACGAGGTGACCACCACGGTGCGGCGACCTTCCCCGGCCGCCGCGATGGCCGGCAGGAGGTACGCGAGGGACTTGCCGACCCCGGTGGGACCCTGGACCGCGAGGTGGCGACCGGTGCGGAAGGCACGCTGCACGGCCTCGGTCATCTGCCGCTGGGACGGCCGCTGCTCGCCGCCGGGGATGGCGGCGATCACGTCGTCGAGCAGGTCGACCGCGTCCACGTTCCTGGCTCCGGTCACCGGCACAGCGTAGGGAGCCGGGGGAGGGGGCACGCGCTCCCTCCCCGGGGGCTCCCTCCTTGGGGCTGCCGCCGGCGGGGTCACCTGCGGCGGTCCGCAGCCCGCCGCCGCAGCACGAGACCGAGGCCGGTCACCCCCATGCCGAGGGCGAGGAGCGTGGCCACCTCGCCGCCGGTGCGTGGCATCGGGCCGTCACGCCGCGGCCCCGGGTCGGGCTCGCCCCGCCTCGGGGGGCCGCTGCCCCCGTCCCCGGGAGCCGACGGTCCGGCGGGGCCGCCCGGCGCCTCCGGGGCGCGGTCGGGACCGTCCGGGTTCGTGGGAGGTGGGTCCTCGGGGGTGGGCACGCTGCAGGTGATCGAGTCGCTCGCGGCCGTGAAGACCGCGCGGACGGTGCCCGTCGCGCCCTGGTGCTCGTTGCCGGCGGCGGGGTCGAACGTGGCCCGGACCAGGCCGTGCCACGCCGCGCCGGGCACCAGCTCGCCGAGGTCGACCGACGCGCCCGCGTCGGCGCGGACCGGTGCCGACACGGGTGCCCGGGTGCCCGGGCAGGTCGCCGGCCCGGCGACGGGGCCGTCCCAGGGCTCGTCGCAGGCGTCGACGGCGACCTCGAGCGCCGGCGCCAGCCCGCCGGTCCCTCCGAGGTCGAGGACGACCTCGACGGGTTCGTCCACCACGTTGCGCACGGTGGCCGCCCACTCCCGCGTCTCCCCGGGGGCGAGGTCGTGGAAGGCGACGCTGGCGGGGCTGCCGTCCAGCTCGATGAGGCAGGCCTGGGCGGCGGCCGTGCCCGAGCCCAGCAGCCAGGTGGCCAGGGCCGCCACGATCGCGGTCGGGGGTGCCCAGCGCCTCACGGTCCCACCCCCATGAGCGTCACCCCGCTGCCGGCAGCCACCCAGTCGAGCTCGGTGCCGGCGGGGAGCTGTGATGACGGGTGCACGAGCACCGCGCGCGGCACCCGGGCGTCGCCGGTGTCGCCGAGGCCGAGCTGCCCGTGGGCGCCGTGACCCCAGCAGTAGGCGCGGCGCGCCCCGCCCGGCGGGGCGGCGAGGGCGCACCACGCGCTCGAGTCACCCAGTCGCCCACCGGCGGTGAGCGCGACCACGCCGGCGTCGACCGGCAGCTCGGAGGCACCCGCGCCGGCTCGGGCGACGGCGGTGGCACGCCGCACGAGGGTGGTGCCGGGTTCGGTGCCGGTCGCCAGGTCCGCGCCGAGCTGACCTGCGACGTTCGTGCCCCAGCAGTAGAGGTCGCCGTCGTGCACCGCACAGGCGGAGGTCGCTCCCACCGCCACGTGGCTCACGAGCGGGCTGGAGGGGAGGTCCGACGCCGGGGACGTCTCGACAGGGAGCGGGATGGTCTGATTAGTGGTCGGATCGTTGTCGCTATCCCCGAGCTGGCCGAAGATCGAACGCCCCCAGCAGTACGCCAGCCCGTCTGCGATCGCGCATGCGGCTTCACGGCCAATCGAGATGTCGCTGACCACAGCGCCAGCCCCCCAAACGCT
>CBFGTJ010000013.1:0-32975 GCA_965651815.1 uncultured Microthrixaceae bacterium | reverse complement strand
CGTAGAGAACCGCCATCGTCGCAACAGGAAGGGCACTTTCCGCGGATACGCGTCGACTACCTACCGATCAACACCGGTGGATCCAGGCTGAGCCGGCCCGGGGTGATCCGGCCGGGGTCCGGCGCGCCTACTGGCGCGACATCGCCTCGCGCTCGCTGGCCGCTGCGGCCTGCTCGCCCGCCGCGTCGAGCAGCTGCACCTCCAGCCGGTGGAAGGTGCCCTCGAACGGGAAGGGCGCGTCGTAGCGCTCCGACACCGGGGAGCCGTGGTCCTCCCCGACGCTCGCGCCGGTGCTCGACATGATGAACATCGCGAACGGCACGTCCATCGACGCCACGGCGTCGCCGCCGACGAGCAACGTGGCCGTGGCGCCCTGCCCTCCCCGGTGGCGGCGGAAGCGGACGCCCAGCTCGAGCGGGCCCACCGGCAGCTCGCCGGAGCTGACGACGTGGTGGTCGCCGAAGCAGTTGTAGTCGAAGTGCAGCCGGTCCTCCCGGACGAACAGGCTGAGCCCCGAGTTCTCGGTCCCCGCCGCGTAGAGCACGCCGCCGGCGCCCGCCGGGCGCTCGACGGACGCCCGCATCTCCCAGTCGCGCCCGCCCAGCGGCGGCGCGACCTGCACCGGCATCCGGGTGACCGGCGGGAAGTAGGTGTAGCGACGGTCGGGGCGGTGCGGGGACCGCTCCCGGAACCGGGCACCGAAGAGCTCGATGGTGCGGTCGTCGAGGGGGAGCACGCCGTGCGCCTCCGCCTCCGCCCACCACAGCTCGACCAGCTCCGCGAGCTTCTCGGGGTGCTCCTCGGCGAGGTCGTGGCACTCCGAGCGGTCCTCGGCGACGTGGTACAGCTCCCAGCGGTCGTCCTCGAACGGCGTCCCGTGCTGGTGGCGCGTGACCGCCTTCCAGCCGTCCGCCCAGATCCCGCGGTGGCCCATCATCTCGAAGTACTGCACCTGCTTGCGTGTGGGCGCCGCGGGGTCGTCGAAGGTGTACGCCATCGAGGTGCCGGTCACGGGGAGCTGCGGGCGCCCGCGGTGGACCTCGGGCGGCGTGACCCCGATGGCCTCGTAGATGGTGGGGGCCACGTCGTTCACGTGGTGGAACTGGTCGCGCAGGCCCCCGGCGTCGCGGATGCGCCGCGGCCAGTGCACGATCAGCGGCACGTGCACTCCCCCCTCGTGGGTGTTCTGCTTGTACCACTTGAACGGCGTGTTGCCCGCCTGCGCCCAGCCCCACGGGTAGTTGGCGTGGCTGTGCGGCCCGCCGATGTCGTCCAGTCGGGCGACGGCCTCGCTGGGGCTCTCCACGAGGAAGTTGAAGAACTTCATCTCGTGCAGCACGCCGAACGGCCCGCCCTCCTGGCTGGCGCCGTTGTCGGACAGCAGCACGAAGAGGGTGTTGTCGAGGCGGCCGAGCCGCTCGAGCGCGCCGACGAGCCGGCCGAGCTGCTCGTCGGTGTGGTCGAGGAACGCGGCGAACGCCTCCTGCAGCCGTGCGGCGAGCCGGCGCTGGTCCTCGGGCAGCGAGTCCCACGGCTCCACGCCCGGGTTGCGGGGAGCGAGCTGGGTGCCCTCCGGCACGAGCCCCTCGGCGAGCTGGCGGGCGAACCACCGCTCGCGTGCGACGTCCCAGCCGTCGTCGAACCGCCCCCGATGGCGCAGGAGGTGCTCGGCGGGGGCCTGGTGCGGCGCGTGGGTCGCGCCGAGCGCCAGGTACAGGAAGTACGGCCGGTCGGGGCGCACCGACACCGTGTCGTGCACCATCCGGATGGCCCGGTCGACGAGGTCCTCGGTCAGGTGGTAGCCGTCCTCGGCGCGCCCGGGCGGGTCGACCATGTGGTTGTCGTGCACCAGCTCCGGGTGGAAGTGGTCGGTCTCACCCTCGAGGAAGCCGTAGAAGCGGTCGAAGCCCCGCTGGCACGGCCACTGGTCGAAGGGCCCGGCGGCGGACGCCTGCTCCATCGGGCAGAGGTGCCACTTGCCCACCGCGAAGGTCGCGTAGCCCTCGTCGCGGAGCACCTCGCCCATCGTGGCGGCGTGGTCCGAGACGTGGCCGAGCATGTGCGGGAACCCGGTCGAGAAGTTCGACAGGGCGCGCATGCCGACCTCGTGGTGGTTGCGCCCCGTCAGCAGCGCCGCCCGCGACGGGGAGCACAGCGGGGTCACGTGGAAGTTCGTGTACCTCAGCCCGCCGGCCGCGAGGCGGTCGATGTTCGGGGTGTGCAGCTCCGAGCCGTAGCACCCGAGCTGCGCGAAGCCGAGGTCGTCGAGCAGGACGACCACCACGTCGGGCGCGTCCTCACCGGGGTGGGGCGGGTCCGGCCACCACGGCGTCGAGTCGGCCAGGGTCCGCCCGATCTTGCCCTCGAACCGCTCGTGCACGACGCCCCCCGGCTGTTGCTCGACGACCCGGACGTGTCAGGTGGACCGACCGCCCGGATGAATTGACAGTGTGAGTGCCAACAGTACGCGACTCGGGTCACCCGCGCACCAAGGACGTGACCGCACGCTGGAGCGTGCGGCGGACCTCCGGGCCCGACAGGCCGCGGTGGCGTCGGAGGTGCTCGATGCCCTCGAAGCCGAGGAGCACGTCCAGCGCGGCGACGACCTCCCGGCGGGCGCCGGGCGCGAGCCCGCGCAGGTCCGGCTCGAAGGTGCGGCGGACCTGGTCGAGCAGCGCCCGGCGCCGCTGGTCGAGCTGGTCGCGGATGCGGTCGTTGGTCGGCGCGCGCAGCAGCGCCGCACGCGCGGTCGGTGCGATCGCCTCGTAGAGCGCGAGCCGCTGCGACACGATCCGCTCGACGCGGACCTCCAGGGCGTCGGACCCGGGGTCGGGCAGCTCGAACAGTGGAGCGACCCGCTCGACGTTGCGGGCGATCGCCGCGCGCACGAGCGCATCGAGGTCCTCGTAGTAGCGGTACACGGAGCGCAGCGAGACCCCGGACCGCTCGGCCACGTCCTGCGCGCTGGGCGCGAGGCAGTCCTCGGTGAACAGCTCGAGCACGGCGTCGAGCACGGCGTCGCGGTTCCGGTCACGGCGTGCGGTGCGGCCGTCCTCCACCGGCTCCGACCGCGCTGTGGTGGCCATCCGCACGCCTCCTCCGCTCCAGGGAACTGTTGACACCCATCATGCCACTACTTAGGTTCAGTCCATGATCGAGGTGACGCTGCTCGGCACCGGGAGCCCCATCCCCGACCCCCACCGGGCGGGCCCCTCGACGCTGGTGAGGGCCGGCGGCGCGACGCTGCTGGTCGACGCGGGGCGCGGGGTGCTGATGCGCCTGGCCGCGGCCGGCCTCGCCGCGAACCAGCTCGACGCGGTCCTGCTCACCCACCTCCACAGCGACCACCTCACCGACCTCAACGACGTGGTCACCACCGGCTGGATCATGTCGATGGAGCCGACGACGCTTCGGATCTTCGGGCCGCCCGGCACCCGCGAGGTCGTCGACGCGACGCTCGCGGCGCTCCGCCACGACGTCGGCTACCGGGTGCACCACCACGCGGACCTGACCTGGGAGCCGCAGGTGGAGGTGACCGAGCTGCTCGAGGGGACGGCGATCGACGAGGGGTCGGTCCGGGTCACCGCGGCGCCGACGGACCACCGCCCGGTCGAGCCGAGCATCGCCTTCCGCGTCGACCACGACGGGCGCTCGGTGGTGCTTGCGGGCGACACCGTGCCGTGCGGGTCGCTCGACCGCCTGGCACGGGGAGCGGACGCGATCGTGCACACGGTCCTGCGGGCCGACGTCCTCGCCGGGGTGCCGATCCAGCGCCTCCAGGACATCCTCGACTACCACTCGTCGGTGGAGCAGGCGGCGCAGACCGCGCAGCGCGCCGGGGCGCACACGCTGGTGCTGACCCACTACGTGCCGGCGCTGCAGGCGGGCGACGAGGACTCGTGGCGCAAGCTCGCCGCCGACCACTTCGACGGCCGCGTCGAGCTGGGCGACGACCTGCACCGCGTCGAGGTCTGACGCCGGACGCGACCGCGACCCGGTGCGCCCCGGCGGCGCCGGGCGGTCCTCACTGGGCTGGCGGCCCTCACTCGGCCGGCGGTTCCTCCTCGAACGTGCCGGTGGCGGGCACGCCCTCGGCCAGCTCGTAGTGGAGGATGACCGCCCCCTTCGGCGAGGTGACCGCGGGCTCGAGCAGCGTCAGGTTGGAGGGCACGGCGCCGTCGCCGAACACCTTCTTCCCCTTCCCGAGGACGATCGGGTACACCCACAGGTTCAGGCGGTCGTAGAGCCGCTCGGCGAGCAGCGTCTGCACCAGGTCGAGGCTGCCGATGACGTGCACCTGCGAGTGCCGTTCGCGCAGCTCGCCCACCGACGCCGCGAGGTCGGGTCCCAGCTGGGTCGTCCCGGACCACCCCAGGTCCGGCGTGCCGCGCGAGGCGACGTACTTCGGCAGCCGGTTGAACAGCTCGGCGATCTCGCCGCCCTGGTGCGGCCAGTAGCCGGCGAAGATGTCGTACGTGCGCCGGCCGAGCACCAGCGCGTCCATCTCGTGCATGCCGGCGCCCACCTGCTCGCCGTCGACCTCGTCGAACAGCGGCGCCTGCCACCCGCCGAACTCGAACCCGCCCTCGACGTCCTCGTCGCGCCCCCCGGGTGCCTGGGCCACGCCGTCCAGCGTGGTGAACAGGTCGATGTGGATCGTGCCCATCTGGTCCTCCTCGTCGTCGCGTGCCGGCGCCCGGCCGCCACCTGTACCGACGGCATGGGCGACCCGTCCTCATCGGACCGACCCGTCCTCATCGGACCGACCCGGCCCGAGGAACGGCACCTCAGTCGAGCCCGCAGTCACCCCGCTCGACCTGAACCCGACCCTCGACGCTCAGCACGGCCCGCACGCACACCCCACCGGCCAGCGACGTCCCCCGGTACCCGATGACCGCGGTCCCACCCTCACCTGCACCGAACGAGAACGCCTCGGCGCCCTCCACGCGAGGGACCACCGACAGCACGTCCGGACCGCCGAACGACGCCATCGAGGACACCTCGAGCAGCCGCTCACGCAGACCCGGGTCCTCATCGAGCGCCGAGCCCACCGCCGCGTCGACGTTCGCGACCAGCCGGGGCGCCTCCCCCTCGACCACCGACCCGCTCCAGGCGGCCCACGCGAAGAACCGAACTTCTGGCACAGTGGGTGCAACAAGACGACCATGGGGGACGAACCGTGGACTACCTGCGCACACCGGACGACCGCTTCGAGGGGCTCCCGGACTGGCCCTACGAGCCGCACTACGGCGAGGTCGACGCCGGTGACGGCAGCGGCACGCGACTGAGGGTGGCCTACGTCGACGAGGGCCCCGCGGGGGCCGCACCCGTGCTGCTCATGCACGGCGAGCCGTCGTGGAGCTTCCTCTACCGCCACGTGATCCCGGTGCTCGTCGAGGCGGGCCACCGGGTCGTGGCACCGGACCTCGTCGGCTTCGGCCGCAGCGACAAGCCGACCGAGCAGTCGGACTACACCTACGCCCGCCACGTCGAGTGGATGCGCTCGCTGCTGTTCGACCAACTCGCGCTGTCCGACATCACGTTCTTCGGCCAGGACTGGGGCGGGCTGATCGGACTGCGGCTCGTGGCCGCGGATCCCGGCCGCTACGCACGGGTCGCGGTGGGCAACACCGGCCTGCCGACCGGTGAGGGCCGCATGAGCGAGGCGTTCCTCAACTGGCAGCGCTTCGCGCAGACGTCCCCGGAGTTCCCGATCGGCCAGATCATCAACGGCGGCACCACGACCGACCTCAGCGCGGAGGTCATCGCCGCCTACGACGCGCCCTTCCCCGACGACCGCTACACCGCCGGCGCCAGGATCTTCCCCAGCCTCGTGCCGACCTCCCCCGACGACCCCGCGCACGACGACAACGTCGCTGCGTGGGAGGTGCTGTCACGGTTCGAGCGGCCGTTCCTGTGCGCCTTCAGCGACAGCGACCCGATCACCGCGGGCGGCGAGCGGGTCTTCCTCGAGCGGGTGCCCGGCACGAAGGGCCAGCCGCACACCACGATCGAGGGCGGCGGCCACTTCCTCCAGGAGGACCGGGGCCCCGAGCTCGCGAAGGTGCTGGTCGACTTCATCGCCGCCACCAGCTGACCTCGTCCCCTCCCCTCCCCCCGTTCTGTTCGGCGAGCGTCAAGGGTTTCCTTGACGCTCGCCGAACGGAACCCGCTGCCGGGGGAGCCGTTCGCTAGGGTGGCGAACGCATGTTCGGCACCCAGGACCCTCCCGAGACGGCCGAGCCCCGCTGGCTGGAGCGGCTGAACGACGCGCAGCGCGCCGCGGTCACCCACGAGGGTCCGTCCCTGCTCGTCGTCGCGGGGGCGGGCACCGGCAAGACGGGCACGCTGGCGGCCCGCGTCGCCCACCTGATCGAGGGCGGCACCCGACCGGAGCGGATCCTGCTGCTCACGTTCACGCGCCGCGCCGCGCAGGAGATGCTCACCCGCGCGGGGCAGCTCACCGACGGCTCCGCGACCGAGCGGGTGTGGGGCGGCACCTTCCACTCGGTGGCGAACCGCCTGCTGCGGATGGAGGGGCACGCCATCGGCCTGCACGAGGGCTTCACGGTGCTCGACCAGGCGGACGCGGTGGACCTCATGGGCATCGTGCGCGCCTCGCACGTCGACACGGGCGGCCCCCGGTTCCCCCGCAAGGAGACCATCGCCTCGATCTACGAGCGCGTCGTGGGCACCCAGCGCGGGCTCGAGGAGGTCGTGCGCGCCGAGTACCCCTGGTGCGTCGAGCACCTCGAGGCGATGCCGCCGATGTTCGACGCGTACACCGCCCGCAAGCGGGCGCGGCGCCTGCTCGACTACGCGGACCTGCTCCTGTTCTGGCGGGCCATGCTCGCCTCACCCGAGGTCGGTGACCGCGTGGCCGGCCGGTTCGACCACGTGCTCGTCGACGAGTTCCAGGACACCGACCCGGTGCAGGCCGACATCGTGCACGCCATCGCGGCGCGCGGTGCGGCGGTGACGGTCGTCGGTGACGACGCGCAGGCGATCTACGGGTTCCGGGCGGCGACGGTCGAGAACATGTGGGGCTTCGCCGACCGCCGCCCCGGCACGGTCAGGGTGACCCTCGAGGACAACTACCGCTCGACCGGCCCGATCCTCGACGTCGCCAACGACGTGCTCGCCGCGTCGGACGTCCACTTCGACAAGCACCTCCGCCCCCACCGCCGCGGCGGGAGGCGACCTGTCCTGGTCACCTGCAGGGACGAGGTGAGCCAGGCCCGCTCGGTGGCCGACCGCATCCTCGAGCTGCGGGAGGAGGGCCTCGCGCTGGTCGACCAGGCGGTGCTGTTCCGCACCGGGCACCACAGCGACCTGCTCGAGCTCGAGCTGGGCCGGCGCGACATCCCGTACCTGAAGTTCGGGGGCCTCAAGTTCCTGGAGGCGGCGCACGTCAAGGACCTCGTCGCGCTCCTGCGACTGCTCGACAACCCCTACGACGAGCTCGCCTGGAACCGGGTGCTGCGCGCGCTGCCGGGCGTCGGTCCGGCCACCGTGGCGAGGGTGATGGCCCACCTCGGGGTGGCGGAGCCCGACGGCGACCGGGACCCGCTGTCGCGCTTCCTCGCCGAGCCGCCACCCCTGCCCGCCGGGGCGAGGGACGAGGCGGCGGCCCTCGCCGTCGCCCTGGGCGAGTGCCTCGGACCCGACGACGAGGACGGTCCGGAGCCGGCCGTGCAGGTGGAGCGCCTGTCGAGGTGGCTCGTGTCGACCTTCGAGCGCCGCTACGACCGCGTCGAGTCGCGTGCGGCCGACCTGGTGCAGCTCCAGGTGACCGCGGGCGGCTACACGTCCCGCAGCCGGTTCCTGTCGGAGCTCGTGCTCGAACCGCCGGCGTCGACCGGCGACCTCGCGGACGAGCCGCACCTGGACGACGACTACCTGACGCTGTCGACGGTCCACTCCGCCAAGGGCGGCGAGTGGGACGCGGTGCACGTCATCCACGCGACCGACGGCGCCTTCCCCGCGGACATGAGCCTCAGCACCCGCGAGGGCCTGGAGGAGGAGCGGCGGCTCATGTACGTCGCGCTCACCCGCGCCCGCGACGTGCTCACCGTGTACGCCCCGCTGCGCTACCACCACACCCGGGCACGCAGCGACCGGCACTCGTACGCGCAGCTCAGCCGGTTCCTCACCCCGGTGCGGCACCGGTTCGACGAGGCGACCGACGCGGGCGACGGTGGCGACGACGTCGCGCTCGACCTCGGCGACCGGATCAGCCTGGCCGACGAGGTGGACGCCGCCACCCACGCCCTCTGGTCGCTCTGACCAGCACGGCGCGGAGGCCCGCCGGGTCGACGGGCCCGGCGTCGCAGATCCAGGTGCGCTGCCGCGAGCTCAGTGGTGCGGGCCCGGGAGCCGGTCCAGCTCCGCGTACAGCTCGTCCGCGACGACGTGCCATTCGTGTCGCGGGCGGAGCCCGACCGCCGCCGCGGCAGCACGGTCGAGCGATGCACGGTCCAGCGCGTCGAGGCACGCCACGAGGTCGTCCTCGGTGCGCCCGTAGGTGATGGCGGCGTCGCCGAGCGCCTCGGCGAGGAACTCCCAGGACGACGCGAGGGTCGGCAGCCCGTGGCCGATCGCGTCGCCGACGGTCCCGGTCGTCAGCATCTCGCCGTCGGGGTCGAACGGCATGACGAGCGCGTCGATCGCCTGCAGCCGCCGGTCGTACTCCTCGCGGGGCACCTCCTCGTAACGGCGCGCCACGACGCGGGGGTCGTCCGGCACGGCCTCGTCGCCGCGCAGCGACAGCACCAGCAGCTCGATGTCGTCGCGGGCGCAGCGCGCGACCGCCCGCATCACCAGCTCGACGTCCTTCTCGACCCGGGGCGCCCCGACGACGCCGAGGCGGAGCGCGCCGGGTCGGAGGCCCAGCTCCCGCTCCACGGACTCCCGCACCGCGGGGTCGCGCCCGGTGCCGCCCGGGGCGCCGAAGTGGGCGTGCGGAATGACGACGTGCCGGGCCCACGGCGCGTACCGGTAGGTGGCCAGCGCCCGGTCGCGACCCCAGCGGCTGTGGTGCACGACGAGGTCGACGGCCGCGGCCCACCGCTCGTAGAAGGCCCTCGTCTCGGGGTTCTTGTCGTGGCCGAGGAGGTTGTGCTGGGTCCACACGACCGGGACGCGGGCCCGGCGCAGCCCCTCGATGAGCGCCTCGTGCGCGTCGACCCCGCCGATGAGCAGCCACTCGGGCCAGTGCAGGTGGAACACGTCGACCCGCTCGAGCAGCGAGGCGAACCGGGCGGGGTCGGTCGCGGCGGAGTGCGGGAGCGGGGAGATGCGGACCCGGTCCGCGAGCGGCGCGTAGAGGAGGTCGTTGTACGCGGCGCCGACCGCGGTGGACAGGACGCGCAGCAGCGGGGTGACCGACCAGCGGAAGCCCAGCGACGGTGCCGGGTCGAGGTCGATCTGGTGCACCCGAGGCAGCTCTCCCCAGCAGCTGCGGTACTCGGCGAGCCCGGAGGTGTCGACCGTCGCGGTGCGGTGCGGGGCGTCGCTGTGGAAGCGGACGGCGAGCGGCCGGTCGTTCGCCTCGGTGACCTGCAACGTGACCGAGTCGGGCACCTGGTCGAAGGTCAACTGCTCCTCGACCGTGAGCGAGCGGCCCTCGACCCGCCAGGTCACCTCCCGGGTCCCGCCCAGCACCTCGGCGCTGCGGCCGTGGTCGCGCTCGGGCGGCTCCGGCTCCAGGTGGCCCGCGGCGGGGAAGCCCTCGTAGCGGGCGTGGACCCGACCGGGCTCGTGGCGCAGCTCGACCGGGAGCCCGCCTGCGGCGAACCGGCGGTCGCCCCGCAGCAGCAACGGCGTGCCGGTGACGAGCGCCGACCCGACCGGCACCTCGAACAGGCCGGGGTTGCGCGGCGCGGGGAGGTAGTCGGTCGTCGTGCCTCCCACGAGCGGGAGGTCGAAGGCCGTGTGCCGGCTCCGGTGGGCCCACACGGCGGCGTTGCGCTCGCCGTCGAGGAGGACGAGCTCGTCGCGGTCGCCGAAGAGCGCCACGTCGTGCGGCACCGGCCGGTCGCCGAGCAGCTGGAGCCCCACGGCGGCGTCGACGAGCTTGCCGAGGCAGTCCAGGGTCATCTGCAACCGCCGGTCGAGCCCGCGGTAGGGGTCGCTGGAGCGGTGCTGGTGCGCGGTGACCCAGCCGTCGCGGAACCACCCGTCGAGCTGCGGGGCCGCCTGCTCGGCACGGGCGACCCACCGGTCGACGTCCTCGACGAGGTCGTGGCGGGCGACGAGCCCGGCGAGCTCGATCGTGTGGCAGGTCGCGAGCACCCCGGTGGACCGTCCCCACGGGACCGCGGCGCCGTCGCGGGTCGCGACGCGGTCGACGAGCCCGAGCGCCGCGAGCGCGCCGGCCCGCCACGGCTCGCCGAGCTGCGCGGCGAGGGGTTCGCAGAACAGGTGGATGTCGACGGTGTAGATGTCGTAGCGGCCGATGCGGGCGTTGGAGTCGTCGAGGTGGCCGCCGAGCATCGCGGTGACCCGGCCGAGCAGCTCGTCGAGCACCGTGGTGTCGTGCAGCAGGCCGAGGCGGTGGCGCGCGTGCTCGCAGCGCGCGAGCACCGCGGCGTAGTTGCGGGGCAGGATCCCCGCGTCGAGCAGCTCCAGCCACTCGGTGGAGTCGACGGCGACCGCGACCTGCTCGCGCTGCGCGTCGTCCAGCGGTGCCAGGACGGGGTTCGCCGCGTCGAACCGGCCGTACCGGGCGACGGTCTCCGCGACCCGGTACGAGTAGAAGGTGTGGGTGCGACGGCCGTGCACCCCGGCGAGCAGCGAGCTGATCGCGTCGGCCACATCGATGCCGTCGACCTCCTTGCGGCCCGCCTCGTGCAGCAGCCCGAGCGTGAAGAGGAGGTCGGCCCGGACGTCCGCACCGACCTCGTGGCCGAGCAGTGCGCCGGGGAGCTCGAAGCGCGGCAGCGGGCCGCGCGCGAGCGCGGCGAGCTGCGCCTCGACCAGGTCGAGCAGCACGTCGGCGAGATCGTTCGCGGTGGTCACGGCATGGACGGTACGGCCTCCGGCGGGCTGCGGACCGCTTCGGGTAGGTTCACCCCGTGCACGACGCGATGTTCAAGGTCATGAACGGTGTGCATCGGGCGTTGCGCACGGTGAGCGGCGGCCGGCTCGGCAACGAGCTCATGCACATGCCGGTGCTGGAGCTCACCACGACGGGCCGCAGGAGCGGTCAGCCCCGCTCGACGATGCTCACCTCCCCGCTGGTCGAGGGCGACCGCATGGTGATCGTCGCGTCGCGGGGCGGCGACGACCGCCACCCCGCCTGGTTCCTCAACCTGCGCGACGACCCCGAGGTCGAGGTGGCGGTGCAGGGCGGGCCGAAGCGGCGGATGCGGGCGAGGATCGTCGACGGGGACGAGCGCACGGAGCTGTGGCAGCGCCTGACCTCGAAGCACGACAACTACGCGGGGTACCAGCGGAAGACCGACCGCGAGATCCCCGTGGTCGTGCTCGAGCCCGCGACCTGACCGCTCCCGCCGACCACGACCTCAGGGCCGCGGGTCCGGGTCGCGCTCCCCCGCAAGGTCCTCGCCGACACCTCCCTCCGCTGCCGGTTCGGCGCCCGCGTCCGTCGGGGACGGGTCCACGAACGAGACGTCGATCACCAGCTCGGGTCGTCGCCGTTCGTTGAGCACGAGGGCCTCGAGCACCCGCTTGTCGGCCTCGGAGAGCGGGGGCTGGGCGATGCGCCGGGGCCACAGGCGACGCCGGCTCACCACCGCGACCTCGTTCGCGAGCACGAGCGACCTCGCGAGCAGGTTGATCCAGAAGAGCGTGACCACGACGAGCCCGATGGCGCCGTAGAGGTCCTCGGCCTCGAGCAGCCGGTCCGAGACGATCCACGAGCCGAGGCGCTGCAGCGACTCCCAGAAGATGCCCGCGGCGATCGCGGCGGGCACCAGCCAGCCCGTGCGGACCACGGGCGCCGTGGTGATGCGGAACACGCCGAGCAGCAGCACCGAGGCGACGAGCGAGCCGAAGACCAGCGGGCCCACCTCCGACACCACGCCGGGGCCGATCCGCAGGAACGAGAGGTCGGGGATGAAGGTCGGTCCGACCGCCGCGACGAACAGCATCACGTAGAGCAGCAGCGCCCGCAGGTGCCGGCTCACGAACCCCTGGTGGTACTGGCCCTCGACGTTCCACACGAGGTTCTGCGCCAGCTGGAGGTTGTGGTAGATCCCGAACGAGCTCCACACGAGGCCGGCGATGGCGATGATCAGCCAGGGGCCGCTGATCGACAGCGCGGAGACGTCCTCCTCGATGCGCTGGCCGATGACGGGGAGCTGCGACAAGGTCGAGTCGAGCACCGCGTCGCGCAACCGCTCCGACCCCTCGAGCACCCCGCCGAGCACGGTGAGCGCGACCACGAGCAGGGGCAGCATCCCGAGGAACACCGAGTAGGTGACCAGCCCGGCGAGCGCGCTGCCGCGGTCGTCCCCGTACTTCTTGATCACACCGACCGGCTGTGCGATCCAGCGATGCCGCTGCTGGAGCTCGTCGAACCAGCGGACGCTGCGCTCGGGCAGGTCGGCGACGCTCACGCGGGTTCGGCCGGTGGCGGGATGCAGCACCAGCCCCGGCGCACCAGCTCGTCCGCGAGCACGTCGTCGGGGAGGGACCGCAGGGTCCTCGGCTGCGGCGCCGCACGCCGGGGCGCGGCCCGCCCCGCGGTGCGGGTCGGTGCGGGCGGTGGCGGGGCCGGTGCCTCGTCCGCCTCGGGGGCACGGGAGAGCTGGACCTCCTCCGCCGCCTCGAGCCGCTCGAGCAGCTCCTCGGCCTCGGCGACCGTGAACCGCCCGCGGGCCTGGCGCTGGTTGAGCCCGTAGGGGTGCCGTGCCTCGCGGAAGGACTCGAACCCCGCGCGCCGGAGCAGCTCCTCGATCCGGGCGATCTGCCTGGGCGATGCGGGTGGGCCGGGGGCCTGTCCGAATGCCATCGTGCTCCTGCGGGTGTCGTCCGAACGGGGAGGCTGCGGGGCGCTCGGCACCATTGTCGTCGCTCGCACCGACACCGCGTGCGACCGGCCCGGCGCGGCAGGGTCACCCCCAGGTGCCGGGCCGCCGTGCCACCTCGTGGATCGCGGTGGTGGTGTCGTAGCCCTGCCGTTCCGGCTGCTCCATGAGCCATCGGGCGATCTGCTTCCGGCCGACCACGGCCACCTGGTCGGGCTGGCGCTTCACGACGAACTGACCGGCCAGCACGACGAGCACGGCGCGGACCTCGACGGGCTGCTCGCACGCCTCGGAGAGCCGTCCGGACGCGAGCGCGGGCGCCTCGAGCACGTCCACCAGGTACGAGGTGGGGCGCCCATTGACCTTGACCGTGCGCCGCGTGACCTTGACCCGGTCCCGGAGGTGGTTCCGCACGGCGAGGGCGAACACGCCGGGGGGACCGATCACGAGGTGGTCGATGACGGTCCCGCCGACGGGAACGGAGTGCAGCACGTACCACCCGGGACCGAGCTTGCCGAGCTGGCGACCGACCTCCTCCTGCCCGTGGACCGCCGCGCGCAGGGCGCGCTCCCCGCTGCGCACGTCGAGGAGCCAGGTCAGCGGCGAGCGGCGCGCCCGGCGGCGCAGCTGCTGCAGCTCCTCCTTCGACGCCGCCGCCGGGGGACGGTCCGCGAGGTCCTCCCCGGTCGTCCCGGGTCCGCTCACCGGTCCTCGAGGGCGGCGACGGCCGCCTCGAGCGCCGCACGGGTCGTGTCGTCGAACGCGACGAGCACGCAGCGGCGGAGGTTGCGGGGCTCCAGCCGGGCGAGCGTCCCGACGGCGGTCTCGCTCGCGAGGTCCAGGGGCATCCCGTAGATCCCCGTCGAGATCGCGGGGAAGGCGATCGAGGTGGCGCCGAGCGCGTCGGCCTCCTCCACCGCCCGCCGGTACGCCGATGCGAGGAGCTCGACCTCGCTGGCGTCGCCGCCCTGCCAGACCGGACCGACCGCGTGCACGATCCAGCGCGCGGGCAGTCCGTGCCCGCCCGTGACCTTCGCGTCGCCCGTCGCACAGCCACCGATGCGGCGGCACTCCTCCGCGAGGCCGGGGCCCGCCGCGGCGTGGATCGCACCGCACACCCCACCACCCGGCGCGAGCTGCGGGTTCGCGGCGTTGACCACCGCGTCGACGTCGAGGGTGGTGATGTCGCCGAGCCAGATCTCGAGCTCCATGCGGGACCGACTTTACGGGCGTCGTGGGTGGCGGGCGTGGCGACTCAGCCGAGCGGGCAGCGGTCCCGGAGGACGGCGAGGTAGCGCGCCGCGGTGGCGCCGTCGCGGGCGATCCGCCCCGGCGCGGTGACGACCACTCCGCCGGAGGCGAGGTCGACGTGTCCCAGCCGCACGACGCCGTCGGAGGGGTTCGCCCACGTGCCCTCCAGCTGCACACCGCCTCCGGGCGCCCGGCGCAGGTGGCCGACGAGCAACGAGGTGTACACGCCGCTCAACCACCCGAACAGGCGCCCTCCGGGCAGGTCCACCGGCACCTTCGGGATGCGCGCCGGGTCGAGGCCGAGGCCGTCGCCGCGGGCGGCCTCGAGCACGGCGAGCGCCAGCTCGTCGTCGCGGTGCTCGGTCCGCACCTCCCCGGAGGCGACCTCCTTGGTCCCGAGCCGGTCGCCGTGCTCGTCGTGCAGGCAGAGTCGGGCACTGCGATCGTGGGAGCGCTCCTCGGCCAGGTAGAGCAGGCGGGTCGTGAACCCGAGGACCGGATCGTCCCCACCCCCGACGGATGGGGCCGGGACGGACCCGGTGGCGGCCGGCAGGGAACGCTCGAGGTGGGTGGCCATCCGCTCGACCTCGGCGGTGTCGAAGCGGGGTGGGGTCGAGAGGATCTCGTGCTCGAGCCGGTCGATGCCGAGCAGGCCCGCCCTGCCCACGAGGCAGGGCGCCAGCTGCGGTCGGGTGGTCAACACGACCGCGTGGTCCACGCCGACCGACCCACCGAGGCACCGCTCGACCACCTCGGCCTGCGCGGCGAGGCAGCGGAGGTCGGCGACCTTGTTCCAGCCCGACACGACGAGGCGATCGCCGCGGACCTCGACGTCGCCCTCCCACGTGCGGGTGCCCAGCACGATCACCGCGCCGGGTCCCACGACGACGTGGTCGATGCCCATCCCGGAGGGGCAGGCCCGGTCGTGCAGCGCCCGCCACCCCGCCGGCGCCAGCTGGTCGAGCACCTGCCGGACGGCCGCCTTGCCGGCGAGCGCCCGCGGACCGACGGCCTCCGCGCCAGATCCCATGCCGCTCCCTCCCCCGACGACTCCCTCCCGAATCGACGCGGTCAGGGTAGACGACCCCGCGAGCCGTGCTCGCCGCCGGGCGGAGGAGCCGGCAGGGACCGGCGTGGGCGCCGGCGTGCCTCAGCGGGCCGCCACGGACTCCAGGAAGGGCACGAGCGTCTCGACCAGCGGGTTGTCGGGCTCGATCGCCATGGGGTCGGTGTGGGTGACCTCGTGGCGCTCGACGAGGGTCAGGTCGTCCTCCGGGATGCCGGCCTGCTCGGCGAGCAGGCGGGCGCCGGCGAGGACGCGGCCCTCGCCGAAGCCGGTCTCGAACGCGTAGATGGGCAGCGAGAGGTCCGGTCCGTGGATGGCACGGATGCCCAGGCGGTCCTGCGCCGGGTTCGCGTTGCCGAGGTTCACGTACCCCCCGTCCAGCGTGAGGCGCAGCGGGTGGTACCAGGCGGTGCCGTCGATGCCTTCGATGCCGGCGAACATGCGGGCGGCACGCTCGAGCGGCACGGCCCCGTCGTCCACCCAGCCCCGCGGGTCCCCCTCCTCGGCGAGGGAGCCCAGCGAGAGGTGGACCAGCGCCAGGTTCGGCGGGCTCGTGTCGACGTCGAGCGCGTACCCGTACTGCGCCGCGTTCGTGGGCCTCACCGGGGGCTTGAGCGCGTCCGGCAGCAGCGGGAACTCGTACGCGATCGACGGCTCGTCCGGCTCCAGCAGCACCCCGGTGGCGCCCAGCACGTTGAACACCCCGGGCGCCCACGGCAGGCCGACGCCGAGCAGGTCGTTGAAGGGGGTGCCCTCCTGCAGCTCGGCGAGCTGCGCCTCCACGTCCGCCTCGGGGTCCAGCGGGCGGCTCCCGCCGTCGATGAGCCCGATCGCGTCGAGGTGCTCGTAGCCGGGGGTGCCGTCGAAGTCCCAGGTGGCGTACGCGATCGTGATCGACCCGCCGAGCGAGTGACCGGCGAGCACGACGCTCCCGCCCCGCGACGCCGCCTCCTCGACCACCACGTGCAGGTCCTCGACCGCGACGGCCATGCCCCAGTCGCGGGCGAACGCGACCTCGTCGTCGGTCGGCGGCTCGAAGTGCGGGCTGATCGTGTCGTCCGCGATCCAGCCGAGGTAGTAGTCGAACACCTCCTGGGACTCGGCCTCGCCGCTGCGCCGGCGGTCCACCAGCGAGTGGTCCTCGAGGCGGTTCTCGCGACGGTCGACCGACCACACCTGCCAGTCCGGTGCGGCGGTGACGATGTCCTCGCCGAGGGGGAGGAAGTAGCCCGCGCCCGCCGAGGTGCCCGGCACGAGCACCAGGACGTTCTCGGCGTCGGGATCACCCTGCTCGACCACGGTGACCACGTCGTACTCGTCGGGGGCGTCGGTGGGCGCGCCCTCGTAGGTCACGACGCGGGGCTCGAGGTCCGGCGTGGCGGGCTCACCCGAGCGCTCGTCCCCACGGGACTCCTCCGCGGGCTCGGTGGGGGTCGCGCCGTCACCGTCGTCGTCGCTGCACGCGCCGGCGAGGAGCGCGAGCAGTGCGAGGAGCGCGGGCAGCAGGGCGTGGCGTGTCGACCTCATGCGGATCCAACCTAGGCGAGCGCCCCCGGTGCGTGGCCGTGTGCGGGGCCCCTCCCGGCGGGGCGTGGGCCCCCGCCCACCACCGCCGGTGCCGGCGCCGCCGCGATGATGGTGACGTGACCGAGGTCCGGATCCACCCCAACCCCCGACCGCTGGACGACGACACCCGAGCGCGCGTGCTCGCCGCGCCCGTCTTCGGCGCGAACTTCACCGACCACATGGTCGTGATGCGCTACGCGGACGGCGCCTGGGGGCCGCTCGAGGTCCAGCCGTTCGCTCCCCTGGGCCTCAGCCCCGCCACCCTCGCGCTGCACTACGGCCAGTCGGTCTTCGAGGCGCTGAAGGCCTACCGACTGGAGGACGGGCGAGTGGCGCTGTTCCGCCCGGACCGCAACGCGGCCCGCATGCGGGCCAGCTCGGCTCGCCTCGCGATCCCCGCCCTGCCCGAGGGCGCCTTCGAGCTCGCGTGCGCGCTGCTCGCGGCGATCGACCGCGACTGGGTGTCGGCGAGCGAGGGTGCCGCGCTGTACGTCCGCCCATTCGCGTTCGCCTCGGAGGCACACCTCTCGGTCCGGCCGGCGGAGGAGTACCTGTTCATCGTGATCGCCTCCCCGGTGGCGGAGTACTTCGGTGACCGCCTCCGGGCGATCTCGGTCGCCGTCGAGGCCTCCGACGTGCGTGCCAGCACCGGTGGCACCGGCGCGGTGAAGTTCGCCGGCAACTACGCGGCGGGATTCGCCGCGCACGGGCGGGCAGCCGCCGCGGGGCACGACCAGGTGCTGTGGCTCGACGCCGCGGAGCGCCGCTGGGTCGAGGAGCTCAACGCCATGAACGTCGTGTTCGTCTGGCAGCGGCTGGGCCGCACCGTCCTGACGACCCCGCCGCTCACCGGCACGATCCTCGACGGGGTCACCCGCGACTCGCTGCTGACGCTCGCCCGCGACGTCGACGACATCGACGAGATCGCCGAGGAACCGACGTCCATCGACGAGGTCCTGCGGGGGCTGTCCGACGGCTCGCTCGCCGAGGTGTTCGCCTGCGGCACCGCGGCGGTGGTCGCGCCGATCGGCGCGATCCACCACGACGGCGTGACCCGCGCCGTCGGCGACGGCGAACCGGGCCGGCTCACCGTGGAGCTGCGCCGCCGGCTGATCGACCTCCAGCAGGGCCGCCGCCCCGACCCCCACGGCTGGGTGGTCCCGGTCGAGGACCTCCTCCCCGAGGGCGCGCTCCCCGCCGGGCGCGGTGCACCCGACCCGGCCGGGGACGCTCGTTGAGGGCCCACCTTTCCGGGGATCGTGGCCGACCGCGGGGCTAGCTTCGCCGCCATGGCAGGACAGGTGCGGTTGGAGATCGACGGTCCGATCGCGACGATCACGAACGACCACGACGAGAAGCACAACGCGTTCGACGACGACATGGACGCCCAGCTCTTCGAGATCCTCGGCGAGCTGAAGGCGAGGCCGGACGTGAGGGCGATCGTGTGGAGGGGCGAGGGACGCTCGTTCTCCTCCGGTCGCGACGTCGGCTCGATCGGCACCGTCAAGGTCGAGCTGTCCCACCACGAGCTCATGCGGCGCGGCCACCGCGGCATCCAGCAGCTGTGGGAGATCGACGCGCCGGTGTTCGTCGCCTGCAAGGGGTGGGTGATGGGCGGCTCGTTCCAGCGGGCACTGCTGTGCGACGTGCGCGTCGCCGCGGAGGGCACCCGCTTCCGCCTCCCCGAGCTCACCCACGGCGTCATCCCCGACACCGGGGGCATCTCGGTGCTGCACGCGATGTGCGGGCACGGGGTCGTCAGCGACATGGTCCTCACCGGGCGGGTGATGGAGGCCGACGAGGCGCTGCACCACGGCATCGTGAGCCGCGTGGTGCCACCCGACGAGCTCGACGAGACGGTGTACGAGATGGCGCTGCAGGTGGCCCGGGCCCCGGCGGTCACCGTGAAGATGGCGCGCCTGCTCATCGCGCACCTCTCCCGTCCGGCGATCCGGGCCTCGATGGACGACGAGATGGTGTTCCAGACCTTCGTCAACCGCAGCGATGACCTGGCGGAGCTGCGCGCGGCCCGCGCCGAGGGGCGCGAGCCGCGCTACACGGGGAGCTGAGGAGCGGCAGTGACGGAACCGATCGGACTCGCACCAGCGCCACCGGAGGGCGCCACCGCGCTGCCCCCGGGCACCTACGACGGCGAGGCGGTGTTCGTCACCGGCGCCGGCACCGGGCTCGGCAAGGCGATCGCCGCGGAGTTCGCCCGGCTCGGCGCGTCGATCGTGATCGCCAGCCGCAAGCCCGAGCACCTGGAGGCAGGTCGGGAGGAGATGGAGCGCCTCGGGGCGCCGGTGCTGACCGTGCCCTGCGACATCCGCGACGCGGACGCGATCGCCGCCGCGTTCGACGCGGCGACCGACGAGTTCGGGCTGCCGCGGGTGCTGGTCAACAACGCCGCGGCGAACTTCCCGGTCCCCGCGGAGGACACCTCCCCCAACGCGTGGCGGACGGTGGTCGACATCACCCTCAACGGCACCTTCCTGTGCTGCAGGGAGTTCGGGCGGCGCCACCTCGCGGCCGGCTCCCGCGCGTCGATCGTCAACGTGGGCGCGTCGTACGCGTGGACCGGGGGGCCGGGGTTCGCGCACTCCGCGGCGGCCAAGGCAGGGGTGAAGAACCTCACCGAGACGCTCGCGGTGGAGTGGGGCCCCTACGGGATCCAGGTCAACTGCCTGGTGCCCGGGCTGATGCCCCACGAGGACATGACCCGCGACATCCGGGGGAACCTCGGCCAGCTCGACGACAAGGACGACCGGCAGCCCGCGATGCGGGTGGGCCGACCCCGCGAGCTCGGCTGGGCGGCGACGTTCCTCGCCTCGCCGTACGCGGCGTTCATCTCCGGCCACACGCTCGTCGTGGACGGGGCGAACTGGCAGCGCCGCACGCTCACGAACGCACCGGTGCAGACGGTGCGCCACCAGATGGGCCGCGGGCCCTTCGAGGGCTGAGCCCCGGGGGGGTCGGACAGGGGAAGGGAGGACGATGACCGAGGACCCGATCCCACCTGACACCAAGGACTGGACGTGGGTGGTCGCACAACCGTGCCCGGAGTGCGGCCTGGACACGACCACGCTGGACGTCAGTTCGGCGGCCGCCACGATCGAGGCGACCACCGAGGCGTGGGAGCGGGTGCTCGCACGCGACGACGTCCGCACCCGCCCCCGCCCCGACCGCTGGTCCCCGCTGGAGTACGCGTGCCACGTCCGCGACGTGCTGCGGGTCTGCACCGGTCGGCTCCGCTCGATGCGCGCCGAGCACGATCCCGTGTTCGCGAACTGGGACCAGGACGCCACGGCGGTCGAGGACCGCTACGGCGAGCAGGACCCGGGCACGGTCGCCGGCGAGCTCCGTGAGGCCGCGACCGCCGCGGCGGGCGAGCTCGCCGCCGTCCGCCCCGACGAGCTGGGCCGCCCGGGCCGCCGCGGCGACGGCGCCGCGTTCACCGTCGACACCTTCATCCGGTACCTCCTCCACGAGCAGGTGCACCACCTGTGGGACGTCGGCGAGCCGTTCCGCCTCGCCTCGGACGGGGGTCGCGCGGCCCGCTGACGCGCGGTCGGGCCGGGTCTACCGTCGGCGGCCGGTCGCTCCCGCCGACCTCGGGGGCCCGCCACGGCGGCGAACGGTGCCGCCAGTCCCCGGAGGTCCCCCATGCGCGCCCGACGTGCCCTGACCGCGCCCCTGCTCGCGCTCCTCGCCCTCGCCGTCCCCTCGACGGCCCTGCTCGCCGCACCCGCCACCGCGGGCGCGGCAACGAACCGTCCCGCCCCGGTCCAGGCCGTCCACTCCGTCCAGGCCGCCCAGGCCACGCCCCGGGCGGGGATGTTCTGCCGCACCGCCGACGCGGGCAAGGTCGTCCGCACCGACAAGGGGCTGCTGCGCTGCGACACCGCCCCCGGCGACGCCCGCTACCGGTGGCGGACCGTCGTCAAGTGACGACACGCCAGCGCCGCGGCCGGTCGGCGCCTCAGGACACGCACACGCTCGTCGTCCGCGGCATCGGCGCGCCCGACTCGGCCCGTGTCCGGAGCCCCCGCAGCATCCGCCGCTCCCGCAGGAACTCCAACGGGTCCGCGAGCGGGGCGCTGCCGTCGGGCCCGGCCGGGCTCGAGCGGAACCTGCTGACGAGCCTCGTGCGCCCGCCCCCGGCATCGCGGAGGTGCAGGCACCACGTCGTGCCGTCGGCGCCGCGGCTGACCAGGGTGTGCGGCGCCTCGATGCGCAGCACCTCGTACCCCGCGCCGGGGGCACCGGCGCCGCCGCCGAGGTCGCCGAGCGCGGGGACGATGCCGTCGGTGACGATGCCGTCGGTGGAGCGGCCCTCGGCGAGGTGGCCCGGTGTGCACCACCCGTCCGGCCCGACCCCGAGCTCGACGACCCAGTCCCACACCTGCTCGACGGGGGCGTCGATCGTGACCGCCCGCGTCGTCACGACCGCCCGGTCGAGCAGCTCGTCACCCGGCAACGGCGCGGATGCCTCCGCCCGGGTCGCGCCCCACCGGACGTGCCAGGGGTGGATCACGAACCGGTGGACGAGCAGCAGGCAGGTCGTGGCGGCGGACAGCACCAGCAGCGGCAGGTGCAGTCGGAGCGCCTCCAGCACGAGCGCCACGCCGACCAGCAGCACGGGCAGCAGCCATGCCGTGAAGGACCCCGGATCGTCGACCGGGCGCACCTCCGGGCCGTCGCGGCGAGGTGCACCTCCGTCCGGCTCCGTCCCCGGCGGTGCGGCGTCGTGCCCGACCGCCGTGACCGGTCCGGCCGGGCCGTCGACCCGCACCTCCACGACCGGCTCCGCCACCACCGGCTCCACGACGGCTGGCTCCACCACGTCTGGTTCCGCGACCCGGGTGTCGGTCATCCTGCTCCCTCGCTCGCGCGCCGTACCGCGCCCAACCTCGGCGCACCTACCCAGTGCGGGCGCCAAGTGAAACCGGGCGCGCCGGGTCGTCCCGCAGGACGGGCGGATCCGCTGGGGTCACCCCCGGCGAGGAGGCGGCCCGATCAGGCCGTGGTCGGCGCGCCCGGGTGGTCGCGCCCGATGCGCAGGACCCTCGCCGCGTGCGGGGGGACCGGGCCGAAGTCGGCGAGGCCGCCACGGACCTCGACCGGCCGTCCGGTCCACAGCTCCCGGTAGGTGCCGTCGTCGCAGCGGATCCCGCGGCGTCCCAGGTCCACCGCGACCTGGCGGGTGCGCTCGCCCAGATTGAGCACCCCCACGTCCACGTGTCCCTCGTGCTCGGCGACGAGCAGCTCCGGAAGGGCCCGCTCGAACAGGTCGGGCACCACCACGCGGCCGCCCGCGAGGTCCCGCGCCGTGCGGATGACCTCGTGGCGCGCCGCACCGACGCGGCTGAGCCGGTCGGACAGGACGAGCATCCCGTCCGTCATGCCCATCACCGTGGCGAGCACGCGGACCTCCTCCTCGGTGAGCCGCGTGTCGGTGTCGCGCACCATCAGGCAGTCCGGGTCGTTGCGCCACCAGCGCCGGTCCACGACCGCGCGCGTGGTCACGTTGACCACGGCGTTGCGCGTCGCGAGCCCGTGCCGGCCGCGCCCGCCGATCCGGTCCACCGCGCTCGACCAGTACGGGGTCACGTCCGCACCGATCCGCATCGCGTCGACCACACCGATCGCCGGCCCGAGCGGGCAGCCGCAGCCGAGGAGGAAGCCGTGCTCGCCGGCACCCTCGCGGATCGCCTCCAGGCCCATCCGCAGCGACCTCGCGCGGGTCACGGTGCGGTCGTGGCGCACCCCGGGCAGCGCGGCCGCGTACAGGAAGTCCAGCTTCTGGATCGCGTAGCCCCAGTCGTCGCCGATCACGCGCGCGACGTGGCGCAGGTGGTCGAGCACCTCGGGGTGGGTGGTGTCGAGCACCCGCATCGGCGACGTCGCGGACCACACCGGGTTGAGGATGCCGACGATGGGGCGGCCGCGCTCGTTGCGCACGAGCCACTCGGGGTGCTCGGCCGCGACCCCCGACTCGGGGTGGACGAGGAACGGCGCCCACCAGATCCCGGCGTCGAACCCGGCGTCGCGGATCCGCTCCGCCACGGCGGGCATGCCGGAGGGGAACTTGTCGCCGTCGGTGGTGAGCCAGTCGCCGATGCGCGACTGGTGCCCGTCGTCCACCATCACGTACTGGCACCCGAAGGTGGGCCCGTCCCGGCCGTCCGATGCGAGGACCTCGAGGTTCTCGAGCACGTCCGCCTCGGTCACCTTCGCGAAGTAGTAGTACCAGGAGCACCAGCCGGCGGGCGGCTCGGCATCGGTCCCCCTCGCCCGCATCACCCGGCCCGCCACCTCGGTGGCCGCGGCGAGCGCGGCGCCGCCCGCGTCCTGCCCGTGGGCGGCGGTGAGCCACGCCGAGGCCTCGACGGCCTCGCCGGGCGCGACCGGGATGCCGTCGAGGTCGCACCAGACCTCGAACCGGTCGAGGTGCCCCCGCGGCGCGACCAGCTCGACGAACCCGAACGCGTCGGCGAGCGACGTCACCGTGACGCCGAGGGCGTCACCGCTGACCGGTTCGCACACGACCCCGAGCGAGTCGGAGCGCACGTGTCCGGCGGTGCCGGGCGACCGGTGCTTCGCGTCCGTGCCGCTGATCCGCACGAGCCGGGTCGGCAGGTCGGCGTCGGCCTCGTCGACGCCGATGGTCCTGGTGCCCGCCCACGACTGGTAGCCGTTGCGGTACGCCCTCCAGCGGCGTGGGTCCTCCCCGACCCGCAGCGAGTCGCTGCGGAGCAGCCCGAGCCGCTCGACCTCCACGGTGTCGGGTCCGGTGTTGCGCAGCCGCGTGGTGAGGGCCACGCCACCGTCGGAGGCGTGCAGCTCGACCTCGAGCTCGATCCCCGCCGGCCCCCCGTCCGCCCGCCACGCGTGCTCCGACTCGACGCGGCCCACTTGGGGCAGCCACCGGCGCTCACGGCCTCCGGCGCGGACGGTCGCGGCGGGGCGTGCGGGTCCGAGCTCGACCCGGCCCTGCGCGCCGAGGAGCCGGATGCCGCGGGTGGTGAGCTCATGGTGCATCGGGGGCAGTCTGCCCGGAACCGGCGGGCCGGGCCACGGCCCGCCGCCCGCGGGCCGTGCAGGGCGGGTGCCGCTCACACCTCGACCAGCAGTGTGACGGGCCCGTCGTTGACCAGCTCGACCTGCATGTCGGCCCCGAACACGCCAGTGTCCACCGTGGCACCGAGGTCGCGCAGCGCGTCGGCGAAGCGGTCGACCAGCGGCTCCGCGTGCTCGGGGCGGGCCGCGTCGATCCACGAGGGGCGGCGGCCCTTGCGCGTGTCGCCGTAGAGGGTGAACTGGCTGACCACCAGCACCTCACCCGACGTGTCGGCGACCGCGCGGTTCATCGCGCCGTCGTCGTCCTCGAAGATCCGCAGGTGCCACACCTTCTCGGCGAGCCGCACCGCCTCGCGCTCGCCGTCGTCGTGCGTCACCCCGACCAGCACGCAGAGGCCGGGGCCGACCGCGCCGACGACCTCGCCGTCGACGTGCACCGCGGCCCGGGACACCCGCTGCACGAGTGCCCGCACCTCAGACCTCCAGCACCGCGGCGCGCACCCTCCGCCGGTGGAACGCCGCGTCGCCGAACCGGGCGGCGAGCGACCACGCGCGCTTCATGTAGAGGTGCAGGTCGTACTCGACCGTGTACCCGATCGCGCCGTGCACCTGTAGCGACGTGCGGGCGGCGCCGTTCGCCGCGTCCGACGCCTTCGCCTTGGCCATCGACACGTGCACGGACGCGGACGGATCGTGGTGCGCGACCGAGTTGGCGGCGCGCAGCACCAGCGGCTCGGCGAACTCGACCGCGAGCGACGCGTCGGCGAGCTGGTGCTTGACCGCCTGGAACGAGCCGATCGGCACGCCGAACTGCTGGCGCTCCGTCGCGTACTGCGCCGCCATGTCGAGCATCCGGCGCGACAGCCCCACGAGCATCGCGGCGGCGCCCAGCGCCGCGCGGTCGAACGCCTCGCCGGTCGCGGCGGCGCCCTGCTCGCCACCGGCGACGAGGGTCTCCGGGGTGGGCGCCCACCTGACGCGGGCCAGGTGCTGCGACCCGTCCACGGCGCGCAGCGGTTCGAGCTCGACGGCCGTGGGCTCGACGAGGTGCACCTCGCCCCGGTCGAACAGGAGCAGTGCGTCGCACGCGGCGGCCTGCGCGACGGTCGGCGCGCCACCGCCCTCGGGCGGGAACCCGACGCCGACGCGGACCTCGCCGGCGGCGACGCGGGGCAGCCACTTGTCGGCCAGCGCCGGCGGCGCCCACCTGGCGAGGAGGTTCGCCGCGACCCCCGCGGTCGACGAGACCGGCTCGGGCAGCGCAGCCCTGCCCACCTCGAGCAGCAGGGGCACCAGGTCCTCGTCGGTCATGCCGAGCCCGCCGTGGGCCTCCGGCACGCAGACGCCGAACACGCCCATCTCGGCCAGCGCGCCCCACGCGGCGGGCACGGTGCCGTCGCCGCCGCCCGGGCCGCCGCCCGCCAGCGCCGCATCCGCCCACGCCGCACGGACCGCGTCGGGGGTGCAGGTGTCCTCGAGCAGCCGACGCACCGCCGAGCACAGCTCCAGCTGGTCGTCGCTCAGTGCGAACCTCATCCGCTACCTCCGCGGCAGGCCGAGCACGCGCTCGGCCACGATGTTGCGTTGGATCTCGTTCGTGCCGGCGTAGATCGGGCCCGACAGCGCGAACTGGTAGCCGGTCATCCACGGCCCGGCGAGCTCCGCGTCGGGACCGAGGAGGTCGAGCGCGACCTCGTGCAGTCGGACGTCGAGCTCGGACCAGAAGAGCTTGTTGTACGAGGAGCGCGCGCCGGGCGAGCGGCCCTCGACGATCCCCGTGACGTCCGCGAGCGTGTACTGCGCGTAGGCCTCGGCGTCGATCCACGCGTCGACGACGGCGTCGGCCATGAGGTCGGTCAGCGCGCCGTCCCGCGAGCGCTCGCGGGCGAGCTCCACCAGCCGCTGCGCGGTGGCCTGGAACCGTCCGGGCGAGCGCAGCGTGAGGCCCCGCTCCGAGGACGTCGTCGCCATGGCCACGCCCCACCCACCGTGCACCTCGCCGAGGACACCGCCCCGGAGCATGGTCTCGGGGGTGCCGTCGTCGTCCGGCACGAACACCTCGTCGAGGAAGACCTCGGCGAACCCCTCGTCACCGTCGAGGCGGCCGAACCCGCGCACGGTCACGCCGTCGCTGTCGAGCGGGACCAGGAAGTAGGTCAGGCCCTTGTGACGCTCCGACTCGGGGTCGCTGCGGAACAGGCCGAACAGGTAGTTGCAGAAGGCACCGCGGGTCGTCCAGGTCTTCTGGCCCGAGAGCACCCAGCCGCCGGCCCGGTCGTCGCGCACCGCCCGTGAGCGGACCGCGGCGAGGTCCGACCCGGCGTTCGGCTCCGACCACCCCTGGCACCACAGGTCCACCGCGGCGGCCATGCGGGGCAGGTAGTGGTCCTGCTGGGCCTGCGTGCCGAACTCGAACAGCGTGGGCGCGAGCAGGAAGATCCCGTTCTGGGTGACCCGTTGCGGGGCTCCGGCCCGGTAGTACTCCTCCTCGAAGATGAGCCACTCCCACAGCGAGGCGCCGCGGCCGCCGTACTCCTCCGGCCACGACACGACGGACCAGCGGGCCTCGTGCAGGCGACGCTCCCACTCGAGGTGCGCGGCGAAGCCCTCCCTCGTGTCGCCCGAGGGGAGCGCAGGGCGGGGGACGTTGTCCTCGAGCCAGGAGCGGGCCTCCTCGCGGAAGGCCTCCTCGGACTCGCTCCAGGTCAGGTCCACCAGCGCTCCCTCCTGTCCGGGACTCGTCGCCAGTCTGCCGCAGTCCTGACGACCCGTCAGATCCGCGCGGGGCGGTGCACGCCCGTGCTCGGGGCGACGTCGAGGACATCGCGGCGAACGTTCAGGATCGCCCGGGCGCGGCCGATCAGCCATGGGCGCGAACCGACCCGCGACCCGACGCCCCTCGTGAACGACGACGACTCCTCTCCCACCTCGACCGACACCGCGCCCGACGCTGCCCGGCGACTGCCTCCCTGGAAGGAGGGGCTGGCGGCGGTCGGGCCCACCGCTGCCGTCGGGGTCCTCGCCCCTACCGTGGCCATCGCCCTCGGTGGGTCCGGCTGGGAACGACCCACCGCGCACACCATGGCGCTCGTCCACGCGCTGCTCGCGCTCCTCGGCGGCGCCTCGGTGCTCGACGGGGCGCGCCGCTGCGAGGGCCGGGCCCAGCTCGCCTGGCGGATCGCGGGGTCGGGGATGCTCCTGTACGGGCTCTCCAACGTCGCGTGGTGGGTGGCGGCCGTGCTGGGGCACAACCCGGTCGGCGGCCCCGCGTGGATCCCGGCGTTCATCGTCGCCAACCTGCTCCTCGTCGTGGGCGCCTCCGTGCTGCCCTCCTCGAGGCGTCGCATCAGCCGGACGCGGCGGCTCGACGTGGCGATCATGGTGGTCGGCGCCACCTGCATCCTGTGGGCGCTGCCGCTCGCGGCCCTCGTGCAGCGCGCCGCGGCGGATCGGCACGACACCGCCGTGTTCGCCACCCTGGCCGTGGTCAAGGTCGCCTCGGTCCTCGTGGCGATGGGCGTGCTCGCGCGGTGCCGGCCCGACGAGCACCACGAGATGCGCCCGTTCGCGATCTCGCTCATCCTGCTCGGCGTCGCCGACCTGATCTTCGCGTCGGTCGACAACTCGTCGTACCCGATGTTCTCGCGGGTGGCCGACACCCTCTACAACAGCGGCGCGGTCCTCTGGGTGCTCGTGGGGCGGCGGCTCACCCGACCGCCGGTCGCCGTGGACCCGGCCCCGCCGCGCCGACGGTGGCTGGCACCGCCCGAGACGGTGACCGTCGTGGCGCTCGTCGCACTCGCGGTGCACAGCCAGTTCGACTCCTCCTCGGCCATCGTGCCCGTCACCCTCGGTGCCGTCATGGTCCTGCTGGCGATCATCCGACTCGGCCAGCTCGAGCAGGAGCAGCGCCGCCTCGTCTCGTCGCTGCGTGCATCGGCACGCCGCTTGCACGACCAGGCGAGGGTCGACGCGCTGACCGGCCTGGGCAACCGCCTCGCGCTCGACGAGCGGCTCCAGGCGATCTGCGACCGCAACGGCAACCACACCGCGGACCACGGAGATCGCGCATGCGACGTGGCCGTCCTGTTCATCGACGTGGACCACTTCAAGCGCTTCAACGACGGGCTCGGCCACCACGTCGGCGACCGGGTGCTGGTCCAGATGGCGTCCCGTCTGCGCGAGGTGCTCGGGGACGGGGTGCACCGGGTCGGGGGCGACGAGTTCGTCGCGGTGGTCGAGGGCGTCGACCCCGCGGACGCCGGCCTGCTCGCCCAGAACGTCGTCTCGGTCGCCCGCGCGCCGTTCGCCGTGGACGGCCAGGAGCTCAGCTGCACGGTCAGCGTGGGGCTCGCACACCTGGGCGCGGACGAGGTCGCGGTCGACGGCGACGGCCGCGGAGCCCCGGCCGGCGGCGACGCCGGGGGTGGCGAGCCGGCGGACCTCCTCCTGCGCCGCGCGGACCTGGCGCTGTACTCGGCGAAGGAGCGCGGGCGCGACCAGTGGGCCGTCTACGACCCGACGCTTCAGCACCGTGCCGACGCGCGGCTGCGGCTCCAGCAGAACCTGCACGAGGCGCTCGCACAGGGACGCATCGAGGTGCTCTACCAGCCGGTGGTGGAGCTCGCGACACGCCGCGTGGTCGCGGCCTCGGCCACTCCTCGCTGGCACGCGCCCGGCCATGGCGTGCTGCACCCGGACTCGTTCCTCGACGCGCTCGCCGAGGGCGGCTTGCTGCCGGAGTTCGACGCCTACCTGCTCGGCCACCTCGCCCGCGCGGCGCGCACCGCCCGCGACAGCGGGCTCCGGTGGGTCGCCGTCGCGATGTCCCGGCCGGAGATCGTGCACCCGGGCTTCACCGAGTGCCTGCTCGGCGCGCTGCGCGACGCGGGTGCGGACCCGGCGCTCATCCGGATCGCGGTGACCGAGGAGACCGTGATCGACACGGCCTCCCGGGCGGTGATCGAGGACCTCCGTCGCAACGGGGTGCAGCTCATCGTGCACCGGTTCGGCACCGGGCCGTCCTCCCTGCTGTCCCTCGGCGACTACCCGGCGTCGACGATCGTCGTGGACCGCTCCTTCGTGGACGGCCTCGGCCGGCGCCACGACGACACCGTGATCGTCAACGCGGTGGCCGGCCTGACCAGCGACCTCGGGCTCGAGCTGGCCGCGGACGGCGTCTGCGACGAGCGCCAGGCACAGCTCCTCGAGGAGGTCGGCTGCACGCTCGCCCAGGGGCGCCTGTTCGGTCGGCCCGCGCCGCTCCGGCACGGGCACCTCGAGATCGCCGGGGCGGCGTCGTGAGCGGGCCCGTGGGCGCGGTCGTGGACGGCGTCGTGCGCGCGGACGTGGTCGGTCCCGCCACCGTCTCCGTGGTGGCCGCGGTGTCGGCCGCGGTCCTGACCCTCTGCGCCCGCCGGACCGGTCCCTACGCCCGCTCCTGGCGGCTCTTCGCTGCGTCGCTGGTGGCGTGGTCTCTCGGCGCGGCCCTGTCGTCGTCGGCTGCCCGAGGGTTCCACCTGCAGATCCCGGCGACCGACCTCGCCTACGCGGCGTCGACGTCGCTGTACCTCACCGCGATCGTCGTGCACCCGGCGCTCGCGCCGCGGGTCGTGCGGCTCCGCACGGTCGCCAACGGGGTCATCGTCGCCGCGTCGTTCTGCACGGCGCTGTGGTTCGTGGCCGGACGGCACCTCCACGAGGCGAACGGCGACCTGCTCCAGACGGTCGTCTCCCTCGCCTACCCGGCGTCGGACGTGGTGCTGGTGCACCTCGGACTGACCACCGTGCGGCGGGTCCGCTTCACCGACCCCGAGCACTTCACCACGGCCCGGCGCACCGCCCTGCTCGTCACCGGGGCGTTCGCCGCCTTCCTCCTCGGCGACCTCCGCGTGCTGCTCGAGCGCGCCCACGGGTTCGGCGAGGGCCTGCCGCTGCTGACCGACCTGGCCTGGGTGTCCGGGATGGGGCTGGCCATCCTGGGGATCCGCACCGCGATCCGCGGGGGCGCGGAACGACGCGACGGGTCCGCACGCACCCGCGGCACCGACGAGGGCAACCGGCTGGGCTCGGTGCTCGGGCTCGTCCCCGTCGCCGCGGCGGTGGCGGCCGGGGTGGCGTTCCTGACCGACTGGCTCGCGCGGGGCGTGGTCGACCCGCCCGGGATGCTGATGCTCTCGGTCGTCGTGTCGATGGTGCTCGCCCGCCAGTCGCTCACGCTCAACGACAACCGGCAGCTGAGCGTGTCGCTGCAGCGAGCGGTCGGGGAGCTCGAGCACCAGGCGACCCACGACGGCCTCACCGGCCTCCCCAACCGCTCGGGGCTCACCGAGCGCATCGAGGAGGCCGTGCGCTCCTGCACGGGCACCCCCCGGAGGGCGGTGCTGCTGTTCGTCGACCTGGACCACCTGAAGCCGGTGAACGACTCGCTCGGGCACGCCGCCGGGGACATCCTGCTGCGCACGGTCGCGGACCGCCTCGTCGCCCGCGTCGGCCCGCGGGTCACCCGCTTCGGCGGCGACGAGTTCGTCGTGCTGCTCGACGACGTTCCGGCCCTCGACGCCGTCGCGTCGGCGGAGCTGGTCGGACGCCGGCTGATCGAGGACGCGGCCGAGCCGATCCGCATCGACGGCCACGTCATCCGCCCGTCGGTGAGCGTCGGTGCCGCCATCGCCGAGCCGGGGATGCCGCCCGCGGAGCTCATGCGCCGCGCGGACCACGCGCTGTACCGGGCGAAGGCGACGGGCCGGGGCTGCGTCGCGACCTACGACGAGCGGCACGAGGCCGACCCGCGCCGCCGGATCGACCTGGAGACCGAGCTGCGCCGGGCGCTCCGCAACGACGAGTTCGAGGTGCACTACCAGCCGGTGGTGGACCTGGCGACCGGCCGGCCGACCGGCGTCGAGTGCCTGCTCCGCTGGCAGCACCCGACGAGGGGCCTGCTCACGCCCGACGCCTTCCTCGAGGAGGCGGTGGCGTGCGGGTTGATGGGCTCCATCGGCGAGCGGACCCTGATGCGCGCGTGCGCGGACCTCTCGACGATGCGCCACCCGGACGGCACCTGGCCGCGGGTCGCGGTGAACCTGTCCACCTCGGAGCTGACGGACCCCCGCGTCGTGCCGCGCGTCCGCACCGCGCTCGAGACCTTCGCGATGGACCCCGGTCGGCTCATCGTCGAGATCACCGAGGACGTGGTCGTCGACGCCGCGATCCGGGAGACGATCGACCGGTTGCGGTCGCTGCAGGTCCAGCTGGCGATCGACGACTTCGGGACCGGCAACTCCTCGCTTCGCCAGCTCGGGACCTACCCCGCCCGCACGCTCAAGATCGACCGCTCGGTGATCAGCAGGATGGGCGAGGACCCGCGGGCGACCGCGATCGTCCGGGCGATCCTCGGGCTCGCGCGGCGCCTCGACCTGCAGGCGGTCGCCGAGGGCGTCGAGACGCCCGACCAGGCGCGCACGCTGGCCGCGCTCGGCTGCGATCAGGCGCAGGGGTGGCTGTTCGCGCCGGCGATGCCGATCGACGAGCTGGAGCTGTACTTCGCCAGCGCGGTCGGGGCTCAGCGCCCGAGGCGCTCCAGCACCGCGCTGGCCTCGTCCGCGATGCGCCCGAGCAGCTCCGACACCTTCGGCAGGTCGGAGATCGCGCCCACGACCTGACCGGTCGGCAGGATCCCGACCCCCAGGTCGCCCTCCACCATCGCGGCGCGGGTCATCATCGGCGCGTTCGCGGCGAGCGCGACCTGCGACCAGGTGAGCTGCTGGTCCTTGCGCATCGCGAGGCCGGTGCGGACCAGCTCGGGGACCGACACGCCCGCCGCCCGCGCGAAGCGCAGGGCGTTGCGCGCCGCGCGCGGGAACCGCAGCGGCCCGGGTGCCCGCTCGAGCGCCTCGATCATCGCGGTGCGGATCACCCGCTGGGGCGCCCCGTCGATCGCGGAGGTCACGACCGTGCCCTGCAGCGGCGTGTCGAGGTACACGGAGCGGACCTGCTCGGGCACGGTGCTCTCGGCGGTGAGGAGGAACCGGGTGCCCATCGCGATGCCGTCGGCGCCGTAGGCGAGGGCGGCGACCAGCCCGCGCCCGTCGAAGAACCCTCCCGCACCCAGCACGACGACGTCGGAGCCCTCGACGGCGTCGACGACCTGCGGCAGCAGCAGCGAGGTCGGGATGGATCCCGTGTGTCCGCCGCCCTCGCCGCCCTGGGCGATGACCGCGTGCACGCCCATGCCCACGACCTTCTCGGCGTGGCGCCGCGCGCCGACGGTGACGATCGTCGTGATGCCGGCGTCGCGCAGCCGGGCGACCTGCTCGGGCCGCGGCGCGGCGGCGAAGCTCGCGACCGGCACCCGCTCGCGCACCAGCAGCTCGATGCGGTCCGCGGCGTCCGGCTGGTTCGGCAGGAGGTTCACCCCGAAGGGCCGGTCGGTGCGCGAGCGCACCCGGCCGATGGCCGCCTCCAGCTCGGCGTAGGTCATCGTGGCGCTGGCGAGGATGCCCAGCCCACCCGCGGAGGAGGTGGCCGCGGTGAGGGTGGCCCCCGACACCCACCCCATCCCGGTCTGGACGATCGGGAGCTCGACGCCGAACAGCTCGCAGGCCCGGGTGGTCAGGGCCGGGTGGCGGGTGGTCATGGTGCGGGCACCTCCGCGTGCCTCAGGCCCTTCGGGTCGAGGCGTTCGATGTGGGCCATCTCCTCAGGGGTGGGCGCACGGGTCTCGGTGACGTCGTCCGCGACGACCAGGTCGAACCCGGTCGCCTCGATCACCTCGTCGACCTCGACGCCAGGGTGGACGGACACGAGGCGCATGGTGGGCACGCCGTTCGCGTCGGTCGCCCCGAAGTCGAACACGCCGAGGTTCGACACCACGCGCCGGACCTCGTGGAACCTCGCGGCGACCGGACCGAGCTCGGCGGCCCGGTCGTAGCCGATGCCGCACACGACGTCGACGGACTCGACGAAGGAGCGCGGCGAGTGGTTCGGCACCCAGTAGCTGGTCGTGTGGTTGATCGTGTTGC
>CBFGTJ010000012.1:0-33035 GCA_965651815.1 uncultured Microthrixaceae bacterium | reverse complement strand
CGCTCGAGGCGTCGATGATCAAGGCGTACGTCTGCAAGGCCGCCGAGTGGGTGACCCGCGAGGCCATGCAGATCCACGGCGGCTTCGGCTACGCGGAGGAGTACACCGTGAGCCGGCTGTTCGTCGACGCCCGGGTCCTGTCGATCTTCGAGGGCGCGGACGAGACGCTGGCGCTCAAGGTGATCGCCCGGCAGCTCGTCGCCCGCCACAAGGCCGCGCAGGGCGCCTGAACCACCACGGGCACCCCGCCACCTCCCCGGTCGGGGGCGCGGTCAGTCGGGCTCGCCGCGGTCCATGATCTCGTCGAGCTGCACCAGGTCCGTCGCGGTGACCACCCCGACGAACCGCCCGTCGCGGCACACGGGCAGCCGATCGACCCCGGCACGCTCCATGGCGAGGATCGCGTCCCCGAGCGTCCAGTCGGGGGCGGCGACCGGCACGTCGGTGAGCATCACCTCGTCGACCTTCGTCGTCGCCCACGTCGACCGCTCGATCGCAGCCAGGTCGTCGACCCGCACGAGGCCCAGGTACGTGCCGTCGTCGTCGACCACCGGCGCCGCCTGCTGACGCGTGCCGACCAGGTGGGTCCAGAACACCTCGTCGACCCGGGTGCCGGGCGGCACGGTGCTGCCCTCGCGTGACAGCAGCGACCGCAGCGGGGTCCGGAGGCGCCGCTCGAGGTGCCCGACGCGGCCCGAGACCTGGTACGGGGAGATGGAGGCGTTGCCCATCACGAGCTGCGCCACGACGGCGGCGATGAGGCCGGGCACCACGAACCCCGGCCGACCGGTGAACTCGGCGACGAAGACGACCGCGGCGAGCGGGACCCGGTAGCCCGCCCCCAGGAACGCGGCCATGCCGACGACGGGGAACAGCGTCAGGTTCCCCGGGTCGAACAGGCCGCCGATCGCGCGGCCGAGCAGCGCCCCCTGGATGACCAGCGGGATGAACAGGCCACCCGTCCCGCCCCCGGCCAGGGTCGCCCCCGTGCCGACCACCCGCAGCGTGGCGAGCACGACGATCGCGAGGAGGCCCCGGTCGGGCTCCATCGCCCAGCGCAGCGCGTCGTAGCCGGGGCCCAGTGCGAGCGGGGCGTCCCCCAGCGCCTCGCCGCCCAGCACGGTGCCGGCGAGCACCACCCCGGCGGCGGCCACCCGCACCGCGGGGTGCCCCATCGACGAGAGGCGCTTCGCGTGGCGCACGATGGTGACGAACACCCGTGCCAGCACGCCGGCGGCCAGACCGATGACCGCGGCGCCGCCGAGGTCGACCAGGTTGAACGGCGGTTCGCCCGCGACGGGCAGGATCGGCTCGGTGCCCGCGATCGCCGCGAACACCACGTAGCTCGCCGCCGAGCTCATCGCCGCGGGCAGCAGCATGCGGCGCGCGAGGTCCTGCTGGAACGGGACCTCGAGCGCGAACACGAGCCCGGTCACCGGCGCCTTGAAGATGGCCGACACGCCGGCCGCCGCACCGGCCACGAGCAGGAGCTTGGACTCCTCGATCGTGAAGTAGCGGTTCAGCCGGCGCTGCACCGCGGAGCCGACCGCGGCACCGGCGTACAGGGACGGGCCCTCGTAGCCCAGCGGCGCGCCGCTGCCGAGGGTGACCACCGACGCGGCGAGCCTGGCCGGCACCGCGCGCAGGTCCAGCCTCCCCGTCTGGTCGTGGAAGCTGCGGATGTACTCGTCGGTGGTCGACGCGCTGTGCCGGCCGCGGATGCGGAGGCACAGCACCGACAGCCCCACGCCGACCGCGGGGAGGACCAGCTGTGCGGGGAGGGGCAGCGTGCGGACCTCCCCGTACAGGACGCGCCCGACCAGCTCCTCGAAGCCGGCGACGACCAGGCCGACGACCGCGCCGGTCATCCCGGCGATCAGGAGCACCTCCCTCGTCCGGCGGGTGAGCGCGGCGAGCCGCGCCCTGTCCACGCCGGGCCATGCGGGCCTCGCCACCGTGCGCCACAGCCGGCGAGGCCCGTCGGTCATCCGACTCCCTGGGAGGTGGTGGCGGCCCGTGCCCGGGCCCCTACTGGTTCGACGCGTCCGCGGAGAGGGCGCGGATCGCTTCGTCGATGGCGAGCGCCCGGCGGGCGTTGTCGACGTGCAGGTTCTCGATCATCCGGCCGTCGACGGTGACGACGCCCTTGCCCTCCGCGAGCCCGGCCTCGAACGCCTCGATCACCCGCCGCGAGTACTCGACCTCCTCCGGGGAGGGGGCGAAGGCCTCGTTGCAGGGCTCGACCTGCGTCGGGTGGATGAGCGTCTTGCCGTCGAAGCCCATCTCTGCGCCCTGGCGGCACTCCGCCGCGAACCCGTCGGGGTCGCGCACGTCGTTGTAGACGCCGTCGAGGATCACCTTGCCGGCGTGGCGCGCCGCGTTGACGCAGCGGGCGAGCCCCCACAGCAGCGGGTGGCGACCGGGCAGCAGCGCCGCACGCAGCTCCTTGGCCAGGTCGTTGGTGCCCATGACCAGCACGGCGAGCCGCTCCGACGACGTGGCGATCTCCACCGCGTTCTCGACCGCGGCGGGAGTCTCGAGCATCGCCCAGATCATCGTGTGGTCCGGCGCGCCGGCGGACTCGAGCAGGCGCTCGATGGTCGCCACGTCGGCAGCGCTGTTCACCTTCGGCACGACGATCCCCGAGGGACCCGCGGCCGCAGCGGAGCGGACGTCCGCCTCGAACCACTCGGTCTCGATCGAGTTCACCCGGATCGTCAGCTCACGACGGCCGTACTCGCCGCTGGTCGCCGCGGCGGCGACCTTCTCGCGGGCGACCTCCTTCATGTCGGGCGACACGGAGTCCTCGGTGTCGAAGATGATCGCGTCGGTCGGCAGCGACTTCGCCTTCTCGAGGGCCTTGTCGTTCGCGCCCGGCATGTAGAGCACGCTGCGTCGGGGTCGGTACTGGGTCACGTCGTCTCCTGGATCGGTCGTCGTTCGAACGCCGCCTCGCCACCCGGTTCCGTTCGGCGGGCGTCAAGGGTTCCGTTGACGCCCGCCGAACGGAACGTGGGGAGGGCCGGGCGGGCGCGGTGGTCGGTCAGAAGCCGTAGAGCTCCGCGAGCTCGGGGTCGCGTGCGGCGAGCGAGCGGGCGAGCTCCAGCACCACCTTGCACTGCTTGACCGAGGCGTCGTCCTCCATCTTCCCGTGGAGCATCACCGCGCCGGTGCCGTCGCCCATCGCCGCGATGACCTCGCGTGCGTGCTCGACCTCCTCCAGCTCCGGCGAGAACACCCGACGGGCGATGTCGATCTGCACCGGGTGCAGCGACCACGCGCCGACGCAGCCGAGCAGGTACGCGTTGCGGAACTGGTCCTCGCAGGCGACCGTGTCCTTGATGTCGCCGAACGGGCCGTAGAACGGCAGGATGCCCGCCATCGCGCACGCGTCGACCATGCGGGCGATCGTGTAGTGCCACAGGTCCTGCTGGTAGGTCGTGCGCTCCGCGTCGTAGGCGGGCCCGTCCTCGCCCTGCGGCGGGTCCTGGCGCACCAGGTAGCCGGGGTGGCCGCCGCCGACGCGGGTCGTCTTCATCCGGCGGTTCGCGGCCAGGTCGGCCGGGCCGAGCGACAGGCCCTGCATGCGCGGCGACGCGAGGCAGATCTCCTCGACGTTCGCGACACCCCGGGCCGTCTCCAGGATCGCGTGCACCATCAGCGGCTTCTCGAGCCCGGCGCGCGCCTCGAGCTGGGCCAGCAGCCGGTCGACGTAGTGGATGTCCTCGGGCCCCTCCACCTTCGGGATCATCACCACGTCGATCTTGTCGCCCACCTCGGTGACCAGGGTGATGAGGTCGTCCAGCACCCACGGCGAGTCGAGGCTGTTCACCCGCGTCCACAGCTGGGTCTCGCCGAAGTCCATCTCCTTGGCGACCTTCACGAACCCGGCGCGTGCGGCCTCCTTGGAGTCCGCGGGGATCGCGTCCTCGAGGTTGCCGAGGAGCACGTCGACCTTCGGGGCGAGCTCGGGCAGCTTCGCGGTCACCTTCTCGAGGTGCGGCGGGAAGAAGTGGATCATCCGCGCCGGGCGGACCGGGATCTCCCGCAGCGGCGGAGGTGCGCCCACGGCGAGGGGCTGGAAGAAGTCCTTGGGGCTGCGCATGACACTCCTCGTGGTCGTTCCGTCGGCCGACCCGACGATACGGAGCGGCCCGGTCGTGGGCCAACCGGCGCCGCCGCCGCACAGAGGCGCTGCTCCGGTGTGCCGACTGGCTACGGTGCTGCGCCATGCGGGCGGTCGTGTGCGAGCAGATCGGTGAGCCGGAGGAGCTCGAGATCCGCCACCGCGACCCGGCGCCGTGCGGTCCGGGGCAGGTGCGGGTGCACGTCTGGGCCGCCGGGGTGAACTACGTCGACGCGCTCTTCGTGCAGGGCCGCTACCAGATCCGTCCCGAGCCGCCCTTCGTGCCGGGCTCCGAGCTGGCGGGCGAGGTGACCGAGGTCGGCGAGGGGGTCGAGCAGTGGCGTGTCGGTGACCGGGTGATGGCCAGCATCGGGCTCGGCGCGTACACCGACGAGATCGTGCTGGACGCCGACCGGCTCCTGCGGACGCCCCCACGCCTCTCCGACGGGCAGGCGGCCACGATGCTGCAGAGCTACGCGACCGCCTGGTACTCGCTCACGAGGCGGACCCGCCTGGAGCCCGAGGAGTGGGTGGTCGCGCTGGGTGGAGCCGGCGGGGTCGGGCTCGCCACCCTCGACGTCGCGCGCTCGCTCGGCGCGAACGTGCTGTCGGTCGCGTCGAGCGACGAGAAGCTCCAGCTGTGCATCCAGCGGGGCGCGCACGGCGTCGTCGACCGCCGGACCGACGACCTGAAGGAGCGGGTCCGCGAGCTGACCGGCGGCGGGGCGGACGTCGTGGTCGACACCGTCGGCGGGTCGCTCACCGAGCCGGCCCTGCGCGCGCTGGGCGAGAACGGGCGGCTGCTCGTCGTCGGCTTCGCGTCGGGCGACATCCCCCGGATCCCCGCGAACCAGGTGCTGCTGCGGAACCGTTCCGTGATCGGCGTCGACTGGGGCGCGTGGGCGCTCGGGCACCCCGAGGCGAACGCGGTGCTGGTCGAGGAGGTGCTCGCCGAGGTCGACCGCGGCGTGCTCACCCCGGTCGAGCCGACCGCCTACCCGCTCGCGGAGGTCGGGCGCGCGCTGCGCGACCTGCTCGAGGGGCGGGTCGTCGGCAAGGTCTGCCTGACCACCTGAGGCCGCGCCTCCACGGCCGCCCGACGAGGCGGACCGGGACGGGTCAGGCGGCGATCTCGGCGACCAGCTCCGCGAAGTCCTCGATCGGCAGCTCGCCGGAGGCCCGGCGGGTCACCTTGCCGTCCGAGTCGACGAACACGAGGTACGGGTAGCCGGTGAGCCCCCAGGCGTTGGCGGCGGTCCCGTCGGGGTCGTCGAGCAGGATGTCGCCGGTCCAGCCCTCGCGGTCGAGCCACTTGGAGGGCGGGTAGTTGGCGCCGTCGGCCTGCACGCCCGTGCTCACCGCGTAGAGGTCCACGTCCTCGGGCAGGTTGCCGTCGTCGACCCAGTCCTGGATGCGCGGCACCTCGGCCTGGCAGTGGGGGCACCAGTGGGCGAGGAACGCGACGACCTTCGCCCGGCCGTCGGCGGGGTCGATCGACACCTCGCCCTGCTCGAAGTCCTGTCCCTCGAGCGTCGGCGGGGTCGAGCCCACCGCGGGGTCGAGCTCGACCGGCGCGACGAAGCCGTCGACGCGCGGCATCGGCTGCAGCGGCTCCCCGCTGACCTCCACCGGGCCCTGCTCCTGGACGGCGTCGATGTTGCCGCCCGCGCCGTCGTTGCCGGTCAGGAAGATCGCCACGACCCCCAGCACCACCACGACGAACACGGCGGCGATGCCGATCACGAGCCCGCGGCTCGGGCCACTGGACGTGGTCCGCCTGGCGAGGTCCTCGTAGGGGTTCGCGCCCCGTCGATCGCTCATGTGGATGCTGCCTCCGATGTCGCCCGGCCCGACCGCACGGGCCCGGTGGATGGGTCGTCGCCGAGGGGTGCGGTGCCCCTGGGGGTGGACTGCAGGACCAGCGCGATGATGGCCGCGAAGCCGATGCCAGCCATCGCGGGGATCGACAGGAACCCGAACTTCCAGACCCACACGGTGGTGCAGGGCACGTCCGCGGAGCACGCGGAGGCCACGGAGTCGGGGAACCGCTCGAGCAGGTAGTGGTACGCCGAGATGGCCAGCCCGATGCCGGCGACGGGCACGGAGTACCAGCGGATCGAGGTGTCGCGGCGCAGCGCGGCGACGCCCAGCAGCACCGCCAGCGGGTACATCGCGATGCGCTGGTACCAGCAGAGGTCGCAGGGCGGGAAGTGCGCCACCTCCGACAGGTAGAGGCTCCCGAGCGTGCACGTCGTCGCGACCGCCCACGCCCCCGGCAACGCCACCTCGGCCACGCCGTCCCGCCACGCCGCCGCCCACCGCGGTGGGCGCTGCCCTCGCGAGGCCACCGCGGACGCCAGCGACACGAGCACCACGACGGCCGCGAGCACCGCGAGCAGGGCGAAGAACGTGGTGACGGTGTCGACGGACATCCGCGGGGAAGGGTAGTGCCGGCCGCCACACCCCCCGGGCCGACCGGGCGACGCGCGCACGGGGCGTGGCGGTACGTTGGGCCGATGGCCATCTTCGACACCGACATCTCCGCGCTCGACGGCACGCCCGACGTCCTCGGTCCGCTGAAGGGACGCACCGTGCTCGTCGTCAACGTCGCATCGAAGTGCGGGCTCACGCCCCAGTACGAGCAGCTGCAGGCGATCCACGAGCGCTACTCGCCGAAGGGGTTCACCGTGCTCGGCGTCCCGTGCAACCAGTTCCTCGAGCAGGAGCCGGGGACCCCGGAGGAGATCGCCACGTTCTGCTCCACCAACTACGGCGTGACGTTCCCCCTCACCGAGAAGGTCGAGGTGAACGGCGAGGGGCGCCACCCGCTGTACGAGCAGCTCGTCGACACCCCCGACGCGGAGGGCCACACCGGCGACATCCGCTGGAACTTCGAGAAGTTCCTCGTCGGCGGCGACGGCAACGTCCTCGCCCGGTTCGCGCCCCAGACCACGCCGGACGACCCGGCCGTCACCAGCGCGATCGAGTCCGCGCTGGGCTGACCGCGGGCGGGGAGGACCCGCGGGCTCAGGCGGCGCGGGCGCGCGCGACCAGCTTGCGGACCTCCTCGACCAGCAGCAGCGACATCGGCACGAGCAGCACCCAACCCCACTGCGCCAGCGACAGCGGCGCCGTGTCGAACACGCGCTGCAGGAACGGCACGTGCACGATCAGCACCTGCAGCGCCGCGACGCCGAACAGCGCGTACAGCAGCGGGCGGTTCGACAGGCTGTAGCGGTTGAACACGCTCCGGTCGCCGGAGCGCACGCAGAACGAGTTGACCAGCTGGTAGAGCACGAAGGTCGAGAAGGCCATCGTGCGCGCCTCGCCGGACCCGAACGCGTCGCGGCTCAGCACGTACAGGCCGAGCGTGCCGCCGGCGATCACGACGCCCGACACCACGATCCTGCCGAGGCGCGCCCAGGTGAGGATCGCGGCGTGCCGGTCCCGGGGAGGCCGCTCCATCACGCCGGGCTTCGGCGGGTCGACGCCGATCGCCATGGCCGGTGGACCGTCGGCGATGATGTTCACGAAGAGGATCTGGATGGCGTTGAACAGCGCACCCAGGCCCGCGAGCTGCGCGACCAGGATCGTGAGGATCGCCGACACGTTCGTCGTGAGCTGGAAGCGGACGAACGTGACGATGTTGTCGTAGATCGCCCGTCCCCGCTCGACCGCGGCGACGATCGTGGCGAAGTTGTCGTCGGTGAGCACCATGTCGCCGGCTTCCTTGGTGACCTCGGTGCCGTTGACGCCCATCGCGACGCCGATCTCGGCCTGCTTGAGCGACGCCGCGTCGTTCACGCCGTCACCGGTCATCGCCACGACCTCGCCGTTGCGCTGCAGCGCCTTCACGACGCGCACCTTGTGCTCGGGTGACACCCGCGCGCAGACGCCGATCTCGCCGATGATCCGGGCGAGCTCGTCGTCGTCGATGCGGTCGAGCTCCGCGCCGGTGACGACCCGGCCGCGGATGCCGAGCTCCTCGGCGATCGCTCCGGCGGTCGTCGCGTGGTCGCCGGTGATCATCTTGACGTCGATGCCGGCGGTGCCGCACTCCTCGATCGCCGCGATCGCCTCCGGCCTCGGCGGGTCGAGGATGCCGACGTACGCGACGAGGCGGAGGTCCTCGAGGTCGTCGCGCAGCTCACCGGAGTGGCCGACCGCCGCGACCGGCAGCTCGCGCTCGGCGAGCGCCAGCACGCGGAGCCCCTCCGCGCCCATCGCCGCGTTCACCTCCGCGAGCCGCTCGGCCACCTCCTCGTCGATCGGCTCGGGCCCGTCGACGCCGTCGACGGTCGAGCACATCGCGGTGACGACGTCGGGCGCGCCCTTGACGATGACCAACGAGCGGTCCGGGTCGTCCGGATGCTGGTGCAGGGTCGCCATCAGCTTCGTGGCGGACTCGAAGGGCACCTCGCCGACCCGGGGCAGCTCCCGGCGCGCCGCCGAGGGGTCGATGCCGAGCTTGGTGGCCAGCACCAGCAGCGCGCCCTCGGTCGGGTCGCCGACGAGGCCGGTGGCGCCGTCCTCCCCCACCCGCAGGTGCGCCTCGTTGCACAGCACGCCGGCCATGACCGCCGGCCGGATGCGCTCGATGCCCGCCTCGTCGAGCGGCGTGCCGGAATCCGCGAGCGACACCTCGCCGTGCGGTTCGTACCCGAGGCCCGACACCTCGTGGAGGCGCCCCGCGGCGAACAGGCGCACCGCGGTCATCTGGTTCAGCGTCAGCGTGCCCGTCTTGTCGGAGCAGATCACCGTGGTGGACCCGAGCGTCTCCACGGAGGCGAGCCGCTTGACGATCGCGTGGCGCTTCGCCATCCGGGCCACGCCCACGGCGAGTGTGACCGTGACGACCGCGGGGAGCCCCTCGGGGATCGCGGCGACCGCGAGCGCCACCGAGTTGAGCAGCGCCTCGGAGAACGTCTCGCGGCTCAGCTCGTCGGCCTGGTAGAGCGCGACGACGAACACGAGGACGACCGCGGCGACCGCGATCGCGGCGAGCCGCTTGCCGAGCACGTGGATCTGCTCCTGCAGCGGCGTCGGCGGCTCCTCCGCGGCGCCGAGCATCCCGGCGAGCCGGCCGACCTCGGTCGACATGCCGGTCTCGGTCACGAGCAGCTCGGCGCGGCCGCGCACGACCGTGGTGTTCATGTAGCCGAGGTTCGTCCGCTCCGCGAGCGGCACCTCTCCGTCCTCGACGATCGCGGTGTCCACCTTCTCGACGGGGACGGACTCGCCGGTCAGCGTCGACTCGTCGACGGAGGTGGACGCCGCCTTCGCGAACCGGCCGTCCGCGGGGATGCGGTCACCCGCGTCGAGCAGGACCACGTCGCCGGGCACCAGGTCGCGGCCGGACACCTCCATGACCTCGCCGCCGCGGCGCACCCGGACGACGGTCTCCAGCATGCTCCGGAGCGCGGCGAGGGCGTCGTCGGCGCGGTTCTCCTGGACGAAGCCCATGATGGCGTTCAGCAGCAGGACGACGCCGATGACGATGGGGTCCTTCAGGTCGCCCACGGCGGCGGACACCACCGCGGCGACGAGCAGGATGTAGACCATCGTGTCGCGGAACTGGTCGAGGAACCGCTTCCACGCGGGGCGCCGTGCGGCGTCGGCGAGCTCGTTGTGGCCGTGGCGGGCGAGGCGTTCACCGGCCTCGCCCGGGGTCAGGCCCGAGCGCGGGTCGACCTCCAGGCGCGCGGCGACGTCGTCCACCTCGAGCCGGTACCACTCCTCGGGTCCGTCGTCGGCCGGCGCGACGGCGGCTGAGCCAACAGGGGTCAGGTCGTGCATGGGGAGATCTCCGTCGTCATGACGTCCCTGCCGGGACGTCGGCTGCGGCGGAGGTCTCCCTCACCCGGGGTTGCCGGGCCGATGGCACCGGGCCCGACGTGGTTCCCACCGCCGTGGGTGCCGGGCCGTCCTGACGACGCCATCAGTTCGGAGGTACTCCCCTCCAGCGGACCCGACGGGCCCGCCAATGTCGAGGGTCCAGTCTAGACGCCCCCGAGGTCGCCGCCGAGGCGGCTCCGCACCACGGCCACCGCGGCGGCCACGTCGCGGGTCGCCGCCGCGCGGTCCACGACACCCTCGGCGCCCAGGTAGTCCTCGAGCCCGAGGAGGAGCGACACCGACGAGGTGGTGTGCCCGCTCCACTCGTCCGCCACGACGATCACCTCGCCGTGGGCGCCGGTGGCGCTGTGGACCGACCCGCCGCCCGAGCCCGAGCTCGCCGAGACCTGGAGCGGCACCACGGCGCGCTGCAGCTCGGACGCCGGCGTGCCCTCGAGGCGCCCGACGGCGACCACGAGCTGGGTCCCGCCCTCACCGTCGAAGCGGAGCTCGGTGACCCCGTCCGCGACCTCTCGGCCCGCGGGCGACCACCCCTGCGAGGTGGCTCCCTCGGTGGCGGCCTGCAGGAGCTCCTCCTCGACCTGCGCCACGCGGTCCGCCGCGCCGGCCCTCGCGCTCGACCGGGCCACGAGGTCCTCGAAGTCGCGGCGCACGTCGTCGGGCAGCTCGGCCCCGGTCGGTGCGGCCGCGGTCCCCGGCGAGGATTCCACGTCGATGTAGGACGTACCCGACGCGTCGGTGGGCGCTGCCGCCTCGGCCTGCTGGTACGACGTGGCGCCGAACACCGACGGCTCAGCGGCCTGCTCGGCCTCGGGCGCCGCCTGCTCGTAGGTCGGCTGCTGGCCGTACTGCTGTTCGTAGCCCTGCTGCTGTTCGTAGCCCTGCTGCTCGTAGGAGGGCTGGGGCTGCGCGTAGCCCTGCTGCTCGTAGCCCTGCTGTTGGCCGTAGCCCTGCTGCTCGTAGGTGGGCTGCTGCTCGTAGGTCGGCTGCTGCTCGTAGGTGGGCTGGGGCGCGCCGCCGGCCGAACCGGGATCGGGCGCCCACCCCGGTGCAGGCGCTGCGGACGACGCGCGGCGGCGCTGGATCTCCGCGGCGAGCGCCGGGTGGCCGCCCATGGTCGTCCAGTCCGACAGCCCCGGCCACCACACGGGCGTGGCGTCGCTGAGCCGACCCGCCAGGACCTCGCCGATCAGGAGCTCCATGGTGTAGGGGCCGCGCTGGTCGTCAGGACCCACGACGACGTAGGCCTGCGGCTCTTCCAGGGGTGGCAGATCGGTCATTCCGTGAGCCTGCCACAACGGCGGCGCTCGCTGGCGGTCCGACGCACCGGAGTGCACCGTGCGCACGTAGGCACTCCCACCGGGGCGGCCGCCCACCCGCCCCCGCAGCGGCAAAGATGTGGCGAGCCAGTCGAGAGGACCGAGCCGAGTGGGACGCGCAGCCGAGCAGGACCGCCACCACGCCGCGCGCCCGGGAGCGCGGGCGGCACGACGGATGGCGGCTGCGCTCGTGGCCGCGGGAGCGCTCGCGCTGGTCGGGTGCAGCCTCGGCGACGACCGCAAGGTGGCGGACGTGACGCTCCCCGAGCTGGACACGACGACCACCACCGCTCCCCCGCAGCGCGACGACCGGCGCGGCCGGGGCGGCGACGGCGAGGAGGCGCCGCCGGCGCCGGTGTGGACCCTCCAGTTCGGTGGCTCCGGCGACGACGTCCCGCGGGCGCTGTCGTCCTCGGACGACCGGGTGGTCGTGGCCGGCTCGACGACGGGCGAGCTGCCGGCCCTCGTCGAGGGCGCCGCGGCGAGGCCGGTCCTGGGCGGCACCGACGTCCTGGTCGCCCACGTCGACACCGAGGGTGAGCTGGTGTCGCTGCAGGGGGCGGGCACCCCCGCCGACGACGTCGCGCTCGGCGTGGCACCGAACGGCGCCGGCGCCATGGCCTGCGGGTCCACGGGCGGCCAGCTCGGCTCGACCGTCGGTGGGTCCCTGGACCTGTGGTGTGGCCTGCTGGACGAGGACGACACGCTCGCGGGCGTGGTGCAGCTCGGCGGCACCGACAGCGAGGTCGCCACCGACCTGGCCGGTGACCCCGAACAGGACCGGCTGTACGCGGCGGGTCGGGTCGGGGGGCTGCTGCCCGGCGCCCAGGACCCGACCGGGCGCGGGCTCGGCGGCGGCGACGCGATCGCGCTGCGGCTCACCGCGGACGGCACACCGGTGTGGGCCCGCCAGTTCGGCACCCCCATGGAGGACGCGTCCACGGCGGCGGCGATCACCCCCGACGGCGACGGGATCGTCGCCGGGTACACCGACGGCGACCTCGGCCGCAGCTCGAGCGGTGGACGTGACGCGTGGATCTCGCGGTTCGACCCCGCCGGCCGCCAGCGCTGGATCACCCAGATCGGCTCCGCCGGCTCCGACGTCATCCACTCGGTGGCGGTCGCGGGCTCCGCGGCGAGGGGGACCGAGACCTTCGTCGCGGCCGGCACCACCGACGGGTCCCTCGGCGCCGGTGACGACGCCGCGCCGCCCGACGGGACCGTGCCTCCCCGAGGGACCGTGCCACCCCGGGGGGATGGGCCCGGCGCGACCCCCGACGCACTGCCCGGCGGCGACAGCGACGGGTTCGCCGCGGCCTTCGCGACCGACGGCACGCTCAGCTGGATCACCACGCTCGGCGAGGACGGCGACGACCGGGCGGCCGCGGTGGTGACCGACGGGGCCGTCGCCTACGTCGCGGGCACCACGCACAGCGGGTTCGGCGAGCTCGTGCCGGAGGCCGGGGCCGGCGGCGGCGCCGACGGCTTCCTCGCCGCGCTCGACGTCGGCTCGGGCGAGGTGCTCTGGGTCGCGCGGTTCGGGTCCGTCGGCGACGAGGAGGTCACCTCCATGACGACCACCGAGGACGGGCTCGTCGTCCTGGGGGGCACCACCACCGGGCAGATGGCGCAGACGCCACCGGCGGGAGGGCTCGACGCCTTCCTGATCGCGTTCCCGCTCTCCGCCGCGGGCGGCGGGGCGGCGAGCATCGTCTGACCCGGCCGACGGCTCAGCGGCGCCGGACTCAGCGGCGCGGCGCGGCGCCGATCGCGACGTCGGGGAAGACCCCGGCCCGGGAGAGGAGCCCCGGCACGCCGCGACCGAGCAGCGCGGGCGACTCCATCCACTGCACCGTCGACACGAGCGCGTGCAGGTCCACACCGGTGGGACGCCCCATGCGCTCCAACATGTAGGCCACGTCCTCGGTGGGGACGTTCCCGGTCGCGTTCGGTGCGAAGGGGCAGCCGCCGATGCCCCCGAGCGAGCTGTCGACCACCGTGACGCCCTCCTCGACGGCGGTCGCGACGCACGCGACACCCGTGTTGCGGGTGTTGTGGAAGTGGACCCGCAGCGACTGCCCGGTCCCCACCCGCCCCAGCTCCTCGCGGGCGACCTCCAGCCGGGCGCGCACGTCGGTGGGCACCGCGACCCCGATCGTGTCGGCGAGCGCGATCTCGTCACCGCCCGCGGCCGCGCAGCGAGCGACGACCTCCGCGAGCCGCTCGAGGGGCACCTCGCCCTCGTAGGGGCACCCGAAGCTGGTCGTGAGCGTGACGCTCGCCGGCACACCCGCCCCGCGGGCGAGCTCGGCGACCTGCTCCCACACGGCGATCGCGCCGGCGGTGTCGGTCCCCTGGTTCCGCTCGCTGAACGTGTCGCTGACCGGCACCACCGCGTTGACCTCGTCGCAGCCCGCGTCGAGGGCGCGCTCGACGCCCCGCCGGTTGAGCACGAGGCCGATGAAGGACGCCCGCCGGATCGGCGCGTCGGGCGGGGCCGCCCCGCGCCGGCGGTGGAGCCCGGCCATCACGTCGTCCGCGTCGGCCATCTGCGGCACCCGCTTCGGGTTGACGAAGCTCGTGGCCTCGATCCGCCGGATGCCGGCGTCGACGCAACGCTGGATCAGCTCGAGCTTCGCCTCGGTCGGGACGACGGCGCCGTCGCTCTGCAGCCCGTCCCGCGGCGCGACCTCGACGATGGTGACGGCTCGTTCCATGGATCGAGCCTAGGCACCCGCCCGCACCGCCGCGACGGTCAGGTCGGCTCCAGGCGGGCCGGCAGGTGCCGCACGCCGGTGTGCTTGTTGGAGCGGGTCCACTCGATCGGACCGCAGCTCGTGATCCGGGCCCCGGAGGCGAGCAGCTCCTCGAGCAGCAGCCGCACCTCCATGCGCGCGAGGCGTGCGCCGAGGCAGAAGTGCGCACCGTGCCCGAACGCCAGGTGCGGGTTCGGGTCGCGGCGCACGTCGAACCGGAACGGGTCCTCGAACACCTGCTCGTCCCGGTTGGCCGACGCCCACCACAGCGTCACCTTGTCGCCCGCCGAGATGCGCCCCCCGCCGACCTCGACGTCCCGGGTCGCGGTGCGCCGGTTGTAGGGGGTGGAGGACGCCCAGCGCAGCATCTCCTCGACCGCGCCCGGCACCAGCACCGGTTCGTCGCGCAGCAGGTCCCATTGCTCGGGCTGCTCCGCGAGGACCGCGAGCCCGACCGCGATCGTGTTGCGGGTCGTCTCGGTGCCCGCGGCGCACAGCAGCCCGAACAGCAGGAGCAGCTCGTCGTCGCGCAGGGAACGGCGGCTGCCGTCGCCGGCAACGGCGTCGGAGACGGTCCCGTGCACCGCGGCGGACAGCAGGTCGTCGCCGGGTTCGCGGCGGCGCCGCTCGATCAGCTCGGCGCCGTACGCGAACAGCGCCGCGGAGGCCTCCTCGGCCTCGCGGGCGAGCTGCTCGGGATCGCCCTCCCGGTGGTCGAGGGTCGCATCCGCCCACCGCAGGAGGAGGTGGCGGTCGGCCTGCGGCACGCCGAGCAGGCCGGCGGCTGCCTGCAGCGGGAGCTCGGCCGCCACGTCGACGAGCAGGTCGACCTCTCCGGCGTCGATGGCCGCGGCGAGGATCGCACGCGCCCGGGCGCGCAGGTCCTCCTCGAGCGCGGCGAGCGCCCGCGGCGACAGCGACGGGGTGAGCAGCGACCGGAACTGCTGGTGGGACCTGCCGTCGGTCATGTTGAGCAGCACGCCCGCGTAGCCCTCGGGCAGGTCCTCGATCAGGGTCCCACCGCCCTCCCGCTCCCCTCCGGTGTGCGAGGAGAACGTCGCTGCGTCGGCCGCGGCGGCCGACACGAGCTCGTGGGTGCTGAGCACCCAGAACCCCTCACCGCCGGGCGTGGTGGGCGTCGGCGGGTGGAACCAGACCGGTCGCTCGCGCCGCAGCGCGGTGAACCACTCGTGCGGGAAGCCCGACGCGAACCGGTCGAGGTCGCACAGGTCGATCGCATCGAGGTCCACGGCGTGACTCTGCCACGCCCGTTCGAGGCGGCGACGGGCGGACGGATAGGTTCGGCGTGTGCCCCCCGCCGACCGGATCGAGCACGACGCGCCCCGCATCGCCCTCGCGACCGTCGCGCAGGGCTGGGCGGAGGACGACGACGCACCCGCCCTGGTCGCCGCGCTCGAGGCGGCCGGCGCGTGGGCCGGCCCCGCCGAGTGGGACGACCCGGCGGTCGACTGGGCCGCCTTCGACCTGGTGGTCGTGCGCTCCACCTGGGACTACGCGGAACGGCCCGACGAGTTCGTCGCCTGGGCGCACCGGGTCGGTTCGCTCACCACGCTCATCAACCCTCCCGCGGTGCTCGAGTGGAACATCGACAAGCGCTACCTCGGGGCGCTCGCCGCGCGCGGGTGCCGGGTGGTGCCCACCGCGTTCGTCGGGCCCGGCGAGGACCCGGCGCCGGTGGTGGAGGGCATGCCCCCGGGTGAGGTCGTGGTGAAGCCGACGATCTCCGCGGGATCGAAGGACACGGTGCGGCACCCCGCCGAGCGCCGTGACGACGCGGTCGCGCACGCCCGCTCGCTGCTCGCGGCCGGCAGGTCGGTGATGGTGCAGCCGTACCTCCCGGCGGTCGACCGGGTCGGCGAGACCGGCATGGTGTACCTCGACGGCGAGCTCTCCCACGCGTTCCGCAAGGGGCCGCTGCTCACACCGGGCGGGGAGCCGGTCGAGGGCCTGTTCGCCCGCGAGGAGATCGAGCCGCGCGCCGCGGCGGCCGACGAGCGGGCCGTGGCGGAGGACGTGCTCGCGGCGGCGGTCGCCGAGCTGGGCGTCGACCGCCTCGCCTACGCCCGGGTGGACCTCCTGCGCGACGCGGACGACCGTCCCGTGCTGCTCGAGCTCGAGCTCACCGAGCCGTCGTTCTTCCTCGAGACCGATCCGGGGGCCGCGGCCCGGGCGGCCGAGTGCTTCGTCGCGCACGCCCGTCGTGCGAAGGCGGCGCGGAGCGGCAGCTAGCCTGACCCGCCGTCCTGGCCGGCGACGACGGGGAGAGCAGCCGATGGCGAGCGAACAGACGACGAGTCCCACGGTGGACGACCGCATCCGCTACGAGGTCTCGGGCGGCGTCGCCAGGATCACGATCGACGCGGTCGACCGGGGGAACGCGCTCGACGCCTCGATGCGCGACGGCCTCACCGAGCTGTTCGAGTGGGCCTCCGCGGACCTCGGGGTCCGGGTCGTCGTGCTGACCGGCGCGGGTGACCGCCACTTCTGCACCGGCGCGGACCTCGGCGGCCCGCAGAAGCCGACGCCGCCCCGCCCCGAGGGGGCACCGGAGCGGGCCGTCGGTGACGCCGCCCGCCTGATCCGCCAGGGGTGGCAGCGGCTCGTCGCGTCGATCCTCGACTGCGAGAAGCCGGTCGTCGCCGCGGTCAACGGCACCGCCGCGGGTGGCGGCGCCCAGCTCGTGCTCGCGTGCGACCTGGTCGTGATGGCGGACCGGGCGAAGCTCGTCGAGGTGTTCGTCCGCCGCGGGATCCTCCCCGACGCGGGCGGCGCCTACCTGCTGCCGCGCATCGTCGGCCCGCAGGTCGCCAAGGAGATCATGTTCCTCGCGGACGACGTGCCCGCCGAGCGCTGCGCGCAGCTGGGCATCGCGAACAGGGTGGTGCCCGCCGGCGAGCTGGCGGCGGAGGTGGACCAGCTGGCGGGGCGGCTCGCCGAGGCGCCCACCAAGGCGCTCGCCCTCACCAAGTGGCTCCTCAACCGCTCGTTCGAGTCGAGCCGGCACACCGCGTTCGAGGAGGAGGCCTTCGCACAGGACCTCCTCACCGCCTCCGGCGACTTCCAGGAGGGCCTGGCCGCGTTCCGGGAGCGGCGGGCGCCCGAGTTCAAGGGCTGGTGAGCCGGGCCGCGACCGGCCGACCCTACGCTCGCGGCGGCGGTCAGTAGCCGCCGCAGGCCGGCACCTCGAGCCGCTCGGCGAGCTCGTTGATCCGCTCCCCCAGCCGCTCGATGCGGCGGGTGACCCGCTCGACCGCGGCACCGTCGCGCCGCGCCGCGGCTCGGGTGAGGTTGCCCGCGGCCTCGGCCATCTCGTCCGACAGGTCGAGGAGCCGCTCGGCGTCCTCGCGCCCTTCGTCGGGCAACCCCACCTCGCGCAGCTCCTCGGCGATCCCGGTGGCGAGCGCCTCGACCTCGCGGGTGTGCTCGACCGCATCGGCCGCGGTCGACAGCTCCGCGGTGGCGAGGTGGGCGTAGTCGTCGTTCCAGCGGTCGCACGTGCGCTGGGCGCGCCGCCGCCACTGGTCGCGCTCGAGCTCCGTGGTGGTCGGCCGACGCTCGGCGTCGGCGCGGCGGCGCTCCTCGCCGCGGCCACCGCACCCGGCGAGGAGCACGGCGGCGGCCGTCACGACCGCCCCGAGCCGCAGTGGGCCGATCGCCCGGGGTCGGCGGGAGCGGCCGTGGAGGGTCGGGTGGTCGGACCGTCGTCGGTCGCGCTGGCGCGGCGGGCACGGCACGCACCCACGCTACCGACGACCGGCGACGGTCCCGATCCCCTCCACGCGACCGACCGCCCGCACCTCCTCGTCCGTGCGGGCGAACCCGGTGGCGAGCCCGAGTCCGGCGCTGCCGGCCCGATGGCGGCGCATCCTGGTGTTCGCGAGTTCGAGGACGTGCGAGCGGTCGATCGTTTCCAGCCCTGCCGACGGTCGGAGCCGCCGACCTGACCGTGCGTGGAGGTGATCCCCCCAGCACCCATCACCATGCGCCCGCGGCGTCGCGCATTCAACCCTTGACTTCGGGCGCGGAGGCTCAGTGGCGACCACCGTTGAGGCGACGGTGGATCGAGCGGTTCTGCTTGTAGATCGAGCGGTACGAGGCGTAGAGCCGGTCGTAGGTGGCGCGGTTCGCGGGGTCGGGGTGGTGCGTCTCGACGACCTTCACCCGGTCGCCGAGCTCGTCGGGGTCGACCGCGCCGAGTGCGACGCCGGCCAGCAGCGCCGCGCCGCGCGCGTTGGCCCGGATGGGGTGCTCGACGCGCCGGATCGGCCGGTCGAGCACGTCCGCGTGGATCTGCGCCCACACCGCGGAGCTCCCGCCGCCGCCGACGACGTTGAGCCACGGGAAGGGCCCGCCGGTGAAGCGCTCCACGGCCTCGAGCAGCCACCGCGAGTTGAAGGCCACGCCCTCGAGCACCGCCCGGACCATGTCGGCGCGGTCGTTGCGCAGCGACAGGTTGTGCCACCCGCCGCGGATCGTGTGGTCGTCGACCGGGGTCCGCTCGCCGTTGAGCCACGGCGTGAAGATGACACCGTTGGCGCCGGGCGGGCGGGAGTCGGCGAGCCGGTCGATGCGGGCGTACACGTCGTCGGGGGCGGGGCCGCCGCCGAGCTCGTCGTCGGGGTGGAGGACCTGGTCGCGCAGCCAGTTCAGGCACGCGCCGGCGGTCTCCTGCTCGTCGGCGACGAAGTACCGGCCCGGCAGCGGGCTCGGCAGGGACGCCACGCCGCGGATCGCGTCGGTCTTCTTGTAGGGGACGTGGCAGGAGAGCCACGACGAGGTGCCCAGGTACAGGTGGCCCTCGCCGTCGCGCACCGCGCCGGAGCCGACCGCGGCGGACTGCACGTCCGGGGTGCCGCCGATCACCGGGGTGCCGGGCACGAGCCCCAGGTCGGCCGCGGCGGAGGGGGTGAGGAACCCGACCACGGACGTCGCCGGCACGAGATCGGGCATCCACTCCCTGCGGATGCCGGCCAGCGCGAGCAGCTCGTCGCTGTAACGCACGTGGGACGGGTCGCGGTTGTCGGTCACCCACGTCATCACGATCGAGTCGTAGGTGGCGGCGGCCACGCCGGTGAGCCGCAGGTTCAGCCAGTCCTTCGGCTCCAGGTACATCGCGGTCACGGCGTTCAGCTCGGGCCGGGCGCGGCGCAGCCAGTGGATGTGAGCGACCGGGTCCTTGCCGGACAGCGACGGGACCCCACCGGTCAGCGCGATCCAGCGGCGCAGCTTGCGCGGGTCGTAGCCCTGCACCTTCACCGGTCCCCCGACCAGGCGTGCGACGTCAGGCGCGCCGCGGGAGTCCATCCAGATCACCGCGTTGCAGACGGGCTCGCCGTCCGCGTCGATCGCGACCGTCCCGGACCACTGGGAGGTGACCGAGATCGCGGCGAACCCGCCCTCGGGGATCGCACCCCGCTCGCGCAGGCGCGTCACCCCGGCGACGATCCCCGCCCACCAGTCGGCGGGGCGCTGCTCCGCTCCCCCGCCCTCGGAGAGCAGCAGCGGCACCGGCTCGAACTCGCCGTCGAGGTACTCGCCGTCGAGTGTGAACACCGCGGTCTTCGGCCCCGAGGTGCCGAGGTCGATGGTGAGCACGTGGTCGGTCACGGATCCTCCGGTCCTCGCCAACTGGCGGACCGCAAGCTACCGGCGGGGCACGGCCCCAGCGCCATCCGGCGCGAACGGGGGGTCCGGGGTGCGAGCGTCGTCGCCCTATCCGGCAGGTGGCTCCGAGGGCCCGCGGCCCACGTACACGACGGCGACCCGTCGCGTGGCCTCGTTCGCGACCATCTGGATCATCACAGGGTCGAGGCGAGAGCCGTCGAGGACGTGCACGACCTCCGCCGCCGCGGGATCGGAATCGTCGAGGTACACCAGCGTGGCGTAGTTGGGTTCGAACGGACCGACGTCACGTAGGTCGCGAGCCCACTCGTACACGAGTGCCGAGTACTCGGCGGGTGACATCGGCGTCCCCGACCTGGCCCACGCCTTGATGGCCGCCTGGAGTCCGTCGACGGACCAGCTCAACCCGAGCGTTCGAGCTGCTCGAACGCTTCGTGCGCAACCTCGACGGGATCCCGGAAGCCCTCGCCGCCATTGGCCATGCGGCGCAGCACCTCCGACGAGGCCGGCTGATCACGCCATTGGCGGAAGCGGCCTTGGATCTCACGGCGCGCGGCTGGCGTCAGCCACTCTGCGCTCTGCGGCGGCATGGTCCTCCTCGCTCCCGGCACCGCACGCACGTTTCGTGCGGCATCACAAGGGTTCACGGTAGCGATCAGCACTCGGGGGCGCACGTGATCCCCGGGTTCGGACGCCGGTCGGTGCGCGGACGACCCCTGACGGCTTCATCCCATTTCATGTTGTTTCAGGGTCTTTCCTGCGCGAGACTGCCGGGCCATGTGGGCGACGAGGTGCGGACGGAGTGGGCGCCGGCGCTCGAGTTTGACGGTGGCGGGCACGGTGCTGGCGGCGAGCGTCGTCGCCGCGGTGGCGCTCGGGGCGTGCGCGCGTGGTGACGGCGGCGACACGGTCTCGCCGAGCGGGGTGGGGCCCGTCGAGGTCGAGGGCCTGACCGAGGCGCGGGTCGGCCCGGCGGCGACGGACCCTGGGGACGACGCGACGGACAGCAGCACCGCTCCCCCGTCCCCGATCCCCTCGCCGACGGAGCGCGCCGCCGAGGAGCCCGCCACGTGGCGCGAGCTCGTCGACGGCGCGCTGCTGCGCTACGCCACCGTGCTCACCGACCTGGCGGTCGACCCCGTGGCGCGCACCGCGGAGGGCACACCCCAGCGCGAGGCCTGGGACGCCGCCGTCGTGCCCGGCTCCTGGCTGTGGGTGGACGTGCCCGCCGAGCTGGTGCGCCGCCAGCGCGAGGAGGGTGTGGTCGTGCTGCCCGCCGCCCACGGGCTGTCGTACCGCCACCGGGCGCTGCGGATCGAGCCGCCCGTGGCGGGCGCCATCTCGTTCACGTGGTGCGGCTGGTCGCCGGGGATCGGCATCGACGCCGACACCGGCGAGATCGTCGACGACGCCGTCGCCCACTCCCACGGCACCGGACAGCTGCGCGACCTCGGCGGGCACTGGGCGCTCGAGGCGCTGGACCAGCTCGACCTCACGCTGCTGGAGCCGGGCTCGCCCGACCCGTGCCCGGCGGAGGTGGCCGCCGCCGGCGAGGGGGCTGGTCGGTGAGCCGGCGAGGGGGCTGGTCGGTGAGCGGGCGGGTCGCCGCGCTGCTCTGCGCGGGCGTGCTCGTCGTGTCCGCTGCGACGGCGTGGGGCGTCGGGCCGGGCGCGGCGACGGTGGCGGCCGCGAGCGACGGCGGGGCCAGCTCGCGGGTGGTGGGCCGGGGCGACATCGTCACCACGATCATCGGGTGGCGGCTGGGCGCACGCGTGCCCGCCCGGCGTGGCGTCGCCCCGCGGTGCCGGTGGGTCACGATGACGGACGCGCAGATCGAGTGGCTCGCCGCGGCCTCCTCACGCCGCGTGCTCGCCGACGGCGCGCACCCCGTGCTCGACGCGGTCCGCGCACACCTCGCGCTCGGCACCCTCCCCGACGGTGACCTCCAGGCGCGCGTGTGCCGCGGCACCGCGGTCGACCTGCGCTTCGTCCCCGCCGCCGACAGCCCCGGCATCGAGGGCACCGTGCGCCGCCTCCACCGCCAGATGATCACGCGCCTGCCCGTGCCGGACCCCACGTGGAACCCGCCGCCGGAGGTCGCGGTGCCCCTCGGCCAGCCCGTGTTCGTCGCCATCCCCGAGCGGGGTTGGCGACCGGTGGAGGCGAGCCTGTCGGTCGACGGGGTGACCGCGACCGTGCGCGCCCGCCCGGTCGGGATGCGGGTGATGAGCGGTGACCCGACGGGCCAGCCGGTCATCTGCGACGGGCCCGGCACGCCGTTCGCGCCGCGGTCGCGGGTGCCCGCGTCCGTGCAGGCGTCGGCGCCGGGCGCCTGCGTCGTGCGCTACCGCACCGCCAGCGCGTCGCCGCGACAGGCCGACGACGACCGCCCGGCGGCGTGGGTCGGCACCGTCACCGTGCTGTGGGAGGCGGAGTGGCGGTCCGGCGACGGCGGATGGATCTCGCTGGGGGTCATCCCACGCACCCGCCTGTTCGACCGCCGGGCCCGCGAGGTGCTCAGCACGATCGAGTCGCGCCGCTGACCCCGGGCCGGTTCGCTCGTTCTCGTCGCAGCCTGCGCGGCATGTCGCGCACACTGCGATGAGAACGCGCGTGACCGAGCTGCGCCGGGCGGAGTCGGCCCGCCGCCGTCACTCGAAGGTCCGGCCCCACTCCCGCAGCAGCTCGAGGAAGTTGTTCGGGCTGTCCGGCGCCGGCTCGCCCGGCTGGTAGCGCACCTCGTGCAGCTGTCCGGAGAACGGGAAGTTGCCGTGCCGCTGGTACAGCTCCCAGCTCACCGGGGAGCGACGGTCGATGCCCACGTCGATCCCCTGGAACGGGGCCATCGCCATCAGCAGCCGGAAGCCCTCGGCGCTCGCCACCTCGGCACCGTCGACCGCGAGGGCCAGGTCCCACCGGTCCCCGCCCGGGCAGGTGATGCGCAGCTCGAGCTCGTGGTCGCCCGGGTCCACCACCGGCCCGCGCAGCTCGCGCTCGAGCCCGTAGCCGTTGTGCACCGCCACCAGCTCGCCGGTGGTGTCGAGGTAGAGGGCGTAGCCGCCTCCCTGGTCGCCGTGCGCGACGAGCACCCCGGCGTCGCCCGGGGCCGTGGTGACCCGGGCGGTGATCGTGACGTCACGCCACAGGATGAGGCGCTGCGAGCGCCACCGGTCCAGCGCCGGGGTGTCGCGGTGCAGCACCACCGGCTGGTCGTAGCGCTCGACCCACGGGGGTCGCAGCAGGTAGCGGTAGCCGGTGCCCTCGTCGAGCGGGAAGACCTGGTTGGCCCACGCGGACTCCTCCCACGCGGCGATCATCTCGGAGAGCAGCTGCGGCTGGTGCTCGGCGAGGTCCCGCACCTGCGACGGGTCCGACGCCATGTCGTAGAGCTCCCAGCGGTCCTCGGAGAACGGGGTGCGGGGCTCGTGGCGGGTGACCGCCTCCCAGTTGCCGCGCCGGTAGCCGCGGTGCCCCTCGTTCTCGACCATGAGGTCACCGGCGCGCCCGGGGGCGGCGGCGTCGAACAGGGTGGCGGAGAGGTCCTCGCCGAGCAGCGGCAGCGCCGGTCGGCCCCGCCAGGTGTCGGGGCGCTCGATCCCGGCGATCGAGCACAGCGTCGGCATCAGGTCGCTCACGTGGACGAACTGGTCGCGACGCTCACCGCCCGGCACGCCCCCCGCCGGCCACGACACGATCATCGGCACCGAGTGCCCGCCACGGTGCGTGTTGATCTTGTACAGGCGGAACGGGGTGTTGGAGACCATCGCCCAGCCGCGGGGGTAGTGCGGGAACGTGGTCGGCCCGCCCATCTCGTCGATGCGGGAGAGGTCCTCCTCGAACGGCTCCTCCGCGCCGGTGCGCCCGAAGTGGAGCGTGCGCAGGTAGGCGCTGGTCCCGTCGAGCTCGCCTTCCCGGGACCCGCCGTTGTCGGAGGTGAAGATGAACAGGGTGTTGTCCCACTCGCCCATCTCCTCGAGCGCGGCGCGCAGGCGCCCGACGTTCTGGTCGACGTTGTCGACCATCGCCGCGTAGATGGCCATGTAGCGGGCGAAGAGCCGCTTGCGGTCCGGGTCGAGGCCGTCCCACGCCGGGACCTCGTCCCCCGGCTCCGCGTTGCGCGGCGCGAGCTCGGTGTGGGGCGGCAGCACCCCGAGCTCCAGCTGCCGCTCGTACCGCCGGCGCCGCGCCACGTCCCAACCCTCGTGGTACGCGTCGGCGTGGCGCTCGATGTCGGGCCGCTTCGCGTGCAGCGGCGCGTGGACCGCGCCGTGCGCGAGGTACAGGAAGAACGGCTTGCCGGGGTCGGACGCCTTGCACTCCCTGATCATCCGAATCGCCCGGTCGGTCAGGTCGTCGGTGAGGTAGTAGCCGTCCGGGTACGAGTCGACGTCGACCGCGTGGTTGTCCTCGATCAGGCGGTGCGGGTGGTGCAGGTTCGTGAACCCGTCGAGGAACCCGAAGTACCGGTCGAAGCCCTTCTGCAGCGGCCAGGACGATCGGTCGCCGGCGTCGTTGGTCTGGCTGTCCCGGCTGAGGTGCCACTTGCCGACCATCAGCGTCTGGTAGCCGCCGGAGCGCAGCACCTCCGGCAGCGTCGGCGCGAACGGCGTGAGCTCCATCGCGTAGCCCGGGAAGCCCGGGTCGGAGTGCGCCACGTGCCCGACGCCGGCGCGGTGCGCCTCGAGCCCGGTCAGCAGCGACGCCCGCGTCGGCGAGCACATCGGGGTGGCGTGGTAGTCGACGTACTGCACCCCCTCGGCCGCGAGGCGGTCGACGTTCGGGGTCGGGATCTCGGACCCGTAGCAGCCGAGGTCCGAGTAGCCCAGGTCGTCGCACATCACCACGACGATGTTCGGCGCCCCCTCGCGCCGCTGCGGCTCGGGTCGCCACCACGGCTCGGAGGTGGCGAACACCCGCCCCACCGTGCCACCGAACCCGCTGTACGGCGCCAGGGGATCCTCGGTGCCGGTGCCCCCGGGCGCGCCGTCGTCGCTCGTCCCCCTCGGTCCCGTCACGCTGCGGCAGCGTACCCACGGGTCCAGCATCATGTGTCCATGCCGAGCAAGGACCCGCTGGACGAGCTCGAGGAGGTGCTCGGTCCGGCCGCGCTGCTCACGGACCCGATCGACCTCGCCCGCCACACCGAGCCGTTCCGGGGACCCCGCGGCGCGACCCCGGCGGTCGTGCGTCCCTCCTCGGTCGAGGAGGTCCGGGAGGTGGTGCGCTGGGCACGCCGCCACCGCCAGCGCCTCCTCCCGCAGGGTGCGAACACCGGCCTGGTCGCCGCCTCCACCCCGCCGCCGACCGGCGGCCCCGCCACGGTGGTGGTCAGCACCGACCGACTGGCCGGCGACCTGCGGGTCGACCCGGTGGACCGTGCCGCGGTGGTCGGTGCCGGCACCCGCCTCTCCGCCCTCGAGGCGGCCGCCGCGCCGCACGGGCTCACGCTGCCGATCGACCTCGGCGCGGACCCGTCCATCGGCGGCATGGTCGCCACCAACACGGGCGGCGCCCGCATGCTGCGGCACGGTGACGTCCGCCGCCACGTGCTGGGCGTGCGCGCCGTGGTCGCGGACGAGGGCTGCACGGTGGTCGATGAGCTGACGACGCTGCGCAAGCACAACAACGGGCCGTCGCTGTCGCAGGCGTTCGTCGGGTCCTCCGGCGCGTTCGGGATCATCACCGACGTCGCCGTCGAGCTCGAGGCGCTGCCGGCGGCCCGGGCGTGCGCCTGGGTGATCCCCGTGGGCGACGACCAGGCGCTCGAGGCGCTGCTGCTGCTCGAGCGCGGGTACGGCACGTGGCTCGAGGCGTTCGAGGTCGTGTCCCGGGAGGCGCTCGCCGCGGGGCTGCCGCTCAGCGACGCCGCCCGACCCTTCGGCGAGCGCGAACCCGAGCTCGCGGTGCTCGTCGAGCTGTCCGGGCGCGCGGACGTGGAGGACCGCCTCGTCGAGGCCCTCGCCGACCTGTTCGACGCCGGACTGCTCGAGGACGCGGTCGTCGCGGACGCCGGCCGGGCGTGGCTGCCCCGCCACGGCATCAGCGAGGGGCTGCGGCGGCTCGGCACCGTCGTCGGCTCCGACGTGTCGGTGCCCCGACCCGCGCTCCCCCGGTTCCGCCGCGTGGCACGGGAGCGGGTGGCGGAGCGGTTCCCCGGTGCGATCGTCGCGGACTTCGGGCACTGGGGCGACGGCGGGGTCCACTGCAACGTCGTCCTGCCGGACGGGGCGGGCGCCGAGGAGGTCGCCGCGGTCCGCGAGCTGGTGCTCGGCCTGGCCGTGCGGGAGTTCGGCGGGTCGTTCAGCGCGGAGCACGGGATCGGTCCGGTGAACGCCGACTGGTGGCGAGCGACGGTGCCGCCGGCGACCCGCGCGCTCGTCGAGGGCATGAAGCAGCTGTTCGACCCGCTCGGGGTGCTCGGCCACCCCGGCCTGCCGTTCGGCGGCTGAGGCCCCCGCTACCGGGCGGCGGGTCGCCCGTCGACCGGTTCGAGCAGCGTGCCGCCCCGCCGGAGCAGCGACTCGACCTCGTCCGCGTCGAGCGGCGGCGACACGAGCGTGCCCTGCACCAGGTCGCAGCCCAGCTCCCGGAGGAGCTCCACCTGCTCGTGCCGCTCGACGCCCTCCGCGATGCAGGTCCGTCCCAGCTCGCGGAGCAGGCCCACGACCGCGCGCACGATCGCGGCGTCCTCGTCGCTCCGGCCGAGCCCGACGAGGAGCGACCGGTCGAGCTTGACCGCGTGGACCGGCAGCCGGGACAGGTACGCCAGCGACGACCAGCCCGACCCGAAGTCGTCCAGGGCCAGGCGGGCGCCACGGGACGCGAGGAGGGTCAGCCGGTCGCGGGCGAGGTCGAGGTCGCGCAGCAGCCGGCTCTCGGTGATCTCGAGCAGCAGCGTGCCCGGCCGGAGCCCACCCGGGCCCAGCACCTCCTCCACGGCGTCCGCGAAGGACTCGTCGGGGAGCTGCCGGGGTGCGACGTTGACGGCCAGGCGCAGCCCGGGGAGGTCCCAGGGGCCACGCTGCCACGCCGCGACCCGTGCGGCCGCGTCGCGCAGCACCCGGTGGCCGATCCGGACGATCGCGGCGGACTCCTCCGCGAGGGGCACGAACTCGTCGGGACCGAGCACCGCACCGTCGAGGCGCCACCTCACGAGTGCCTCGACGCCGCTGATGGCGCCCGTGCGCAGCGACGCCACCGGCTGGTATCGCAGCTCGATGCCGGCGTCCTCGGTCCCCGACCGCAGGGCGGAGCGCACCCGCTCCCGCCGGGCGGCCTCACGCCGTCGACGCTCGTCCAGCTCCACCCACGGCGCGGGCGGGTCCGCACCCTCCGGCACGCCGTCCAGGACCGCGAGCGGGTCGGCACGCGGATCGAGGCCGGCGACGTGCACCCTCGCCCGCTGGGCCCCGCCGAGGGCATCCGCGATGCGGAGGGCGACGTCCTCGGCGTCGCGTGTGCGCTCGAGCCGCTCGCACAGCACGACGTAGCGGGCGCCGCCGAGGCGCGAGAACGCGTCGCCGGGCCGGACCACCGAGCCGAGCCGGCGGGCGACCTCCTCCGGGTCCGGCGCGCCGTCGGCCGCGTGGAGGTCCACGAGCACGAGCGCCGCCGACCCGGTGGCGCCCTCGGTCGAGAGCGCCGCGGCGGCGCGGCGAGCGCGGCGGGCCAGCTCCTGCGGGTGCACCGCCGCAGTGTAGGGACCGCCCGGCCGCCGTCGGCCACACGGGCACGTGGGTGTCCCGGCGGCAGCTAGGTTGCGGCCCGATGTCCCGGTCGCGACAGGTCCACGCCGCCGCCTCGGGCGCGCGCAGGGCGCTCGCGGGGGCACTGCTCGCGTGCTCGGCCGTCGTGGCGGCGTGCGCCGGCACCTCCGGCTCGCAGGTCGAGGTCGCGCCGAGCACGACCACCTCCGAGCCGGCGACCACCACCACCGCACCACCCGACTGCGCCGACCAGCTGCCGGAGGCCGCCCAGGCGGGACAGCTGCTGATGGTCCTCGTCACCGCACCGCAGGTGGCGACCGAGCACCTGACCTCCGGACGGGTCGGCGGCATCGGCCTGAAGGGTCGCCAGAGCGCGAACGTCGGCGACGAGGTCGCGAGCGCGGTCGCGGAAGCACCGATCGACCCGTTCGTCGCGAGCGACGAGGAGGGCGGCACCGTGCAGCGCCTCACCTACGCGCTCGGTGAGCTCTCCAGCGCCGCGACCCTCGCCGAGGGCAGCCCGCAGGACGCGGCCAACGTCGTGCGCGACTACCTCGAGGCGATGGCCGGGCTCGGGTTCGACATGAACTTCGCGCCGGTCGCCGACGTCGGCGACGGTTCGGACCTCGGCAGCCGCACCTACGGCGACGACCCCGGGACCGTCGCCGGGTTCGTCGAGGCGATCGTCGCCGCGCACCTCGAGGTTGGGATCACCCCGGTGGTGAAGCACTGGCCGGGCATCGGCGGCGGGGAGGGCGACCCGCACGTGACGACGAACCTCCTCCCGCCGCTGGAGGAGCTGCGCGGCCGGGACCTCACCGTGTTCGACCGGGCGATCGCCGGGGGCGCACCGGCGATCATGGTGGCGCACGCGGTGGTCCCGGGGCTCTCCACCGAGGAGGAGCCGACCTCGCTGTCGGCCGCGGCGATCACCGGGGAGCTGCGCGGGCGCCAGGGCTTCGACGGCCTGGTGATCACCGACTCGCTCGGCATGGGCGCCGTGGTGGAGACCGTCCCCCAGGACGAGGCGGCGGTGCGTGCGATCCGTGCGGGCGCGGACGTCGCGCTGCTGTCGGGCACCGACGTCGTGGCCGACGCCCACCGCCGCCTGACCGGCGCCATCCGCTCGGGTGAGATCCCCCGCGAGCAGGTGCGGGAGTCGGTACGCCGGGTGCTGCGGCTGAAGGGGATCGAGGGGCCGTGCCTCGACGTCGCGGCCGGCTTCTCCACGCTGCAGCAGGAGGTCGGCGCGGAGCTCGACGCCGCGGCGAACGACCCGGGCACCGGCGACGAGCAGCCCGACGACGGGACCACGGGTGGCGCGGTGGTCGACCGGGGCGTGACCGACCAGGGAGTGGTGGATCAGGGTGTCGCCGACCAGGGCGTGAACGGCTCGGGCTCGGGCACCGGCTGAGGCGGGGGCCCAGGGCTCGGGCGGGGCTCGGGCCCCGGAGGTGGGGGCGGCACCGGGTCGGGGAACGGGTCCGGGGGCGGCTCCGGTTCCGGTAGCGGGTCGGGCACGGGCTCGGGGTACGGGGGCGGGGGCGGCTCGGGATCCGAGGCCACCGGGCGGGCGCCCACCGCCGCTGGCGAGCGGTTCATCGCGTCGCCTGCACCAAGGCCTCGACCCGGTCGAACGCGAACGGGTCCGACGACATCACGATCACGTGCTGGGCGCCGGCATCCACGTACTCCTCCCACCGGTCGACCTCGTCGGGGCCGATCGCGACGGTCCGCTCGATCGAGGACGGGTCGCGACCCTCCGCGGCGCACCAGCCGTCCAGGACCTCGTTGAGCTCCGCCCAGCTCTCGGGTGGGCCGAACGCGTTCCACATGTCCGCGTGGCGTGCGACGAGGCGCAGGGTCACCTTCCTCCCGCTCCCTCCGACCAGGATCGGCAGGTCACCGACCGGGGGCGGGTTGAGCCGCGGGAGTCGCTGCCGGATCGTCTCGAGCGAGCTGCCCAGCGCGCGGAGCCGCTCCGCAGCGGTGCCGAACTCGTAGCCGTACTCGTCGTAGTCCCGCTCGAACCACCCGGCGCCGATGCCCAGGACGAACCGACCGCCGGCGACGTGGTCGATCGTGCGGGCCATGTCGGCCAGCAGGTTGGGGTTGCGGTACGAGTTGCAGGTGACGAGCGCGCCGTGCTGCACCCGCTCGGTGACCGCGGCCATGGCGGCGAGGAGCGTGTAGCACTCGAAGTGCGTGGCGTCCGGATCGCCGTAGAGCGGGAAGAAGTGGTCCCAGGTCCACACCGAGTCGACCCCGAGCCGCTCCGCGGTGCGGGCCCCGTCGAGGAGCGCGTCGACCGTCGTGGCCTGCGGCTGCAACTGGATCCCGACCTTGCAGCGCGCCATCCAGAACCTCCCGCTCGACCGGTCGGCGGGTCCGCCGGTGCTGACCTCAGGCTTCCGCGGAGACCGGCCGCTGTCCAGCGCTCCGGGCGCCCGCCACGCGCCCGTCCTGGGTGGCCGCGGGATCCGGTCCCGCCCCGACCCCGCTGCGTCCCTCGAGCGCGTCGATCGCCGCGTTCACCCGCCGGAGGTCGCGCAGCCGGCACGTCAGCCCCCACGACGACCGGCCCGCGACGCGCCGCGTCTGGTGGCGCTCCACGGGGACGCCCTCACCGCGGAGGTGCTCGATCAGCCGGTCCAGCGCATCGGGTGGCAGGTCGAGCACGAGGGTGACGTGCGACCGTCGCCAGCGCAGGCTGTCGATCCGCCACAGCACCAGCCAGACCGACAGCGTGCCGGCCACCGCGGAGGGCACGGCCGGCACGCGGGTGCGGCCCCCGGCCAGGCGCCCCACACCCGCCCGTGCGGCCAGCCCGAGGCCGACGCCCGAGGCCACGATCAGCCCCCACACCGTCCGGTCCGGCTCGATCGTGCGGAGCCCACCCCAGCGGAGCCCGAGCAGCGCGCTGCCGAGGCGGGGGTGGTTCCGGTCGATGTGGGCGGCGAGGCGGGCGCCGAGCTCCTTCAGATCCACGGCCACAAGTCTGGCGGAGCCGGCGCGCATCCCTGCGGAGCCGGCGCGCATCCCTGCGGAGCGTGCGCGGGAGCCTGCGGAGCGTGCGCGGGAGCCTGCGGAGCGTGCCCACTGACAGCCGGAGCGTGGGAGGTCATACTTGGGAGGTGGGGGCCTGACCGGGAGGTCGACAGATGAGAGTGTCCGGAATCCTCGCTTCGAAGGGATCGACGGTCGCGACGATCACCCCGGAGGCACCGGTCGGCGAAGCGGCGGAGCGGCTGCGCCAGCTCGGCATCGGGGCACTGGTCGTCTCCGCGGACGGTCGGACGATCCAGGGCATCATCTCCGAGCGGGACATCGTGTACCGCCTCGCGACCGACGGCGCGGCCGTGCTCGACACGCCGGTCTCGTCGGTGATGACCGCGGAGGTGCGCACCTGCCGCCTCGAGGACCGCGTCGAGGAGCTCATGGGTGAGATGACCGAGCACCGCACGCGGCACTTCCCCGTCGAGGTCGACGGCAGGCTCGCGGGGATCGTCAGCATCGGCGACGTCGTGAAGTGGCGGGTGACCGAGCTCGAGGAGGAGCGCCGCCACCTCACCGACTACATCGTCAGCGGGCGCTAGGCCGACCGGGGCGCACCCCGGCCGGCCCGACGTCCCGTCGTCCCGACCGCCGGCTCAGTCGGCGCGGTAGCGGTTCACCGCCGAGATCACCGCGCGCAGCGAGGCGGTGAGGATGTTCTCGTGGAGGCCGACACCCCAGTGCAGGGTGCCGTCGGCCGCCTTCGTCTCGACGTAGGCCGCGGCGGTCGCGTCCGAGCCGCCCGAGATGGCGTGCTCGGAGTAGTCGGCCACCTCGAGCTGCATGTCCTCGCCGACGATGGGGTCGTCCGCGAGGGCGTTCATGAACGCCTCGATCGGGCCGCCGCCCTCGCCCTTGACGGTGCGGGCCTCGCCGTCCACGAGGAGCTGGGCGATCACGGTCGCGCCCTCCTCCCCGGTCGTGACCTCGGCGGAGCGCAGCTGCACCGGGTCGTCGTCGGAGGCGAGGTAGGTGGACTCGAACGCGGCCCACATCTCCGCGGGCGAGATCTCGGTGCCCGAGTCCTCGGTGATGTTCTGGATCGTGCGGGAGAACTCGATCTGGAGTCGGCGCGGCAGGTCGAGGCCGTGCTCGGTCTTCATGACGTAGGCGACGCCACCCTTGCCGGACTGGCTGTTGACCCGGATCACGGCCTCGTAGGTGCGGCCCACGTGCGCCGGGTCGATCGGCAGGTACGGCACCTCCCACACCTCGTAGTCGCCGTCCGGTGCGGACGCCGCGAGCGCCTCGGTCCCCTTCTTGATGGCGTCCTGGTGGGAGCCGGAGAACGCCGTGTAGACGAGGTCGCCCACGTACGGGTGCCGCTCGTGCACCGGCAGGCGGTTGCAGTACTCGGCGGTGCGGCGCAGCGCGTCGATGTCGGACATGTCGAGGCACGGGTCGACGCCCTGGGTGAACAGGTTCATGGCCAGGGTGACGACGTCGACGTTGCCGGTGCGCTCGCCGTTGCCGAACAGCGTCCCCTCGACGCGGTCCGCACCCGCCATCACGCCGAGCTCGGCGGCGGCGACGGCCGTGCCGCGGTCGTTGTGGGGGTGCAGCGACAGCACGATCCGGTCACGGTTCGGCAGGTTGCGGTGCATGTACTCGATGACGTCCGCGTACAGGTTGGGCGTGTACATCTCGACCGTGGCCGGGAGGTTCACGATCAGCGGGTCGCCATCGTCGAGGTCGAGTGCGTCCATGACCGAGGCGCACACCTCGATCGCGTAGTCGGGCTCGGTGCCGGTGAACGACTCCGGCGAGTACTCGTACCGCACCTTCGTGCCGGGCACCTTCGACTCGAGCGAGCGGGCGTAGCGGGCAGCGTTCACCGCGATCTCGGTGATCCCGTCGCGGTCCAGGCCGAACACCACCCGGCGCTGGAGCACCGAGGTCGAGTTGTAGAAGTGCACGATCGCCCGGTGGGCGCCCTCGATCGCCTCGAAGGTGCGGTCGATCAGCTCGGGTCGGCACTGCACCAGGACCTGGATGGTCACGTCCTCGGGGACGAGGTCCTCCTCGATGAGCTGGCGCACGAAGTCGAAGTCGGGCTGGGAGGCCGAGGGAAAGCCCACCTCGATCTCCTTGAACCCCATCTGCACCAGGGTCTCGAACATGCGGCGCTTGCGCACCGGGTCCATCGGGTCGATGAGCGCCTGGTTGCCGTCCCGCAGGTCGACCGAGCACCACAGGGGCGCCCGCTCGATCCGCTTCGACGGCCAGGTCCGGTCGTCGAGGCCACCGCCCGCGCCGCCGAGGGGAAGGAACGGCCGGTACTTCTCGAAGGGCATCTTCTTCGGGATCACGGGCTCCGGTGGCATGGTTCCGTCCTGTCTGTGTGGGGGCTGTCGCTTGGCGGTGGAACGTCCGTCGGCCGGTTCCGCCTCCGAAAACCAAAGAACCCCCTGCGAGGGCGCAAGGGGTTCGGCGAGCCGCTGGGTGCGGGCTCGCCTAGCTCAGGAGGAGGAGGGCGCGGATCGATGCCATCGCTTCGATGCTACCGGTTGGGTCCCCCACCCACAACGCGCGGTGCCCGATTCCGGTGCGGGCGACTACGGCGGGCCGGGACGCC
>CBFGTJ010000011.1:0-34788 GCA_965651815.1 uncultured Microthrixaceae bacterium | reverse complement strand
GACATCGACATGGACTTCGACTCCCGCTACCGGGACGAGATGATCCGCTACGCCGCGGAGCGCTACGGGCGGGACCGGGTCGCGCAGATCGTCACCTTCTCGACGATCAAGGCGCGGGCCGCGGTGCGCGACGCGGCGCGGGTGCTCGGCAAGCCGTACGCGGTCGGTGACCGGGTCGCGAAGGCGATGCCGCCGCTCGTGATGGGCCGCGACACGCCGCTGTACGCGTGCCTCGAGGAGCACCCCAAGTACCGCGACGGCTACAAGATGGCGACCGACATCCGCCAGATGTACGCCGAGGACCCCGACGCGCGCGAGGTGATCGACGTCGCGAAGGGGCTCGAGGGGCTGCGGCGCCAGGACGGCATCCACGCCGCCGCGGTGGTGATCACCAAGGAGCCCCTGACCGAGTACCTGCCGATCCAGCGCAAGCCGGAGGCCGGCCAGGACCCCGAGGACGCGCCCGTCGTCACCCAGTACGAGATGCACGGCGTCGAGGACCTGGGCCTGCTGAAGATGGACTTCCTCGGTCTGCGCAACCTCGACGTGATCACCGACACGCTCGAGCTGATCAAGGCGACCGAGGGCATCGAGGTCGACATCGACAACGTGCCGCTGGACGACGAGCCCACCTACGAGCTGCTGCGCCGCGGCGACACGATCGGGGTGTTCCAGCTGGAGTCGCCGAACATGCGGGCGCTGATCCGCTCGCTCGCGCCGACCACGTTCGAGGACGTCGCCGCGCTCGTCGCCCTGTACCGGCCGGGGCCGATGGGCGTGAACATGCACAACGACTACGCCGACCGCAAGAACGGCCGGCAGAAGGTCGAGTACTTCCACCCCGACGCCGAGGAGCTGCTCGCCGACACCTACGGGCTGATGATCTACCAGGAGTCCGTGATGCGGGTCGCCCAGCACTTCGGCGGCTACTCCCTGGCGGACGCCGACAACCTCCGGAAGGCCTGCGGCAAGAAGATCCGCGAGGCGATGGCCAAGGAGCGCGCCAAGTTCGAGGCGGGCGTCGAGGCGACCGGCTACGGGCGGGAGCTCGGCCGTGAGCTGTTCGACATCATCGAGAACTTCGCCGACTACGCGTTCAACAAGTCGCACTCGTACGGCTACGGGTTCATCAGCTACCAGACCGCCTACCTCAAGGCGAACCACCCCGCGCAGTACCTCGCCGCGCTCCTGACCAGCGTCAAGACGAACCTCGAGAAGGCCGCCGTCTACCTCGCCGAGTGCCGCAACATGGGCATCGAGGTCGTCGTGCCGGACGTGAACGCGTCGTTCAGCGACTTCACGCCGGTGCTCCCCGAGGACGGCAAGGGGCCGGGTCGGATCCTCTTCGGCCTCTCCGCGGTGCGCAACGTCGGCGAGGGGCTCGTCGAGCACATCGTCCACGAGCGCGAGGAGAACGGCCCGTACGCCGACTTCTACGACTTCTGCCAGCGGGTGAACACCCAGGTCCTCAACAAGAAGACCATCGAGTCGCTCATCAAGGCGGGGTCGTTCGACTCGCTCGGGCACCCCCGCCAGGGGCTGCTGTCGGTCTACGAGCAGATCATCGACCAGACCGTCGCGCGGCGGAAGGAGCACGACATGGGCGTCATGTCGCTGTTCGCCACCGACGACGGCGACGGGCCGGCGTTCGACGAGCGCATCCCGATCCCCGACGTCGACTTCGACAAGAAGCAGCGGCTCGTGTTCGAAAAGGAGATGCTCGGCCTCTACGTCTCGGACCACCCGCTCATGGGTGCCGAGGCTGCGCTGCGCCGGAAGGTGGACTGCACGCTGGGCGACCTCGTCGAGGTCGAGGACGGCAGCCGCCGCACGGTGGGTGGGGTCATCACCAACCTGCAGCGCAAGTGGACCAAGAAGGGCGACCTCATGGCCGTGTTCACCCTGGAGGACCTCCAGGGCTCGATCGAGGTCATGGTGTTCCCCCGCACGATGGCCGAGATCGGCCACCTCCTCGAGGACGACGCGGTGGTCATCCTGGGCGCCCGGGTCGACAAGCGTGACGAGACGCCGAAGCTGATCGCCACCGACCTCGAGCTGTTCGAGCCGATGGCGGACGGGGAGCCGCCCCTGCGGCTGCACCTCCCGCCCACCCGGCTCACCGACCAGACCCTCGGCCGGCTCAAGGAGCTCTTCCTCGACTTCCCGGGCGACTCGGAGGTCTACATCTGCGTCGGGGAGCGCCAGGTCGTGCGCCTCCCGGACGACTTCACGGTGAGCACCCGCACCGGCCTCGTGGGCGAGCTCCGGGCACTGCTGGGCCACGAATCGGTCGTCGTCTGAGGCGTCGCGAGCCGGCTGAGCGGACGCCGAGCAACGCCGCGCGGTGAGTTGCACCGCCACATTCGGTCGACTGAACTAGTGGGACCACATTTGTGCCCTATACGAGGAGCTGTGCATGGCGTTGGACGTCACGACCAAGGACTGCACCGCACTCAGCGACTCCGAGCTGGCCGAGCTGGCCGATCTCTGCGCTGATGGCGGTCATGGCTACGAGGTCGGCGCGCTCTCGAAGCAGGTCGATCAGTGGGTGCTCGTCACGCTCGCGAAGGAGGGCAGCCACCTCCGCGGCTTCTCGTTCTCGACCCTGGAGCGAATCGGCGGCACGCCGTGCATCCTCATCGGCGTCGCGTGCATCAAGCGCACCGCGAAGCGCGACTCGGTGCTGCGCTCCATCATCAACGACAACTTCCGCAGGGCACTGATGGCCTTCCCCGACGAGGACGTGCTGCTCGGCACGCGCCTCAGCGGCCCCGGCGGCTTCGAGGCCTTCAAGGCGCTCGAGGACGTCGTCCCGCGACCGAACCACAAGCCCAGCGGTGAGGAGCGGGCGTGGGGCCGGCGCCTCGCGAAGCGGTTCGGCATCGACCCCGACCGCTACGACGACCAGACCTTCACCGTCACCGGCGACGGCACCCCGCCGCTGGTGCTCGACCACGAGCCGCTCAAGGACGACAAGGTCGACCCGGAGGTCGCCGCACAGTTCGAGCACCTCGACCAGGAACGTGGCGACTGCATCGTGGCGTGCGGCTGGGTGATGGCCGAGGAGCTGCTCAAGTACGGGTGACCGCCCGCAGCTTCGAGCAGGTGCTCGCGTCCCGGCGGATGTGCCGGGACTTCCTCGACCGACCCGTCCCGAGCGACCTGCTCGAGCCGGTCCTGCACGCCGCGTTCCGGGGACCCGCGGCCGGCAACACCGCGGCGCTCGACCTGGTGGTGCTGCGCGACGAGCGCGTGGCCCGCTACTGGGACCTCACCCTCCCCGACGGCCCGGCCCGGGAGCGCTTCCCCTGGCCGGGGCTGCTGCGCGCCCCCGTGCTGGTCGTCCCCGTCGTCGACCCGGCCGCCTACGTCGCCCGCTACTCGGAGCCCGACAAGGCACGCACCGGGCTGGGGTCGGACACCGGGGCGTGGCCCGTGCCGTACTGGTGGGTCGACGGCGGCGCCGCGGTGATGGCGATGCTGCTCGCCGCCGAGGCCGCGGGGCTCGGCGCGCTGCTGTTCGGCCAGTTCGGCCACGAGCCGGCCGTGGCGGCCGAGCTGGGCATCCCCGACGGACGGCGCACGCTCGGCACCGTCGCGCTCGGATGGCCGGCACCGGAGGGTCGCGCGCCGTCGAGCTCGGCGCGCCGCGGACGCCCGGATCCGGCCGAGCGGGTGCACCTCGACCGCTGGTGAGCCGGGGGCGGTCGCCAGGATGACCGCCGGGCGGCGACGGGGGTAGGTTCCGGGGGGTTTCGATCCCCGGGGAGACGTGATGCAGAGGTTCTGGTCGTGGCTGGCTGTCTACCTGGGCCGCCATGCCGGCATGGTGGGGGCGATCGGGCTCGTCTTCACGATCGTGATCGGGTTCGGGATCACCCGGTTGGAGTTCGCCACCGGCCAGGACAGCTACCTGAACCGTGACAGCGCGGTCTACCAGGACAACGTCCGCTACCAGGACCTCTTCGGCGGCCAGGCGATGCTGTCCCTCGTCACGATGGAGGACGGCCGCACCGTCGACGAGCTGTTCACCCCCGAGAACATCGAGACGATGGAGCGGGTCGCGCAGCGGCTCGAGGAGTCCGGCCACGCCCTCGCCGTCGTCTCGCCGCTGACCGCGCTCGAGTTCTCGCACCGCCTCGTGCAGTCCGAGACCGGCAACCCGGCGGACTCGATCGCGGGCCGGGCCATCCTGCGGGCCAGCGAGGTCGAGACCGACCCGGAGGCGAAGGCGGCGAGGCTCGCGGACGGTGCCGTCACCCTGCAGCGCACCGCGGAGGTGCCGCCGGAGGAGCAGCGGCTCGACAACCCCGAGTGGGTGCGGTTCCTCCTCTACGACAACCAGGGGGAGATCCGACCCGCGCTGCGCTCGGTGTTCCTCGACGAGACCCACACGCAGATGCTCGTGCGGCTGCACGGCAACCTCTCGATCGAGGACGAGGGCGCCGCCTCCGACGCGATCAAGGAGATCACCGAGGACTTCCGGTTCGAGGGCGCGTCGGTGACCACCACCGGCGCCCCGGTGCTGCTCAAGGGCATCAACGACTACCTGCGCGGCGGCATGCTCACGCTCGGCGGGATCGCGGTCGCCGCGATGATCGTCATCCTCATGCTCTTCTTCGACGTGCGCTGGCGGCTGCTGCCGCTCGCCGTCGTGCTGATCGGCATCGTGTGGGCGTTCGGCCTCGTCGGCTACCTGGGCATCCCGCTCACGCTGGTCACGATCGCCGGCCTGCCGATCATGCTGGGCATCGGCATCGACTACGCGATCCAGATGCACTCGCGGATCGAGGAGGAGGTGATCGTCGACCGCGAGCCGCACCCGATCCAGGCGGCGGCGCGCGGCCTGGGGCCGGCGCTGCTCGTCGTCACCTTCGACGCGGTGTTCGCCTTCCTCGCGATCCAGCTGTCCCAGGTGCCGATGATCCGCGAGTTCGGCTGGCTGCTCACCGTCGGCATCGTCGCGATCTGCATCTCGTCGATCATCAACCCGCTCGCCGCGCTCGGCATCCGCGAGTTCCGCTCGCCGACCAAGGGCCGTGACTTCCGGGAGGGGCCGCTGGGCCGGCTCGTGCTGTGGCTGGGCAGCGTGCCGGCCTCCGCGGCGCTGCCGCTCGCGATCGTCTCGGTCGTCGTGTTCGCGCTGGGCAGCTACGTGGAGCCGCGGCTCACGCTCGAGACCGACCCGGTGAACTGGGTCGACCAGGACTCCGAGGTCATCCGTGACATCCGCACGATCGAGCGCGAGATCGGCGGCGCGTCGGACCTCGGCATCTACGTCGAGGCCCAGGGCGAGGGCGACGGTGGCGGTGCGACGACCGTGTACACCGACGAGACGGTGGAGTACGTCAGCGACCTGACGATGGAGACGATGGAGCGGTTCGACGAGGACCTCGTCGTCGACAGCAGCATCATCGGCACCGTCCGCAAGCTGACCGACGTGCCGGGCGTGCCGTCCATCGTGCCCTCCGCCGAGCTGGTCAGGGAGGCCTGGGAGGTCGCGCCCGAGGGCATCCAGAAGTCGACCGCCTCCGCGGAGGGCGACGCCTTCAACATCATCTTCCTCACCGCCGCCGGTTCGCTCGAGGACCGTGCCGTGGTCGTCGACGCGCTCCGTGCCGAGACCGGGGCGCCGGAGGGCGTGCTCGTGACGCCGTCGGGTCTGGCCGTGGTCGGCGTCGGGCTGCTCGAGAACCTCGAGGCCAACCTCGTCGAGCTGACGTGGCTCGCGGTGGCGCTCGTGTTCATCTTCCTCGCGGTGCGGCTGCGCTCCCTGGTGCGGGCCCTGCTGTCGCTCGTGCCGGTGCTGATCGCGTCCGGGGCCGCGAACGTCGCGATCTACCTCGTCGGCATCGAGCTCAGCCCGATGACCGCGGTCGGCGGACCGCTGGTCGTCGCGACGTGCACCGAGTTCACCTCGCTGATCCTGCTGCGCTACATCGAGGAGCGGCGCCGCGGGCTCGAACCGCGGCCGGCGATCGACGCGACCGCGGCCCGCACCGGCCGGGCGTTCATCGTGTCGGCCATGACCGCGGTGGCCGGCGTGGCGGTCATCTCGTTCTCGTCGCTGCCGCTGCTGTCGAACTTCGGCATGTTCATGGCGCTGAAGATCACGATCGCCCTGATCGCCGCGCTGACGGTGCTGCCGCCGCTGATCATCTGGGCGGACCGGCGCGGCTGGGTCTCGCGGGGCATGCTCGACCACGTCGAGCAGCCCTACATCGAGACGCCCGACCGGCCACTCGCCGCCAGCGGCGAGCGCTGACCCGGGCGGAGGCCTCAGGGCGTCGCGGCGGCGAGCTGCTCGCGGAGCTCCTGGGCGGTGCCCGACGGGGCCGCGCACACGTGGTCCCGACAGACGTAGGCACGGCCCTCGGCTCCTGAGGCCTCGCGGCCCTCCCACAGCGGGCCGTCGCCCGGTTCGCCCCAGGCGAGGACCGTGTGCGGGGTGAACCGGCGGTGCACCTCGCGCACCAGCTCGGGCCGGTCACCGGTGACCACCACCTCGGTCACGCCCAGCGCGTGCAGCCCGACGGCCCACAGGAGGTGGCCGAAGGCGAGGGGGTGGCGGGTGGTCAGCCCACCGAGGTTGCGCAGGATCTGCCGGGCGTGCTCGCCGTAGCGCCCCTCGCCGGTGTGCGCCTCGAGCCGCAGCAGCCCGACCGCCGCGAGGCTGTTCGCGGACGGCGTCGCGCCGTCGGTCAGGTCCTTCGGGCGGGTGACCAGCTCCTCGGCGTCGTCGCCGGTGCTCCACACGCTGCCCTCGGTGTCCCAGAACAGCTCGAGGAGCGACTCCGCCGCGTCGCGGGCCTCCTGCAGCCACCGCAGCTCGCCGGTCGCCTCGTACAGGCACAGGAACCCGTCGACGAGCGCCCCGTGGTCCGACGCGTACGCCAGGTGCCGCGCGCCACCGTCGGCCTGCCACGAGCGCAGCCAGCGGGGCCGCCCACCGTCGGCCGACGGTCGCCGGAGGTGCTCGCAGAGGAACTCCGCGGTCGCGACCGCCTCGCGTCGCCAGTCCTCCCGACCCGTCGCGGCGGCCGCCTCCGCGAGGGTGGCGACCGCGAGCGCGTTCCACTCCGTGAGCACCTTGTCGTCGAGGCCGGGCCGCGGTCGCTGCCGGCGGGCCCGCTCGAGCGCGGTGCGGGCCGCCTCGATCGCGGGCGGCCGGGCGAGCCCGCCCCTCGCGTGCAGCCGGTTCGGGATCGAGCGGCCCTCGAAGTTGCCGCCGGGTCGGATGCCCCACCACTCGAGGGCCTGCTCGGTGACCTCCCCGAGCCCGGCGGCCTCGAGGGCCTCCGCGACCTGCTCGGGGGTCCACAGGTAGAACGCGCCCTCCTCGGGCCGGGCGCCCTCCGGCGCACCGGGTGGCAGGCTGTCGGCGTCCTCCGCGGAGTACCGGCCCCCGTCGGGGTGGGACAGCACGTCGAGCACGTAGCCGAGCGTCTCCTCGAGGACCTGCAGGAACCGGTCCTCGTCGGTCAGCTGCCACGCGTGCAGGTAGGCCCTCGCGAGCAGCACGTTGTCGTAGAGCATCTTCTCGAAGTGCGGCACCAGCCACCGCTCGTCGACCGAGTAGCGGGAGAACCCGCCGCCGAGGTGGTCGTGGATGCCGCCGGAGGCCATGGCGTCGAGCGTGGTGACCGCCGCCTCCAGCGCCGCGCGGGACCCGGTCCGCGCGTGGTGGCGGAGCAGGTGGTCGACGGCCATCGCCTGGGGGAACTTGGGCGCGGTGCCGAACCCGCCGAACCGGGCGTCGTGCACCGACAGCATCGACATGGTCGCCTCGTCGAGGGTCGAGGTGTCCGGGAGCCCGGCGTCGGCCGGTGCGCTCGCCGTGGTGCGGATCGCGTCGACGAGGCGTCCCGCCTGCTCCCGCACCGCGTCGCGCTGGTCCCGCCAGGCCAGCTCGATCGCCCCGAGCAGCTGCCGGAACGTCGGCTGCCCGCCCCGGGGCTCGGCGGGGAAGTAGGTCCCGCAGTAGAAGGGCTCGCCCTCGGGGGTGAGGAACACCGTCATCGGCCACCCGCCGGCCCCGGTCATGGCCTGGGTGGCCTCCATGTACACCGCGTCGACGTCGGGGCGCTCCTCGCGGTCGACCTTGACGTTGACGAACGAGCGGTTCATCTCGGCGGCCGTGTCGGGGTCCTCGAACGACTCGTGCGCCATCACGTGGCACCAGTGGCACGACGAGTAGCCGATGCTCAGCAGGATCGGCACGTCCCGCTCACGGGCGGCGGCGAACGCCTCGTCGCCCCAGGGGTACCAGTCGACCGGGTTCTCCGCGTGCTGGCGCAGGTACGGGCTGGTCTCGTTCGCGAGCCGGTTCGCCATCCAGCCTCCAGCTAGGCGCCGCCCTCGGCGGCGCGCATGACGGTGCGGACCAGGTCGACCACCTCGCTCGACGCCTTCCACGGCGCGCCCGCGTCGTGCGGCGGCTCCGGGTCGTACTCGATGCCGAGCTGGATCGCCTGGGCGACCTCGGGGCCGTGCAGCAGGTCGACGAGGGTGAGCGCCATGTCGATCCCCGCGGAGACGCCGGCGGCCGTGACGACCTTGCCCTCGCGCACGACCCGCTCCTGCACCGGGATCGCCCCGTGGGGTTCGAGCAGCTCCGCGTAGTGCCAGTGGGTGGTCGCCCGCAGCCCGTCGAGCACGCCCGCGGCAGCGAGCAGCAGCGCCCCGGTGCACACCGAGGTCGTGTACCGGGTGTGGGGGTGCGCGTCGCGGATCCACCGGACGATCCCGCTGTCCTCCCGGGCCAGCGCCCGGGTGGCGTACCCGCCGCCGACGAGCAGCACGTCCGGTCGTGGCACGTCGGCGAACGTGTGCTCGACGTCGAGGTGCAGCAGGCCGTTGTCGTCGCTCAGCCGCCCGGCCTGCTCGGCGCAGAGCACGACCTCGGTGCCGGGGACCAGCGAGAAGACCTGGTAGGGGCCGACCACGTCGAGGGCGGTCAGACCCGGGTAGAGGCCGATGGCGATCTGCATGTCGGTGCTCCCGGGTGGGCGTCGCGCCAGCCTGCCACGCACGGCCCGGGGCGTCTCGGGAGTTCGAGCTCAGGAGCTCGACGTGACCCGCACCGCGACGATCGACGCGACGAGCGCGAGCACCGCCAGCAGCTGCGGCGCCGTCATGCGCTGGTCGTTGAGCACCACGTCCGCGACCAGGGTGCCGACGGCACCGATGCCGACCCACACGGCGTACGCGGGGCCGATCGGGATGTCGCGGGTGGCGACCGACAGCCCGTACATGCTCAGCGCGAGCAGCGCGACGAACGCGACGCTCGGCCCCAGCCGGCTGAAGCCCTGGGTGCGCGGCAGCATCGTCGCCCACCCCGCCTCGAGCAGCCCCGAGCCGATGAGGATCAACCACGACATGCGGACACCTCCGCGTGCCCGTCTTGTCGCTCGCGGTACGGGCACCCCTCGTCGCAGACGGGCCCCACCGGCACGTCCGGGCACGCAAGGTACACGACCGTGCGAGGGGCCCCGACGGGTACCGTCGGGCGCCATGGAGCTCCGACTGGACGGCAAGGTGGCACTGGTGACGGGCGCGTCGAGGGGGATCGGGCGCGCCGTCTCGGCGGCGTTCTCCGCGGCGGGCGCGCACGTCATGCTCTCGTCGCGCAAGGAGGACGCGCTCGAGGAGGCCCGCCGCGAGCTGGCCCCCTCGGCGAGCGGCGAGCTCGAGGTCTTCGCCGCCAACGCCGGCGACCCCGACGCGGCGCGCGAGTGCGTCGCGGCGACGATCGAGCGGTTCGGCCGGCTCGACGTCCTCGTCAACAACGCCGCCACCAACCCCTACCTGGGCCGCATGATCGACATCGACCTGCCCCGGCTCGACAAGACCCACGAGGTCAACCTGCGCGGTCCGTTCGTGTGGATCCAGGAGGCGTGGCGCCAGTGGATGGCCGAGCACGGCGGCAACGTCATCAACATGTCCTCGATCGGAGGGCTCTCCATCGAGACCTCCCTCGGGCACTACAACGTCACCAAGGCCGCTCTGCTGCACCTGACCCGCTCGCTCGCCAAGGAGCTGGCGCCGGGGGTCCGGGTCAACGCGATCGCCCCCGGCCTGGTCAAGACCGACATGGCGCGGGCGTTGTGGGAGCCCAACGAGGACGCGATCTCGCGGATGGTCCCGCTCGGCCGCCTGGGCGAGCCGCCCGACATCGCGAACGCGGCGCTGTTCCTCGCCTCGGACGCGTCGTCGTGGGTCACCGGCACGACGATGGTCGTGGACGGCGGCATGTTGCTCTGACGGGCCCGCCCCGTGCGGGAGGGCGTCAGCGGGCGCTGGAGGCGAGCACCATCCGGGTGCCGAGCACGTCGTCGGCGTCCACCACGTAGCGGCCCGACGCGACCCGGTGCGCGCCCGGCACGTACTCGGGCTCGTCGAAGCTGAAGAACAGGTGGCGAGTGCGCCCCGGGCGGTCGCCGAGCCACTCGGCGAGCTCTGCGTGCACGGCCTCCAGCAGGCGCAGCCGCCCCGGCCCGCCCCAACCCAGCTCCACCCAGTGGTTGCCGTCGACGGCAGAGCCGCTCGAGACGACCCTGCCCCCGAGCAGGTCCCGGTACAGGCGCAGGGCGGCCTCCAGGTCGCGCACGGCGTGCACCACCCTGCCGAGCGACGCGACCGGGTGGTCGTAGCCGATGTCGGGGAAGCCCTCCGGCTCCGGCTCGACCTCGGGGACCTCGAGGTTCTGGAGGAGCTGCACGACCGTGCCGTGCGCCTCGTCGGGGTGCAGCGACGCCTCGTGCCACCAGGGGTTGTCGAAGTCCTCGGCGATCGGGTGCACGCCGGCGTCGCGCAGCTGGTCCAGCAGCACCCGGAGGTCCTTCACGTGGAAGGTGAGGTGGTGGGGGCCCACCCCCGACTTCTCGATGAACCGGTCCAGGAACTCGCTGTGGGCGCCGTCCCCGTCGGGGTACAGCCCCTCCACGATGAACCCGTTCGCGTAGCGCAGCTGGGTCCAGCCGTAGCCGTCGCCGACGCCCCGGGCCACGTAGCGGCCGCCGAGCACCCCGGCGAGCACCGGCCACAGGTCGGTCTCCCGCCGCACCACGACAGCGACGTGGTCGAAGCGCACCAGCTCCTCCCGGTCAACCATCGCCCCGCTCCTGTGACATCTCGAGCGCGAGTCTCGAACGCCGGATCTTGCCCAGTCCAGTGCGCGGGAGCGAATCGACCAGCCGGAGCGCCTTCGGGGCCGCGGCGACCGGGAGCCGGTCCCGTACGAGCTCGCGCAGCTCCTCGAGCGACGGGGGCCGCTCCCCGGGCACGACGACGGCGACCACCCGCTGCCCCCACTCGGGGTCCGGCTCGCCGACCACGGCGACCTCCCGCACGGACGGGTGCGTGGCCAGCACCGCCTCGACCGGCGCGGGCCACACGTTCACCCCTCCGGTCACGATGAGGTCGTCGGCCCGGCCCAGCACCTCCAGCCGGCTGGTCTCCGGGTCTCGGCGCCCCAGGTCGCCCGTGCGGTACCAGCCGTCGGGGGTGACGGGGTCGTTGCCGTCCCGGTAGGCGCGCAGCAGCGAGGGGGAGCGGAGCTCGACCGTGCCGGTCGTCCCGTGCGGCACCTCGACGCCGTCGTCGTCGGTGATGCGCACCTCGGCACCGCCGAGGGGGAGCCCGTCGTAGACCACCCCGCCGAACGTCTCGGTCATCCCGTACGTCGCGATCGTGTTCGGGGGTCGGCGGGCGGGGATCGCCGAGCCGCCGAGGAGGATCGTGGTCCACCCCGACGGGTCGATCCGCCCGAGGGCGGTGGGGACCAGGGACACGTGGGTGGCGCCCCGCCGGCGGGCGTCCTCGACCTCCTCCGGCACGAACCCGGGGTGGACCTCCAGGTCGGTGCCCGTGAGCAGCGCCCGGGTCACCACCGACAGCCCGCCGACGTGCGACAGCGGCAGGCAGGCGAGCCACCTGCTCCCGGGCTCGACCCGCGCCCCCAACGAGGTCGCGAACGCGGCGTGGCGGATGCCGTCGTGGGTGTGCACCGCGCCCTTCGGGTCGCCGGTGGTGCCGGAGGACGCGACGACGACCGCGTCGCCCTCCTCCACCGGCCGTCCCTCGAGGGACCGCACCTCGCCGTCGGCCTCGACGACCTTGGTCGGCTGCAGCGACCCCACCAGGGTCGCCAGGTGCGCCCGCGGCGCCGAGGGGTCGAGCGGGAGCACCGCGTCGCCGGCGTCCCAGGCGCGCTGGAGCGCCTCGAGGAACGCCGGTCCACCCGGCAGGAGGAGGGCGATGAGCTCCCGCACGCCTCCAGCGTGCCACCGACGCAGGCCCAGCCCGTAGCATCGCCGCCCGATGGCTGCTCGCCCCCCGACCCCGGAGCTTCCGACCGACTGGCGCCGCTGGGTGCTCGGCGCACGCCCCCGGACGCTGCCGGCCGCGGTGGCGCCGGTGCTGGTGGGCACCGCCGCGACCCTGCGGGCCCCCTCCGAGCTGTCCCTGTGGCGCTTCCTCTGCGCGCTCGGCGTCGCGCTGTTCGTGCAGGTCGGCACCAACTACGCGAACGACTACTCGGACGGCAAGCGGGGCGTCGACGAGCCCGGTGCCCGCGTGGGGCCGCCACGGCTCGTCGGCAACGGGCTGGCGACGCCGGCGGAGGTCAAGCGGGCCACGATCGTCGCGTTCGCGCTGACGGCGCTGTGCGGCCTGCCGCTCGTGTTGTGGGTCGACCCCCGGCTCGTGCTGGTCGGGGTGGCGGCGATCGCCGCCGGGTGGTTCTACACGGGAGGCCCCCGCCCCTACGGCTACGCGGGGTTCGGCGAGGTGTTCGTGTTCGTGTTCTTCGGGCTCGTCGCCACCGCCGGCTCCGCGTGGGTGCAGCTCGAGCGGCTCACGTGGGAGCCGGTCGTGGGCGGCGTCGCGATGGGGTTCCTCGCGACCGCGCTGCTGGTCGTCAACAACCTGCGCGACATCCCGGGCGACACCGTCGCGGGGAAGCGGACCCTCGCGGTACGGCTCGGTGACCGCCGCACCAGGGTCCTCTACGTCGTGCTCGTCGTGCTGCCGATGCTGCTCGTGCCGGTGCTCGGCGGGCTCGGCGGGCGCCCCCTGGCCGCCCTGGCACTGCTCTCGGTGGTGCCGGCCCGGCGGCCCGTGACCGCGGTGCTCGGCGGGGCGAGCGGTGCGGGACTGGTGCCGGTGCTGGCGTGGACGGGCCAGGTGCAGGCGCTCTACGCGGTCCTGCTCACCGTCGGCCTGTTCCTCAACCCCTGACCGGCCCTCCACCTCCCCGGCCGGCCCCACCCCGTTCCGTTCGGCGTCCGTCAAGGAACTCCTTGACGGACGCCGAACAGAACGAGGGGTGCTCGAGGTGGGCGGCGTGGCCGGCGCCGGGCACCACCACGTGCCACGCCGGTCCGCCGACCGTGCCGACCAGGCGCTCGGCGAGCTCGCCGTAGCGAGGGTCGCGCTCACCGGTGAGGCAGAGCACCGGGCAGCGCAGTTCACCGAGGCGGTCCCACAGCGGGGCCATCGACCCGGTGCCGGCGTGGCGGAGGCTCGCCGCGAGCCCCTCGACGGTGTTCCGCCGGCGCTCCGCGTCGAATCGGGCCCAGTCGGGGAGCCCGGCGAACATGTCCATCGCCAGCCACTCCCGCAGGAACGCGTCCACCCCGACCGCCTCGAGCCGGGCGGCCCGCTCCTCGTCCTGTCGGCGGCGCGTGGCCCGGTCGGCCGCGTCGTCGATGCCGGCGGTGCCGCCGATCAGCACCAGCGCACGCACCTCGTCGGGGTGGGACAGCGCCGCGTGCAGGCACACCCGTGCCCCCATCGAGTACCCCACGTACGCGGCGGTGCCGACGGTGGCGACCAGGAGGTCCGCCGCCCGCTCGACGCCCGCCTCGCGGTGGCGGAGCGAGCCCCCGTGGCCCGGCTGGTCGACCCGCACCACCCGGTGGGTCGCCTCGAGGGCCTCGCCGAACGGGCCGAAGCACTCGCCGGTCTGCGCGAACCCGTGCACGAGCGCCACGGTGGGCGCCGCGGGGTCGCCGGCGACGCGGTGGGCGAGCGTCGAGGGCGTGGCCGGTGCTCCTGGGGGGTTCCGGTCGGACGGCATCCGCGGACACCGTAGGCTTCGAGCGCCCATGGACACCGAGCCCTCGCCACCCGACGTGGCCGCGACGTACGCGGCGACCCTGGTCGACGAGTGGGTCGCGCTCGGCCTGACCGACCTGGCGGTCAGCCCGGGAGCCCGGTCGACGCCGATGGCCCTCGCGTTCGCCGAGGACGACCGGGTGCGCGTCCACGTGCACCACGACGAGCGCAGCGCCTCGTTCATGGCGCTCGGCCTCGCCGCGGCGACCGGGCGCCCCGCCGCGGTGCTGTGCACGAGCGGCACCGCTGCGGTCCAGCTCCACGCTGCGGTCGTCGAGGCCCACCACGCCTGCGTGCCGCTGCTCGTGCTGACCGCGGACCGCCCGCCGGAGCTGCGCGGCGTCGGCGCACCCCAGACCATCGACCAGCGGGGCCTCTACGGGACCGCGGTGCGCTGGTCGTGCGACCTGGGTCCCCCGGTCGCGAGCGGGGCGCCCCATTGGCGTGGCCTCGCCGCGGACGCCTGGCGGCGGGCCACGGGGGAGCGGCCCGGACCCGTGCACCTCAACCTCGCGTTCCGGGAGCCGCTCGTCGGCACCCCGGGTGACCTGCCCCCCGCGCGGCCCCTCGACGAGGAGCCCGAGGTGCGGCGGGGCCTCGCGGAGGACGAGCTCGACCGCATCGCCGCGGACCTCGCGCAGGAGCGGGGGGTCGTGGTGGCCGGCGTCCGGACCGCGCTCGACCCGGTGGACGCCGTCGCCGTGCACCGCCTCGCCGCCCACCTGGGTTGGCCGGTCGTGGCGGATGCCCCCTCGGGCTGCCGCCTCGGCGTGCCGGGCGACGTGCTGCACGCGGACGCCCTGCTGCGCGACCCCGGGTTCGCGGCCGAGCACCGTCCCCGGGCCGCGTTGCGCATCGGGGGACTGCTCACCTCCAAGGCCCTCAACCGGTGGCTCGCGACCAGCGGCGCGTTCCAGGTGGGGCTCGACCGCTACGGGGTGGTGCCCGACCCGGACCGGGTGATCGCCGTGACGGTGCCCGGCGACGTCGCCACGGTCTGCGACCAGCTGCGCGGCGCGACCCCGCCCGCACGGGGCGACGCGTGGCTGCGCAGCTGGCTCGACGCGGACCGGGTCGCGGCCGATGCGATCGCCAGGGTGCTGGCCCGGCACCCGGAGGCCACCGAGCCGGCCGCCGCGATCGACCTGATGGGCCTCCTCAGCGACGACGGGATCCTCGTGGTCTCCTCCTCGATGCCGGTGCGCGACCTCGAGGCCTTCGCCGCGCCGCGCCCCGGGTTGCGGGTCCTCGCGAACCGTGGCGCCAACGGCATCGACGGGGTGACCTCGACCGCGGTGGGGGCGGCGCTCACCGGCGCACCCACGGCGCTGCTCATCGGCGACGTGGCGTTCCTGCACGACACCAACGGCCTCCTCGGCCTCGCCGGCCGCGGGGTCAACCTCGTCGTGGTGGTCATCGACAACGACGGCGGCGGGATCTTCTCGTTCCTCCCGCAGCACGGGCTCGTCGCCCGCGACCGGTTCGAGCAGCTGTTCGGGACCCCCCACGGGGTGGACCTCGTCCGGCTCTCCGAGGCGCACGGGGTGCCCGCGGAGCGGGTGTCGTCGAGGGCGGGCATGCGCGCCGCCGTCGCCGGCGCGCTCACCCGCGGCGGGCCCCGGGTCGTGGTGGTGGAGACGGACCGCGAGGCGAACGTCGCGCTCCACGCCGAGATCGCGGACGGCGTGGTCCGGGCGCTGTCCGCGAGTGGGTGACACCATGGGGCACCGTCGCGGGCGTGTCGCGACCGTCCGCGGAGTCGGGACCCTCCAGGAAGGAGCAGCGGGCACAGGTGGGTGAGCAGCTGGACCGGCCAGGACCCCCGCCGGCGCGGGCGGTCGGCACCGCGCCGGTCGGAGAGGATCGCGTGCTCGGCTGGGCGGAGTTCGGGCACCCCGACGGGGACGTCATGCTGTGGTTCCACGGCACGCCGGGCGCCTGCTTCCAGGTGCCCCCGTCCGTGCACGACGCGGCGCTGCAGCGCGGGTTCCGGGTGATCGCGGTGGAGCGGCCCGGCACCGGCCGCTCCACGAACCACCGCTACTCCCGCATCGCGGTGGTGGCGCCCGGCATCGAGCAGCTGGTCGACCACCTGGGCGGCGACCGGTTCGCGGTCACCGGGCTCTCCGGTGGCGGCCCCTACACGCTGGCGGTCGCGCGCCACCTGCCCGACCGGGTGGTGGTCGCCTCGCTGCTGGGCGGCATCGGTCCCGTGCGTGGCGCCGACGCGGTGTTCTCCTACACGCGGGCGCTGCGGTTCCTCGCCCCGCCGCTCGAGGTGCTGCGCACCCCGGCGGGCACCGCGCTGCGTGCCCTGGTGCGGGTGGCGGAGCCCTTCGCCGACCCGATCTTCGAGGCGTACGCGCGCATCCTCGGGTTCGCGGACAGCCCGGTGCTGCGCAACCCCCAGTTCAAGGCGATGTTCCTCCACGACCTGCTCACCGCCGAGGACCTCCGGGCGACGGCCCACGACCTGGCGCTGTTCGCCCGCCACTGGGGCTTCCACCTCGACGAGGTGGACACGCCGGTGATCGTGTGGACCGGCCTGGCGGACGTGATCGTCCCTCCCAGCCACGGCCACCACCAGGCGGCGCGCCTGCCGCGGGGCGAGCTGCGCATCCGGCCGGGGGAGGGGCACTTCGCCGGGTTCTCCGCCGTGGCGGACGTGCTCGACCGGGTGCGTGAGGTGTGGGCCGACCGGACCGACGAGCCGGTGGCCACGCCCTCGACGGGCCCGACCCGCCGGCGCAACCGCCCGAAGCCCTCCGACTGACCCTTCGGGGCGGCCTGGCGCCGCGGCGCGGAGGCGCAGCGCTCAGAGCTGGACGAGGACCTCGAGCAGCGTCCGCGCCTTCGCCCGGGTCTCCGCGAGCTCGGCCGCGGGGTCCGAGTCCGCGACGACGCCCACGCCGGCGAACAGGCGGGCGACGGGGCCGTCGAGCTGCACGGAGCGGATGCCGACCGCCCAGGCGCCGTTGCCCTCCGCGTCGACCCACCCGACCGGACCCGCGTAGCGGCCGCGGTCCGCACCCTCCAGCTCGCCGATCAGCTCGATCGCGGGATCCCTCGGCCAGCCGCCCACCGCCGGCGTCGGGTGCAGCGCCGCGACCAGCTCGAGCACCGACGGCGCCGGGCGCGACAGGCGCCCCTCGACCAGCGTCGCCAGGTGCTGCACCGGACCCGCCTGCACGACCGTCGGGGCGGGTTCGGCGTCGAGGTACGAGCACCAGGGCAGCAGCGTGTCGTGCACCACGTCGATGGTGATCTGGTGCTCCACCCGGTTCTTCTCGGAGGCGAGCAGCTCGGCGGCGCGGCGCTGGTCCGCCTCCGGTTCACCGGTGCGTGCCGCCGTGCCGGCCATCGGCTGGGCCCTCACCACCTCGCCGACCCGCGACACGAGCAGCTCGGGGCTGGCACCGACGAACCCGTCGACGAGGAACCTCAGGGCGGTCGGGTGGCGCTCGGCCAGGCGCTCCAGCACCTCGACGGGGTCGAAGTCCCGGTCGGCGTGCAGCTCGAGCTCGCGGGCGAGCACCACCTTGGTGAGGCCCCCGGCCGCGATCCGCTCGGTCGCCGCCCGCACCGCCGCGCACCAGTCCGCCGGGCTGCGGGTCGAGCGGATCGTGACCTCGCCCACCGGAGCGTGGTCCGGCTCCGTGGCCCGGTCGTGCCGGGAGGTCGCGCACGGGCGGTCGGCCGTCCCCTGCACGGTCGTGGTCCAGCGGGCGCCCTCCGCGGTGACCCCGTGCACCACCTCCGGGACGACGAGCGACGCGCCCGCGTCGCGGTCGAAGGGGAGCGCGCCGAACGCGACCGGCCCGGTCCCGGGCGCGCGGACCTCGTCGTCGACCTCGAAGCCGGCGAGCGCCTCGGCGACCAGCTCCACGTGGTCGGTCCACGGCGCCGGCAGCTCGATGCGGAGCGCCTCGCCGCTCCCGGTGAGGGTGCGGCGCGGCGAGCTGAACGCGGCCGTCGGCCGGATCGGGTGGTGGGGGTCCGCGGCGCGGGTGACCGCGGCGGGACGTGTCACCGGCGGTCCGCGCCGCGGGTCGCGGTGATGAGCTGTGCGATCCCCGCCGACAGGAGCGTCCTGCGGACGTGGGTGAACCCCCGCTCGCGCAGCGACGCGAGCATCTCCTCGGCCGGGGGGAGGTAGGCGACCGAGCGAGGGAGGTACCGGTACGCGTCGCCGTCGGACAGCAGCGCCCCCAGGCGCGGCACCACGTGGCCGAAGTAGATCCCGTGACCGAACCGCAGCAGCGGGTTCGGCGGCTCCGCCACCTCCAGCAGGGCGATGCGGCCGCCGGGGCGCGTCACGCGTGCGAGCTCCGAGAAGGTGCCGTCGAGGTCGGTGAAGTTCCGCAGCGCGAACCCGCAGGTGACCCCGTCGACGGCGGCGTCCGGGAACGGCAGCCGGGTGCCGTCGCCCTGCACGCGGTCGAAGGGGCGGGGCGCCGCGGCGAGCATGCCGAAGCTCAGGTCGACCCCCACCGGCCGCATGCCGCGGGACTGCAGCTCGCGGGCGAGGTCGCCGGTGCCCGAGGCGAGGTCGAGCACACGGGAGCCCGGCGGCAACCCGAGCGCGCCGACCGCGCGGCGGCGCCACCCGACGTCCATCCGGAAGGTCATGAGCCGGTTCACCAGGTCGTAGCGCGGGGCGATGACGTCGAACATCGCCTGCACGGACCTGGTCTTCGCGGCCCCGGACGGCAGCGGTTCGTCCGCCCGGGGGATGAGGGCTCGGCGGTCGGTGGGGGTCACCCGCGCCAGCCTACGGGGTGCCGGCCGGGGCCTCGTCCGCCCGGGCCGCGTCGGCGGCGATCGCCCGCGCCCACCGGTAGTCGGCCTTCCCGGCAGGGGACCGCTCGATGCGGTCGACCCGTACGATCGCCTTGGGGAGCTTGTAGCGGGCGACGTGCCGTGCCGCCTCCTCGAGGAGGTCCTCGTCGCGGGCTTCGACGCCGTCGCGCAGCTGGACGAGGGCGACCACCTCGCTGCCCCAGCGGGGCGAGGGCCGTCCCGCGACGACGCAGTCCGCGACCGACGGGTGGTGCAGCACGGCGCGCTCGACCTCCTCGGCGAACACCTTCTCGCCGCCGGAGTTGATCGTCACCGAGTCGCGCCCGTGGAGCTCGATCGTGCCGTCCGGGGCGAGGTGGGCGCGGTCGCCCGACACGGCGTGGCGGACCCCGTCCACCACCGGGAACGTGGAGGCGGTGCGCTCCGGGTCGCCGAGGTAGCCGAGCGGCACGCGCCCACGCTGGGCGAGCCAGCCGAGCTCGCCGTCGCCCGGTTCGAGCACTCGGTCGAGGTCCTCGGAGAGCACCACCGTGCCGGGAAGGGGCTCGAAGCTGCCCTCTCGGGGAGCGGTGCCCCAGGAGTGGAGCCGGCTGGCCTGCTGTCCAGTCTCGGAGGAGCCGAGCCCGTCGAGCACGAGCATCGACGGCACCGCGTCCAGCAGGCGGGCGATCACCCCGGGGGACAGGGGCGCGCCGCCGTTGACGGTGACCAGCAGGGAGCTCGCGTCGCTCCCGCCGCGCGCCATCTCCTCCACCAGCGGTCGGCCGAAGGCGTCGCCCACCAGGAGGAGGACCTCCGCCCCCTCCCGCTCGACCGTGCGCAGCACCACCGCCGGGTCGAACCGGTCGACGACCTCGGGCAGCAGGACCGTGTTGCCGTTGGCGAGGGCGTGCAGCGCCATCCACTGGGCGGCACCGTGCATGAACGGCGGCGCGGTGAGCACCCGCATGCCGCCGCCGCGGGCCGCCTGCGCGAGCTGCGCGAGGGACTCCCACTCCTCACCGGTGTCGAGGCGCCGCCCACCGAGCGCGGCGACGAAGGCGTCGGCCTGGCGCCACAGCACCCCCTTGGGCGCGCCGGTCGTGCCGCCGGTGTAGATCACGTACAGGTCGTCGGGCGACCAGCTCCGGACCAGGTCGCCGGGGAGCTCGGGGGAGGCCGCCGCGAGGACCTCCTCGTACCACTCGGCACCCGGCAGCAGCCCGTTCCCGGAGCCGTCGTCGACCTGGAGCAGCACCCGCAGCGCCGGCAGGCGGTCGCGGACCTCGGCCAGCACCGGGGCGAACGCGGAGTGGTAGACGACGGCGGAGGCGCCCGCGTCGTCGAGCACGTACCCGAGCTCCGCCGCGACGTAGCGGTAGTTCACGTTGAACGGCGCGACCCGCGCCTTGTACGAGCCGAGCATGGACTCGAGGTACTCGTTGCCGTTGTGCAGGTAGACGGCGAGCAGGTCCTGGCCCGACTCGTGCGGCGCGAGGCCGGCGCGGTCGACGACCCTGCCCAGCCCGCGTGCCCGCAGCGCGTTCGCGAGGCGGCGCGTCCGGTCGCCCAGCTGCGCGTAGGTGAGGCGCCGCTCGCCGAACACGATGCACTCACGGTCGGGCACGGCGGCCTCGACGGCCTCGTGCACCTGCGCGAGCGCGAGCTCCTCGCCGCGTGGCACCGCCGCCCCCGTCATCCGCACCTGGTGCCGGGAGGGGGGACCTCGAGGTGGACGAGGTGGTCGTCGACCAGCTCGGTGAGGCACCGGTCGACGCCGTAGGCCACGTGCCCGTCGATGTCGACCGTGACGAGCACCCCGGACGCGAGCCGGTCCGCCACGGCGACGGCGTTCTCGTAGGGCGTCGCCGCGTCGCCGGTGTTGCCGACGACGAGGATCGGTGGCGCGCCCTCGGCGGTGATCGCCTCCGGTTCACCGACCGGCTCGGCGGGCCACGTCGCGCAGGGGAGCAGCTCGTTCGCGACGGCCGCGCCGAAGCGTGGAGCCGCCGCCGCGGCCCGCGCCGCGAAGTCCCGGTACGCCTCGACGCCACGCGGCGGTGGGGAGTCGATGCAGACCACCGCCACGTACGTGCTGAAGCCACCGAAGTCCCGGTAGGCGTCCGCGAGGGAGGCGAGCAGGGTCCCGTCGCCCTCCAGCGCCGCGGCGAGCGCAGGCCCCAGCGTCTGCCACCCGTCCGGCACGTAGCTCGCGACGATCGCCGCCGTGGCGAGCTCCGAGGGGCCCGCCGGCGTCCCCGACGCGGTCTCGAGCGGTTCCCGCTCCACCATGGCGAGGACCTGGTCGTAGGCCCGGCCGAGGTCGTCCACGCCGCAGCTCGGGGTGCGGGCGCACGCCGCCGCGTGTCGCTCGAACGAGCGGTCGAAGGCGACCGCCTGCTCGATCAGCATCTCCTCGTAGCCGAGCGTGGGGTCGACGATCGCGTCGAGCACCATCGCCCGGATCCGGTCGGGGAACCGCGCCGCGTACACCTGGCCGAGGTGGGTGCCGTAGGAGAAGCCGATGTAGTTGAGCGGCTCGTCGCCGAGCGCCCGGCGGATCGCCTCCATGTCGAGCGCGACGTCGTCGGTGCCGAGGTGGGGGAGCACCTCGGCGTCGAGCTCGCGGCACTCGGCGGACACCGCCGCGGCCGCCTCCTCGAGCTCCCGCTGCTCCTCGGCGTCGTCCGGCTCGGGGTCGAGCGACTGCAGTTCCGCGACGCCGCTGCCGCAGCGCAGCGGGCTCGAGCGCCCCACGCCGCGGGGATCCCAGGCGACGACGTCGAAGCGCTCGGTCACCGGGGGGCCGAACGGCCGGCTGCCGAGGTGCTCGAGGCCCGAGGCCCCCGGACCCCCCGGGTTGGTGAGCAGCGAGCCGATCCGGTCACCGGTGGCTCTCGTGCGGGCGAGCGCCAGGTCGATGGTCGGGCCGAGCGGATCGTCCCAGTCGAGGGGCACCTCGAGCTCGGCGCACTCGGCACCGGGCGCGACGTCGCAGCGGTGCCAGTCCAGCTCCACCGGCTGCCACTTGTCGGGGAACCCCGTGGACGGCGCGTCGCCACCGGCGGTCGGCGTGGTCGCCCGCGCCCCGGAGTCCGAGCGCTGGCGGACGGCCGCACCGTCCTCCCCGCTGGAGCACGCCGACGCGAACAGCGCCAGCGCCACCAGCACCGTGGCCCCGAACGGCCTCACAGGGCCGCCCGGGTCACTCGTAGTACCGGAAGATGATGTCGGCGACGCACGCGGGCTTCTCGGAGCCCTCCACCTCGAAGGTGAAGGTCATGTACACCTGCGCGCCGTTGCCCGGGAGCTCCTCGATGCGGGTGAGCTCGGCGCCGAGGCGCAGCCGCGAGCCGACCTTGACCGGCGAGATGAAGCGCACCTTGTCGGCGCCGTAGTTGACGCCCATCTTCACGCCGCTCACCGTCAGAATGGACGGCATGAGCACCGGGCCGAGCGAGAGCGTGAGGTAGCCGTGGGCGATCGTGCCGCCGAAGGGCCCGTCCTTCGCCCGCTCGGGGTCGACGTGGATCCACTGGTGGTCGCCGGTCGCGTCGGCGAAGGTGTTCACCCGCTCCTGGGTGATGTCGAGCCAGTCCGAGTAGCCGAGGTGCTGGCCCTCGAGCGCCTTCAGTCCTGCGATTCCCTGGATGTCCTTGGCCATCGCACGATCATTGCTGGCCGCGGCGTGGCACGGCCACTCCGGTGGCGCTCAGCTGAACCAGATGCGCTGGTGGTTCCGCGACATCGGGTGGACCAGCAGCGCGACGAGCGCGACGTCGAAGATCGTGCTGAGCAGCCCGCCGCCCTCGAGCCCGATCGTGTAGCGGATCTTCCAGCTCGTCGAGAGGAAGTCGAACGCGAGGACCGCGTCGAGGAAGCGCAGCACGAACGGGGAGAGCGCTGCGGCGATGCCGACCTGCCAGCCGAGCTTCCGCTCGTTGGCGATGCCCCACCCGCCGTACACGTAGGCCCCGATCGCGACGACGAACAGGAAGCGCACCACCGACGAGGCCCCGCTGCGCGCACCGACCACGCCGTAGAGGAAGGCGAACACCGCGTTGATGTAGAGGAGGATCTGCGCGATCTGCAGCGTCTGGGGCAGGTGGGGGTTGAACCAGCGGCGTGGCGGCATGCCTGACAGCATGCCAGCCCCGTTGGCGGGGGTCGCGCTGGCGGCGGGTGCCGGCACGCGGCTCCACCCGTTGACCCTCCTGCGGCCGAAGCCGCTGTGCCCCGTCGGCGACCGCCCGCTGCTCGAGTGGGCCCTCGACGCCCTCGTCCCGGCGACACCGGAGGTGGCGGTGAACGTCCACCACGACCGGGAGCAGGTCGAGGAGCTCCTCTCCTCCTCCCGCCACCCGGTGCACGTGTCGGTCGAGCACGACCGGCCGCTCGGCACCGCCGGCGCGATCGGCCACCTGCGGGACTGGCTCGGCGGCCGGGGTGCCCTGGTGGTGAACTCCGACACCTGGCACGACGCGGACCTCCGCAGGTTCGTCCGGGGCTGGGACGGTGAGCGGGTGAGGGTGCTGACCACGACGCCGGGCCCGTTCGGCCCCGGCAGCTCGGTGGTCGCGTCGATCGTCCCGTGGTGGGCGGCGCAGCGCCTCGATGCCGAGCCGGCCGGGCTCTGGGAGGCGCTGTGGGGCGCGGAGGTGGAGGCTGGACGCCTCGAGACGGTGCACCACGCCGGCACCGCGATCGACTGCGGCACCCCCGCGGACTACCTGCGGGCCAACCTGGCGTGGTCGGGCGGGGCCCCGGTGGTGGGGGAGGGCGCCACCGTCGAGGGCACGCTCGTGCGCAGCGTCGTGTGGCCGGGCAGCCACGTCGGGCCGACCGAGGTGCTCGTCGACGCCATCCGCGCCGGCTCCCGCACCGTGCTGGTCCGCTGAACGGGCTGGTCCGCTGAACGGGCTGGTCTGCTGAACGGGCCGACCGGGCGGGCCCGGACCCGCGGCTAGGGACGCGCGGTGAGCCGCACGGGGGTCGCCTCGTGCCCCGCCCGCAGCTGGCCGCAGGCCGCGTCGATGTCGCTGCCGCGGGTGTCGCGCACCGTCACGTTCACGCCGAGGTCGGCGAGCTCGTCCCGGAACTCCTCCACCCGCGCGGGCGACGAGCCGCGCACCGGGTAGCCGGGGGTGGGGTTCAGCGGGATGAGGTTCACGTGCGCGCGCAGCCGCCGTGCGATGCGGGCGAGCCCCGCCGCGTCCGTCGGACGGTCGTTGACGCCGTCGATGAGCGCCCACTCGAGGCTCAGCCGCCGGCGCGTCGCGGCGTGGTACCCCTCGCACGCCTCGATGAGCTGCTCGAGCGGGTAGCGGCGGTTGATCGGGACGAGCTCGTCGCGCAGCTCGTCGTCCGCGGCGTGCAGCGACACCGCCAGGTTCACCGGCAGCCCGGCCGAGCCCAGCTTCCGGATGCCCGGCACCAGGCCGACCGTGGACAGCGTCAGGTGCCGCGCGCCGATGCCGACGTCGCCGTGCAGGCGCTGCACCGCCGCCCACGTGTTGGCGAAGTTGGCGAGCGGCTCGCCCATGCCCATGAAGACCACGTTGGACACCCGCCGCGGCGTCGTCCCCGCGGCGGCCACCCGTTGGGCGCGCACGACCTGCTCGACGATCTCGCCCACCGACAGGTGGCGCTCGAAGCCGGACTGGCCGGTCGCGCAGAAGCTGCAGTCCATCGCACAGCCGGCCTGGGTCGACACGCACACCGTGGACCGGTCCGGGTAGTGCATCAGCACGGTCTCGACCCGCGCGCCGTCGCCGAGCTCCCACAGGAACTTCACGGTGTCCCCGCCGTCCGCGACGGACTCCGCGACGGGCCGGAGGGCAGCGGGCAGCTCGCGCTCGAGGCGGGCGCGCAGCGCCTTCGGCAGCGACGTGATCTCGGACGGTTCGCGCGCCTGGCGGTGCAGCCCCTCCCACACCTGGTCGACGCGGTAGCGCGGCTCGCCGTCGAGGAGCTCGGCGAGCGCGCCGCGGTCGAGGTCGTAGCGGGTCCTGGAGCGCACCGCCCGAGCCTACGGTCGGGCCTCGACGCGCTGGTACGCGGCGCGGTCGTGGTCGACCTCGAAGCCCAGGCTCCGGTACAGGGCCACGGCGGGCTCGTTGTCGGCTTCGACGTACAGCATCGCCGTCGTCAGCGACCGCGACGCCAGGTGGTCGAGCCCGGCGACCGTGAGCGCGCGGCCGAGCCCCGTGCCGTGGGTGGAGGGGTCGACGGCGATCACGAAGATCTCCCCGAGCGGCGGGTCGTCGGACCAGGTGTGCCCGGGCGGGTGCACCTTGGTCCAGCAGAAGCCGTCGATGGCGCCGTCGTCGCCCTCGTGGAGGAGGAACCCCGCCGGGTCGAACCAGTCCTCGGCCATCGTCGCCGCCAGCCGTTCCTCGTCCCAGCCTCCCTGCTCGGGGTGCCAGTCGAAGGCCCGGTTGTTCACCCGCAGGAAGCCCTCGACGTCGCCGGGGTGGTCGGGCCGCATCGGCCGGACGCGGATCTCGCGGGTGCCGCGGCGCACCTCGTCCTCGAGCGGCAGCGGCCGCCGCATCTGGTGCAGCAGGCGGACCCGGCGGAAGCCCTGCCGGGCCATCTCCTCGTCGGTGGAGGGGGAGTGCGGCGAGATCCAGCGCAGGGCGGCCACGCCGTCCGAGGGTACCCGTGGTCGAACTACGGTTCGCCCGATGGCTCCCTCGACGCCTCCCCCCGCCACGGAGCGACCCGCGACGCGCCGGCGGCCACGCTCGCCGAAGGGGCGGGCGCGCCTGGTGCACGAGCGGCTGGCCGCCGAGTACCCCGACGCCGTCTGCGAGCTCGACCACCGCAACGCGTACGAGCTGCTCGCCGCGACCATCCTCTCCGCGCAGTCGACCGACGCGAGGGTGAACATGGTGACGCCCGCGCTGTTCGAGCGGTACCCGACCCCCGAGGACCTCGCCGAGGCGGACCCCGAGGAGCTCGAGGAGCTGATCCGCTCGACCGGCTTCTTCCGCTCGAAGGCGAAGAGCCTGATCGGCATGGCCCGCGGCCTGGTGGAGCGACACGGCGGGGAGGTCCCCGGCTCGATGCGGGACCTGGTCGCGCTGCCCGGCGTCGGCCGCAAGACCGCGAACGTCGTGCGGAGCGTGGCGCTCGGGCTGCCCGGCCTGCCGGTCGACACGCACGTGCTCCGCCTGTCCAAGCGCCTCGGGCTCACCACCCAGACCGACCCGGTGAAGGTCGAGATGGAGCTCAACCCGATGGTGCCCGCCGCGGAGCGCGGCGAGTTCAGCCTCCGCCTGATCCTGCACGGGCGGCGGGTGTGCCTGGCCCGCTCACCCCGATGCGGTGAGTGCGTGCTCGCCGATTTCTGCCCCTCGGCGAGGGTCTGACACGCACCTTCGAGCATCCTCGACTCGTCCTGCGGCTCGTTGTAGGTTCGGCGTACCAGGTTCCCGCCACCTGGTAGAAGGCGGTCCAGGGCTCCCGCCGCCCGGGCCGCCGCCCCGGCGCCCCTACGGGGGCGCCGGGTTCTTTCGGGGCGTGGTCCCGTCGTTCGGGGCGTGTGCCCGGTCAGCCCGTGGTGGGGAGGTTCGCGACGGTCCGGTTGAGTCGCCGCGCGGCGGCGCGCAGGTGCCGCTCCACCTCGTAGATGTCCACCAGCAGGTCCTCGCGCTCCGTGCCGTCGACCTCGGCGGCGGCCTCGGCGAGGCGCTCGAGCAGCTGGTCCAGCGTGGAGAGGGCCGAGGTCAGGTCAGCGTGGAGGCTCACCGCCGCCGGTCTAGCACCCCGAGCGCGTTCGCCGGGCCCCTGACCGCTGGGTACCGTGACCGGCGTGCTGAACCGGCTCGACCTGCGCGGGGTGGCGGACCCCTCGGGGCGCCTCCCGCGCCCGAAGGTGGACGCGGACGAGCCCGTCGCGGCCGTCCGCTCGATCATCGCGGAGGTGCGCGAGCGGGGCGACCGTGCGCTGTTCGAGCTCACCGCCCGCTTCGACGGGGTGGAGCTCTCCTCGCTCGCGGTGCCCCGGGAGGACCTCGACGCCGCGGTCGAGGCGCTCGACCCCGAGGTGCGCGGCGCGCTGGAGCTGGCCCGGGACCGCATCGCGGCGCACCACCGCGCCCAGCTGCAGGAGCCGGTCGAGCACTCCTCCGACGGCGTGCGCATCCGCTCCTACCGGCGTCCGGTCGACCGCGCGGGCTGCTACGTGCCGGGCGGCCGGGCCGCGTACCCGTCGACGCTGCTGATGACCGCGGTGCCCGCCCGGGTCGCCGGCGTCGAGGAGGTGGTCGTCTGCGTGCCACCGGACCGGGCGACGGGTTCGGTCGCCCCGGTCACCCTCGCCGCGGCCGCGATCGCGGGCGTCGACGAGGTGTACGCGGTCGGCGGCGCGCAGGCCGTCGCCGCGCTCGCCCACGGCACCGAGTCGATCCGCCCGGTGGACGTGATCTGCGGGCCGGGCAACAAGTACGTGGCGATCGCGAAGCAGGAGGTCGCCGGCACGGTGGGCGTCGCGGCGGCCTTCGCCGGCCCGAGCGAGGTGGTGGTCGTCGCGGACGGCACCGTGCCCCCGGAGCTCGCCGCGGTCGACGTGATCCTCCAGGCCGAGCACGGCCCCGACGGCCTCGCGTGGCTCATCACCTGGGACGAGGCGGTGGCCGACGCGGTGACCGAGCAGGTCGCCCGTCTCGTCGCGTCCGCGCCACGCCGGGAGGACATCGAGGCGACCCTGGCGGAGGGCGGCTACGCGGTCGTGGTGGACTCCCCGGAGGCCGCGATCCGGGTCGCCGACCTGGTCGCCCCCGAGCACCTCGAGCTGCTCTGTGCGGACCCGGAGCGCCTGGTGCCGTTGGTGCGCAACGCCGGCGCGATCTTCTGCGGGCCCTGGTCGCCCGCGTCGATCGGCGACTACGTCGCGGGTCCCAGCCACGTGCTGCCGACCCACGGCACCGCCCGCTTCGCCTCCGCGCTCACCGTCGACGACTTCACCAAGCACCACCACGTCGTGACCGTCGACGAGGCGGCCTACGACGACGGGGTCGCCGACGCGGTCGAGGTCCTCGCCCGTGCCGAGGGGCTCGACGAGCACGCCCGCTCGATCGAGCTGCGGCGCGCCGCCCGCGCCGCGGCGGCGGGAGGGGCGGGCTGATGGGCCGGCCGGAGGCCAGGGCCGACGTGCGGCTCATGGAGGGCTACCACTCCCCGCAGGTGGACGTGGACGTGCGCCTCAACACCAACGAGGCGCCCGAACCTCCCCCGGAGACGTTCGTCGCGGCCCTGAAGGTCGCGCTCGACGGGATCGCGTGGAACCGGTACCCCGACCGCTCCGCGAGCGCGCTGCGGGCCCGCCTCGCGGAGGTCGAGGGCCGCCACGTGCCGGGAGGGCTCACCGCGGCGAACGTGTTCGCTGCCAACGGGTCCAACGAGGTGCTCCAGAGCCTGTGCCTCGCCTACGGCGGCACCGGCCGCAGGGCGCTCAGCTTCGAGCCCACCTACGCGCTGCACACCCACATCGCGAAGGTGACGGGGACGGGAGTGGTCGAGGTCGACCGCAACGAGGACTTCACGATCGACCTCGACCGTGCCGTGGAGGCGGTCGAGCAGCACCGCCCGGTCATCACGTTCCTGTGCTCGCCGAACAACCCGACCGGACGGGTCGAGGACGAGGCGACGGTCCGGGTGCTGCTCGAGGCCGTCGAGCGGGTCGACGGGCTGCTGGTGGTCGACGAGGCCTACGGGCAGTTCGCCCGCTGGTCCGCCCAGGCGCTGGTGCACGAGGACGCGCCGGTGGTGGTGACCCGCACCTACTCCAAGACGTGGTCGGCCGCGGCCCTGCGCCTCGGGTACCTCGTCGGGCCGACCTGGGTGGTGGCGGAGCTCGAGAAGGTCGTGCTGCCGTACCACCTCGACTCGATCACCCAGATCGCCGGGCAGCTCGCGCTCGACCACCTGCCCGAGATGGAGGCCCGCGTCGAGCGGCTGGTCGCCGAGCGCGAGCGGCTGGTCGAGGGCCTCGCCCGCCTTCCGGTCGAGCAGTGGCCCTCGGGCGCCAACTTCGTGCTGTTCCGCCCGACGGGCCGCGACGGCGCGCGGGTGTGGTCCGAGCTGGTCGAGCGCTCGGTGCTGGTGCGCAACTGCGCCTCGTGGCCGCGCCTCGAGGGGTGCCTCCGCGTGACGGTGGGCACGCGCGCGGAGAACGAGGCGTTCCTCGCCGCCCTGGGCGAGGTGCTGGGCGTGGTCGCACTGTGAGAACCTTGGCCGGATGAACCGCACCGCGACGCGATCCCGCACCACCGGCGAGACCGACATCGAGATCGAGCTCGACGTCGACGGCACCGGACGGACCGACTGCAGCACCGGCCTGCCCTTCTTCGACCACATGCTCGACCAGCTGGGCCGGCACGGCGGCATGGACCTGCGCGTCGCGGCGAAGGGCGACCTCCACATCGACGCGCACCACACGGTGGAGGACACCGGCATCCTGCTCGGGGCGACGCTGGCGGAGGCGCTGGGCGACAAGGCCGGCGTCCGGCGGTTCGCGTCCGTGCGGGTCCCGCTCGACGAGGCGCTCGTCGAGGCGGTGGTGGACCTGTCGGGCCGCCCGTACCTGCACTACGAGATCGACCCCCCGGGCGTGAAGATCCTCGGCGAGCCGCCGTTCGACCCCCAGCTGATGGAGGAGTTCTGGCGGGCCTTCGTCACCTCCGCGGGCATCACCCTCCACCTGACGATGGTGCGTGGCCGCAACACCCACCACATCCTCGAGGCCTCCGCGAAGGGCGTGGCCCGGGCGCTGCGCGACGCGGTGCGCCTCGAGGGGACCGGGGTCCCGTCGACCAAGGGCGTGCTGTGAGCCGGGGCGCCGACCGCGCCGGCCGCACCGACCGACGGTGAGCCGCGTGGCGGAGCCGCCCGCGCGCATCGCGGTGCTCGACTACGGCATCGGCAACCTGCGCTCGGCGGAGAAGGCCTTCCAGCACCTGGGCGCGGACGCGACCCTGACCGCGGACCCCGAGGTGATCGCCGCGGCCGACGGGGTGGTCCTGCCGGGCGTCGGGGCGTTCGGTCCGTGCCGCGAGGCGCTGCGCCGCGCCGGGCTCGACGGGCCGACGCTGGAGGCGGTGGCCTCCGGCCGGCCGTTCCTGGGGATCTGCGTGGGTATGCAGCTCCTCTACGACGGCTCCGAGGAGTCACCGGGCGTCGCGGGGCTCGGCGTGCTGCCGGGGACCGTGCGGCGGCTCCCTCCTGGGGTGAAGCACCCGCAGATGCAGTGGAACCGCCTGCACCAGCTGACCGAGTCGCCGCTGCTCGAGGGGCTCGGCGAGGACCCCTGGGTGTACTTCGTGCACTCCTACGCGGCGGAGGCGACCGCGGACGTGATCGCGACCTGCGACTACGGCGGGCCCGTCACCGCGGCGGTCCAGCGGGAGCAGGTGTTCGCCACCCAGTTCCACCCCGAGAAGTCGGGGGCCACGGGGCTCGCCGTGCTCGGCAACTTCGTGCGGCTCGCGGCCGGCGCCCGCTCCGTCGCGGACCGCGGGAGGAGTTGATGGACCTCTACCCGGCGATCGACCTGCTCGGTGGGCGCTGCGTGCGCCTCTACCAGGGCGACTACGACCGCGAGACCGTCTACGGCGACGACCCGATCGCCCAGGCGCGCTCGTTCGAGGCGGCCGGCGCGCCGTGGATCCACGTGGTCGACCTCGATGCCGCCCGGACCGGTGAGCCGGTCAACCGCGACGTGGTCGCGTCGATCGCGGCCGCCGTGTCGGTGCCGGTGCAGGCCGGTGGCGGCGTGCGCGACGAGGCCGCGGCCGACGCGCTGTTCTCCGCCGGCGTCGCCCGCGTCGTGCTGGGCACCGCGGCGATCGAGGACCCGGCGCTCGTGCGGCGCCTCGCCGCGCGCCACCCCGTCGCGGTCGGGCTGGACGCCCGCGGGCGCGAGGTCGCGGTGCGCGGCTGGTTGGAGGGCTCGGGCGCCGACGTCATCGACCTGGCCCGCGCCTTCTCCGACGCCGGGGTGGCGGCGCTCGTGGTCACCGAGATCGGCCGCGACGGCACCCTCGAGGGCCCCGACCTGGACGGGCTCGCGGAGGTGCTCGGCGCGACCGAGGTCCCCGTCATCGCCTCCGGCGGGGTGGGCAGCCTCGACGACCTGCGGAAGCTCGCGGGCCTCGAGCGCGCCGGGCGGCGGCTGTCGGGGGTCATCACCGGCCGTGCGCTCTACGAGGGCGCGTTCAGCGTGACCGAGGCGGTGCAGGTCTGCACCGGTGCGCGACCCGGAGGTGCCCCGTGAGGACCGCACGCGTGATCCCGTGCCTGGACGTCGACGGCGGCCGGGTGGTCAAGGGCGTGAACTTCGTGGACCTGCGCGACGCGGGCGACCCCGTGGAGCTCGCCGCCCGCTACGACCTCGAGGGCGCGGACGAGCTGGTGTTCCTCGACATCACCGCCTCCTCCGACGCACGCGACACGATCGTCGACGTGGTCGCCCGGACCGCGGACGAGGTGTTCATCCCCCTCACGGTCGGTGGTGGGGTCCGCAGCGTCGAGGACGCCAGGAAGCTGCTGCGCGCGGGTGCCGACAAGGTGGCCGTGAACACCGCCTCGGTGGAGCGACCCGAGCTCGTGGCCGAGATCGCCGGCGAGTTCGGCGCCCAGTGCGTCGTGGTCGCGATCGACGCCCGCTCCCGCCACGACGGGCCCGGGTGGGAGGTGTTCACCCACGGCGGACGCCGGCCGACCGGCATCGACGCGGTCGAGTGGGCCGAGCGCGTGGCGGCCGAGGGCGCCGGGGAGATCCTGCTCACCTCGATGGACCGCGACGGCACCAAGGACGGCTTCGACCTCGAGCTGACCCGCGCGGTGACCGAGGCGTGCGACGTGCCGGTGATCGCGTCCGGCGGGGTCGGCTCCGTCGACCACCTCGTCGAGGGGGTGCTCGAGGGCGGCGCCGACGCGGTGCTGGCCGCCTCGGTGTTCCACTTCGGGGAGCTGTCGATCGCGGAGGCGAAGGAGGCCATGGCCGCGGCGGGCATCACCGTCCGGCCCGTCACCTGAGGCGCGCCGTTCGCCGGGTCCCGTCGGCGGTACGGTCGGTCGCATGGACCTGCGCATCTTCGTCGAGCCCCAGCAGGGCGCCACCTACGAGCAGCAGCTCGCCGTCGCACGCCGGGCCGAGGACCTCGGCTTCGACGCGTTCTTCCGATCCGACCACTTCCTCAAGATGGGCGACGTGTCCGGCCTCCCCGGCCCCACCGATTCGTGGGTCACCCTGGGCGCCATCGCCCGGGAGACCTCCCGCATCCGCCTCGGCACGCTCGTCACGTCCGCGACCTTCCGCCACCCCGGCATGCTCGCCGTGCAGGTCGCGCAGGTGGACGCGATGTCGGGCGGCCGGGTCGAGCTCGGGATCGGCGCGGGCTGGTACGACGCCGAGCACTCCGCCTACGGCGTGCCGTTCCCTCCCACCGGCGAGCGGTTCGACCGGCTCGAGGAGCAGCTGGAGATCATCACGGGCCTGTGGGCCACCCCGCAGGGCGAGACGTTCTCCCACGAGGGGCGCTGGTGGCCGGTCACCGACTCGCCCGCGCTGCCCAAGCCGGCGCAGCGGCCCGGGCCGCCGGTGATCATCGGCGGGTTCGGTCCCCGCCGCACCCCGTCGCTCGTCGCCCGGTTCGCCGCGGAGTACAACGTGCCGTTCGCGGATCCCGACACCACCGCGGGGCTCCAGGAGAACATCGACCGGGCGTGCCGCGACGTCGGTCGGGACCCCGCCGAGGTGCGCCGCACCGCCGCCCAGGTCCTGTGCTGCGGTGCCGACGAGGCCGAGGTGCGCCGGCGTGCGGACGCGATCGGCCGCGAGGTCGACGAGCTGCGCCAGAACGGCCTCGCGGGCACCCCCGAGGAGGTGCTCTCCAAGCTCGAGCGGTTCGCGGCGATCGGGATCAGCCGCGTCTACCTGCAGGTGCTCGACCTCGACGACCTCGAGCACCTGGACCTCGTCGCGGAGCGTGTCCTGCCCGAGACCGGCCGCATGGCATCGGGCGGTACCGTGGGCGGATCATGAGCGACCCCGACCAGAGCACGTCCGACCCGACCACGAGCGAGCCCGCGGCCGGCGGCCCCGCCCGGCAGGGCGACGAGGCCCCCGGGGACTCGACCCGTCGGGGCTACGAGAAGCTGCCGATCCGCATGCTGAACGACCGCCTGCTGGTCAAGCTCGACAACGCGGACGAGGAGCGCCGGTCCAGCGGCGGCATCCTCATCCCCGCGACCGCGCAGCTGGGCAAGCGGCTCGCGTGGGCCGAGGCACGGGCGGTCGGTCCCAACGTGCGGGCGGTGCAGGAGGGCGACCACGTCCTGTTCAACCCCGAGGACGTCCACGAGGTCGAGGTTCGCAGCGAGACCTACATCATCCTGCGCGAGCGCGACGTGCACGCGCTCGCGTCGGAGCGCCTCGAGGAGGGGCACACCGGCCTGTACCTGTGATCGGGCCTCCCGGTCGCCTCCTACGATGGCCCCCATGGCCGAAGCCCCGCAGGTGACACCGATCGAGGTCCGCGAGGAGGACCTCGACCGCATCCGCTACGACGCCGACGGGCTCGTCCCCGCGATCGTGCAGGAGGTCGGGAGCCGGGACGTGCTGATGATGGCGTGGATGAACGCGGAGACCCTCCGCATGAGCCTCGAGCAGGGTCGGACCGTGTTCTGGTCGCGCTCGCGCCAGGAGGTGTGGCGCAAGGGCGACACCTCGGGCGACCGGCAGTTCATCCGCCGGGCCTGGTACGACTGCGACGGCGACACGCTGCTGTTCGAGGTGGAGCAGGAGGGCCGGGGTGCGTGCCACACCGGCGAGCACTCCTGCTTCTTCCGGGCCTTCGGTGGCTGACCTCGACGCCGCCGGGGCGGCGTCGCCCGACCGCGCCACCTTCCACCGCCTCGCGGCGTCGCACCGGGTGGTGCCGGTGTGGCGCACCCTCCTCGCGGACATGACCACACCGGTCGCGGCGTTCATGCGGCTCTGCGGCGACGACTCGGAGGGGCGTCCGGGGTTCCTGCTGGAGTCCGTGGACCACGGCGGCAAGTGGGGCCGCTGGTCCTTCGTCGGCCGAGACCCCCGGGCGAGGCTCGTCGCCCGTGGCCTGCAGGTGACCGCGACCGGCGAGCTGCCCGACGCGGTGCCGCTGGACCGCGGGGTGCTCGCCGCGCTCGAGGTGCTGCTCGAGCACCACCGTGCACCGTCCGCCGACGAGCTCGGCGACACCGCGGACGTCCTCCCGCCCCTGCACTCGGGGGTGGTCGGGTACCTCGGCTACGACGTGGTCCGCGAGGTCGAGCGCCTGCCGGACGCGCCGCCCGACGACCACGGCCGCCCCGACGCGGTGCTGTCGGTGATCGGTGAGCTCGCCGCGTACGACCACTTCCACCAGCGCGTCACGCTCGTCGTGAACGCGTTCGTGCCCGACGGCGCCGACGCCGCGGCGCTCGACCGCTGCTACGACGACGCCGTGGAGCGCCTCGACCGCATGGCCCTCGACGGTGCGGTGCCGCTCGACGAGCCCCTGGTGCCGCCGCCCGCGGCGGACATCGACCCGGAGGTCCGCTCGTCGATGACCCCGGAGGGCTTCCGGCAGGCCGTGGAGGTCGCCCGCGAGCACATCCTCGCCGGCGACATCTTCCAGGTCGTGCTGTCGCAGCGCTTCGACCTCGAGACCACCGCGGACCCCCTCGACGTGTACCGGGTGCTGCGCCAGGTGAACCCGAGCCCGTACATGTTCTACGTGCGCGAGGAGGAGCTGACCCTGGTCGGCTGCTCGCCCGAGCCGATGGTGCAGCTGCTCGGGGGGCGGGTCGTGTCGCGACCGATCGCGGTCACCCGGTCGCGGGGCCGCTACGAGGCGCACGACC
>CBFGTJ010000010.1:0-35175 GCA_965651815.1 uncultured Microthrixaceae bacterium | reverse complement strand
TGGCAGGCCCCTGCCGACCAGGACCTCGCGGCCGTGCGGCCGGAGGACTGGCCGCCGGCGCCCCTGCAGCTCTCGGACCGCCCGCTCGGCGAGCCGGCGCCGGTGCCGGAGGGCGGCGGGCCGCACACCTTCGCGCTCCACCAGGCCGACGGCGTCACGCCCGTCGGGTGGGACCCCTGCCGCCCGATCACGTACGTGACGCGGCCGGGCACGCTGGCCGCCGCCGAGCGGCTGGTCGAGCAGGCGGTGGAGATGGTCTCGACCGCCACCGGGCTGCAGTTCATGGACCAGGGCAGGACCGACGAGGCGCCGAGCGAGGACCGCTCCTCCTACCAGCCCGAGCGCTACGGCGAGCGCTGGGCGCCGGTGCTCATCGCCTGGTCGGATGCCCGGGAGTCCCCGCGCCTCGGGCGGTCCCTGCAGGACGACCCGGGCGCGGACGTCGCCGGGTACGCCAGCACCCGCAGCGCCGGGTACTCGACCACCGACCCCGAGACGGGCCGGTCGGTCGCCGCCGGCAGCGTGCTGGTGAGCGGTTCGGTGGTCCTGGACGAGGAGGACCTCGCCCGGATGCTCGAGGAGCCGGACGGGTGGGCCCGGGCCCGCGCCGTCGTCGCGCACGAGCTCGGACACCTGGTGGGGCTGGGGCACGTCGACGATCCCGCGCAGCTGATGCACCCCCGCGCGCGCCCGTCGGTGACGGGCTTCGCCCCGGGCGACCTCGAGGGCCTCGCGCGGCTCGGCACGCTCGAGTGCTACCCAGGGATCTGAACGCGCCCGACAGGGTCCGAGCCCACCCGACGCACCCGTGCCGCACTCGCCACCCGTACCACCCGAGCACTCCGGGCTCGTGCCCGACCCCGGCGCCGCGCCCGACCCGCCCGACGACCGACGTGGCGGCGCCCGGCCGCGCCGACGCCGCGGGTCGGTCGCCGCGCTCGCGGTCCTCGGGATCCTGGTCGTGGCCGGTGCGGCGCTCGTCGCATCCGGGTTGCTCGACGACGCCCTGCGCACCTCCACCCCGTCGACGACGGCCCCCACCACCAGCTCCGCCGCGCCGCCCAGCACCACGGTGACGACCCTCGAGGTCGAGGTCGAGCCGCAGCGGCCGGCCGGTTGGCCGCCACCGCCGACCGACACGAGCCCGGTGCCGCTCGGACGACCCGGTCCGGTTCCCGAGGGCGGCGGTCCGCACACCTTCGTCGCATACCAGCGCGACGGGGTCACCCCGGTCGGCTACGACCCCTGCCGGCCGGTCCGGTTCGTGACACGGCCGGGCGGGCCGCCGGAGGGCCCCCGGCTGATCCGTGAGGCGGTCGAGCGCATCTCGGCCGCGACGGGGCTGCGCTTCGTCGACGAGGGCCCGACCGACGAGGGGCCCTCCGAGTCCCGGCGGCCCTACCAGCCCGAGCGCTACGGCGAGCGCTGGGCCCCGGTGCTCATCACGTGGTCGAACCCCGAGGAGTCACCCCAGCTCGCCCGGCCGGCGACGGGTGGGGCGCACGTGGACATCGCGGGGCACGCGGGCAGCACGAGCGTCGGGCTCACCACCGTCGATCGCCGCACCGGTGAGACCACCGAGTCCGGCCTGGTGTACGTGACGGGCTCGGTGACCCTCGACGAGGCGGTGCTCACCCGCGTCCTCGCGGAGCCCGACGGTCACGCACGGGCCAGGGCGATCATCCTCCACGAGCTCGCCCACCTGGTCGGGCTCGGCCACGTCGACGACCCCGCCCAGCTGATGCACCCCCAGGCCCGCCCGGAGGTGACGGAGCTCGGACCGGGCGACCTCGAGGGCCTCGCGCGGCTCGGCACGCTCGACTGCTTCCCCGAGATCTGAGCGGTCCCGCCGCCGCCCGCGCCACGGGCAACTTGTCTGCAACCTGTATGCTCGCATGCGTTCGTGTTCGAGCGGGTAGTGCCGCCGGGCGACCCGCGACCCGACAGAGACAGGTGGTCCAGATGGCGAAGATCAAGGTGCGGAACCCGGTCGTCGAGCTCGACGGCGACGAGATGACGCGGATCATCTGGGAGTTCATCAAGCAGCAGCTGATCCTGCCGTACCTCGACGTCGACCTGAAGTACTACGACCTGTCGATCGAATCCCGCGACGCCACCGACGACCAGATCACGATCGACGCGGCGAACGCCATCAAGGAGCACGGGGTCGGCGTGAAGTGCGCCACGATCACCCCCGACGAGGCGCGCGTCGAGGAGTTCGGCCTCAAGCAGATGTGGCGCTCGCCCAACGGCACGATCCGCAACATCCTCGGCGGCGTCGTGTTCCGTGAGCCGATCATCTGCTCCAACATCCCGCGGCTGGTGCCCGGGTGGACCAAGCCGATCGTGATCGGCCGCCACGCCCACGGCGACCAGTACCGCGCGACGGACTTCAAGGCGCCGTCGCCGGGGACGGTGACGATCACCTACACGCCGAGCGACGGCTCCGCGCCGATCGAGCACGAGGTCGTGCAGATCCCCGAGGGCGGCGGCGTCGTCATGGGCATGTACAACTTCAACGAGTCCATCAGGGACTTCGCCGGCGCCTCGTTCCGCTACGGGCTGGAGCGGAACTACCCGGTCTACCTGTCGACGAAGAACACGATCCTCAAGGCCTACGACGGCCAGTTCAAGGACATCTTCGAGGAGGTCTTCGAGGCCGAGTTCAAGGCCGAGTTCGAGGCGGCGGGGCTCACCTACGAGCACCGGCTGATCGACGACATGGTCGCCGCGGCGCTCAAGTGGGAGGGCGGCTACGTCTGGGCGTGCAAGAACTACGACGGTGACGTGCAGTCCGACATCGTCGCCCAGGGCTTCGGCTCGCTCGGGCTGATGACCTCCGTGCTGATGACCCCGGACGGCCGCACCGTCGAGGCCGAGGCGGCGCACGGCACCGTGACCCGCCACTACCGGGAGCACCAGAAGGGCAACCCGACCTCGACCAACCCGATCGCGTCGATCTTCGCCTGGACCCGCGGGCTCGCCCACCGCGGCAAGCTCGACGGGACGCCCGAGGTGACCAAGTTCGCGGAGACCCTCGAGTCGGTCTGCATCGAGACGGTCGAGTCCGGGAAGATGACCAAGGACCTGGCGCTGCTCGTCGGCAAGGACCAGCCGTGGCTGACCACGCAGGAGTTCCTCGCCACCCTCGACGAGAACCTCAAGGCCCGCATGGCCGACTCCTGACCCACCCCCCATTTCGGGTTTCGTGATGCGAGCGTGCTGGATTTCCAGCACGCTCGCATCGCGATTCGGGTCGCAGAGCAGCAGCACGGCGTGGTCGCCCGGTTCCAGCTGCGCCGTGCCGGCCTCCCTCCGCACGTGGCCCGCTACCTCCTCCCGGCCAAGGAGTGGGAGCAGGTCACGAGCGAGGTGTTCCGCCGTCGGGGCTCACCCCGCACCGAGGCACAGCGCCTCGTGGTCGCGGTGCTCGACTCGGGTCCCGGCGCGGCGCTGTCGCACCTGCCCGCCGCACGGTGGTGGGGGCTGACCGGCTGCTCCGCCCGCCCCGCGCACGTGGTGAGGACGAGCGCCAGCCGACGTCGATCCGAGTTGGCGGTCCTGCACCGCGTCAGGGCCCTACCGACGGAGTGGCTGACCCGACTCGACGACGTGCCGATCTGCCGACCCGAGCTCGTCGCCATGCAGCTGTTCGCCGTGTGCAGCGTCGAGCGCGCCGCTCGCCTCACCGACTCCCTGTGGTCGATGCGGCTCCTGTCGGGACCGTCGATCGAGCGGTTCCTGGACCACTACGGCGCCCGCGGTCGGAACGGGATCGCAGGGTTGCGCGAGTACCTCGCCGAGCGTGGGCCCGGATACGTGCCACCGGCATCGGGGCTCGAGGGCCGCGCCATGCGCCTGTTCGACGACGCGGGCATCGCGATGCGGCGGCAGGTCGACTCGGGTGGTGACGCCCGCTGGACGGGGCGGGTCGACTTCCGCCACGTCGAGCTTCCCGTGATCGTGGAGATCCAGAGCGAGCGGTACCACGCGGCGCTCTGCGACCGCGTCGCCGACGCCGCACGCCTCGAGGCCTTGCGACGAGCCGGCTACGAGGTCGTCGAGCTGACCGACGTCGACGTGTGGAGCCGCCCGAGGGAGTGCGTCGAACGGGTCCGCGCCGCGATGCGTCGGGCCCAACTCCGAGTTCCGTGATGCATGCGTGCTGGAGATCCAGCACGTGTGCATCGCAGAACGGGAGCGGCGCGGGGCGGGGGCGGGGGCGGGGTCAGGTGAGGGCGGCGACGGTGGCGTCGAGGCAGGCGGGGTCGACCGTCGCGGGCCCGAGGATGAACTCGTCCACGCCGGCCGCCGCAGCGTCCTCGAGGGCCCGGTGCAGCGCGTCGACGTTCCACACCGGCGCGGCGTCGGCCATCGGGCCGGCGAACCCCTCGCCGAAGATGCGCAGGTACTCGTGGGTGAAGCCGCGCAGCGCCGCGCGGGGATCGTCGACCCCGAGCGCGTAGAAGCACCCGCTGGTCACCCGTGGCGCCTCGCTCCGGCCGGCGTCCTCCCACGCCCGGTGCGCGGCAGTGACGGCGTCGGCCATCTCGCGTGCGTCCGCGCCGATCGAGAACCCGGACACACCGTCGGCCCAGCGCGCCGCGCGGGCGAGCGCCTTCGGGCCCATCGCCCCGGCCAGCAGCGGCGGCCCGCCCGGCTGCACGCACGGCGGCCCCACCGGATCCGCACCCTCGAACGGGGCCTCCCCGCTCCAGAGCCGACGGAGCTCGGCGACGCCGTCGTCGAGGCGCTGGTGGCGCCCCGCCATCGTCGCACCCGCGGCGCGGTAGTCGTGCTCCCGGCCACCCACGCCCACACCGACGGTCAACCGACCGCCGCTGAGGACGTCCAGGGTGGCGACCTGCTTCGCCACCAGGGCGACCGGGTGGATCGGCAGCACCACCAGGTTGACGAACACCCGCACGCGCTCGGTCAGCGCGGCCGCCGCCGCGTTGGTGACGACCACCTCGGGGTTGTGGAACGTCCAGCGCTCCCCACAGGAGATGCTCGAGAACGGCCCCTCGTCGATGCCCCTGCACCACTCGAGGGTCGTCTCCCGCGTGTAGCCGCGCGCCATCGTCGGCAGCGCGACGCCGACCTCCACGGCCTCAGCGGAGCTCGTAGCGGACCGGCAGGTGCTTCACGCCGCTCACGAAGTGGGTCGGCGACCACTCGGGCTCGCCGGCCAGCTCGATGTGGCGTGTCCGCTCGAGGAGCTTCACCAACATGGTCCGGATCTCCCGCCTCGCGACCTGGGCGCCGAGGCAGTAGTGCATGCCGAGCCCGAACGCGAGGTGCTTGTCGGCGTCGGGACGCCGGATGTCGAAGCGCATCGGGTCGACGAACACGTCCTCGTCGCGGTTGGCCGACGGGTACGAGGTCAGCACCACGTCGCCCTTCGGGATCGGGACCCCGCCGAGCTCGGTGTCCTCCTGCACCCACCGGAAGAAGCTGCGGACCGGGCTGGTCCAGCGGATCGCCTCCTCGGTGGCGTTGTGGGCGAGCTCCGGCTCGTCGCGCAGCGCCTGGAGCTGGTCCGGGTGCCGCAGCAGCTGCTCGAGCCCGCCGGACAGCGCGTACGACGTGGTGTCGTGCCCTGCCGTGGCGACGATGATGTAGTACCAGAGCAGCTCCGTCTCGCCGAGCGGCTCGCCGTCGACGGTGCCGTTCGCGAGCACCGTCGCCAGGTCGTTGCGGGGGTTGGCCCGCCGGTCCTCGGTGAGCTCCGCGAAGTACTGCTGGAACGTGCCGATGGTCTCGGTGAGCATCTCCATCGGGTCGCTGAAGTCCCCCATGTACTCGGGGTCACCCGCGCCGAAGATGCCCTGGGTGAGCCGCAGCATCAGCGGCTCGTCCTCCTTGGGCACGCCGTAGATGCTCATGATCACGCGGATCGTGTACGGCACCGCGATGTCGCGCGCGAAGTCGCATTCGGGGCCGAGCTCGGCGAGCTTGTCGAGGTACTCGTCCGCGATCTGCTCCACCATCGGCTGCAGCTTCTTGACCGCCGCCGGCTTGAACCAGTCGTTGGTGACCTTGCGGTACTTGTCGTGCACCTCGCCGTGCAGGTGCACCAGCGTGCGGGGCAGCTCGAAGCCGAGCGCCTGGAGCAGCTGGTAGGTGCTGTCCGGGCCGGGGGCCGAGTACTCGGTGTTCCAGAAGATGTCGCTGCGCCGGGAGACCTCGAACACGTCCGCGTGGCGGGTGATCGCCCAGAACGGCGTCCAGCCCTCCTCCTCGACGCGCAGCACGGGAGCCTCGCGCCGGAGCTCGGCCGCGATCTCGTGCCACTGCTGCATGTCGCCGAAGGCCTCCGGGGTGATGAAGATCCGCCCCCGGGGGTCGGTGCTGGTGGAGATGGCCTGGTCGGTCACGAATGCCCCCTTTCCGGACGCTCAGTAGCGGCCGCGCAGCAACTGACCGTAGTGGTCGGCCTTGCCGAGGTCGGGCGCGCACTCGCGGCCGTCCCAGGCGACCCGGCCGTTGACCACCACCGCGCGCACCGCCCGGTCGTTGCGACGCACCAGCCGGTCGAGGTCCGGGAACCCCGGCATCGGCACCTCGTGGAGCTCGTCGAGCGAGTCGTCGAGGCCCTCCGGGTCGACCACCACGAGGTCCGCACGTCCACCCGCGCGCAGGCGGCCGGCGTCGATGCCGAGGTAGTCGGCGAGCTCGCCGGTGACCCGGTGCACCGCCCGGCCGATCGACATGAACTCGCGGCCCTCCCGCTGGGCGTCGGCGGCGAGCCGGAGCAGCTGCAGCGGGAAGTTGTAGAAGCCCATGTTGCGCAGGTGGGCGCCCGCGTCGGAGAAGCCGATGAGCACCTGCGGGTGCGCGGCGATCCACTCGAGCTCGTCCCGGCGGTCGTTCGCGATGACCGTGTGCCACCGCAGGTGGTTCCCGTGCTCCGCGATGAGGTCCATGAAGCAGTCGAGGGGGTCCACCCCGCGCTCGGCCGCGACCTCGGCGAAGGTCCGCCCGACGAGCCCGGGCTCGGGGGCGCCGACGATGCGGGCCTCGCGCAGGTCACGGTGGTACACCCGGCCGCGCAGCTTGTCGGTCCACTGGGAGCGGAACCGGCGTCGCCACCCCGGCTCGGTCATGAGCTCGCCGCGCACCGAGCGGTCCAGGTGCAGCACCTCGGTGCCCGCCCCGAGCTCCTCGATGATCGGGTTCTCGAGGCCGTCGATCCACATGTCGAACACGTTCGGCAGCGATTGCATCCGCAGGTCCGCACCGAGGGCGCGGCGGGCAACCCACAGGAACGCCCCGAGCGCCCGGTGCAGGCCGCGCACCGAGACCGTGTCGGCCATCGAGATCAGCATCGTCCGCAGTGGCGGGTGGCCGACCTTCGACGCGAGGACGGCGAACAGCGCCAGGTTCCAGCGGGTCTGGATGTTGGGCACCGCCTGGAACACGGCGCCCCGGTCGCGCACGGGGCCGACGAGCGCGCGGTACTCGGACCAGCGGGCGAACACCGACGGCGTGGGCCGGCTGCGGTAGCGGGAGCCGTCGAGCTTGTCCCAGGGCAGCGTGTTGACCGACAGGCCCAGGTAGCCGGCGTCGAGGGCCTCGTCGACCATCCGCACCATGAGGTCCAGCTCGGCGGGGGTCGGCCGCTCGCGCTCGTCGACGGAGCGGCCGAAGCCCATCGCCCTCGCGCGGATCGCCGAGTGGCCGAGCAGCGACACCACGTTCGGTCCGAGCGGCAGGGTCGACAGGTGGTCGAGGTATCCGGCCGGCGAGTCCCAGTCGACGACCCGCTCGAGCAGCGGGAGCACGCCGTCGCGGGGCACCCCCTCGACGCGGCAGAACATGTCGGCGAGGTCCTCGGGCTCGCCGACCGCGAACGACAGGCCGCACGACCCGACGAGCACGGTCGTCACGCCGTGGCGCAGCGACTCCGACAGCGACGGGGCGAACTCCAGCTCCGCGTCGTAGTGGGTGTGGATGTCGACGAACCCCGGGGTCACCCAGCAGCCGGTGGCGTCGATCTCGACGGTGTCCGGCGGCACCTCCCGGACCTCGCCGATCCGCTCCACCCGGTCGTCCACGACGAGCACGTCCGCGCGCCGCCCCGGGCCGCCGTCCCCGTCGAAGACCGTCCCGCCTCTCAACAGCGTCGCCATCCGCCCATTCTGCAGGCTCCCGTCGCCGCGGTCCCACCGGGCCCGGCCCCACCGGAGGTTCCCGCGGTCGCTCAGCCGGTCGGGCGCCCGGCGCCCGCGACCGCACGCGCGACCCGGGCCAGCTCCCGGGCCCGGCGGAGCGGTTCGGGGGTCCGGGCTCGAGCGGAGGTCCGCAGCACCACCTGCGCGGCGACGTCGGGATCGGTGCGCCACCCCGCGTGGGCGACCACCGGCCGCGCGCCGACCCGCGTGCAGACCCACCTCGCCACGGGACCCTCGGGGCCGTGGACCACCTCCGAGGGGCCGCGCCCGGCACATCGCGGCACGGGTGCGTCCCGGCGGGTGAGCAGGCGGTGGGTGACCCCGACCGAGGGCAGGTCGAGGAGCCAGCCGAGGTGGACCGCCAGCCCGCACCGCCGCGGGTGGTCGCGGCCCGTCGCGTCGAGCACGAGCACGTCGACCGCGGGACCGCCGTCGATCACCGTGGCCAGCGCCTCGACGGTCATCCGGCCCTCCCGGTGGGCGAGCAGGCCGGGCCGGTAGGGGCCACCCGCGCGGCCCCGCACGACCGCGGTGCGCAGCGGCCGTCCGTCCTCGGCGACCACCGCGGCGCCCACCCACGCCCGGTCGCCCTCGGCGCCGGGGCCCGCCTCGCCGCGGGCGAACGCGACGAACGCCGCGGCGGCGACCAGCGGCCGATCGGGTGGCGCCCACGGCGGGGGGTCGAGCGAGCCCACCTCCTCCTGCTCGCGCTGCAGCGACCCGACGTCGGGCCAGGTGGGTGGCACCGCGGCAGTCCCCACGGGCCTCCGTCAGGTGGCCGCGACGTCGCGGCGGGCGAACCCGGCGACCCCGGCGGCGAGGAGCGCCGCGGCCACCAGCACGAGCACGGCCAGCGGCAGCGCGTCGAACGGTTCGGCGGGCATGCCGGGTGAGTGCTCGAGCGGGGAGATCCGGCGCACCCAGCCCGGGAGGCGCAGCAGGTCGCCGAAGAGCCCGACCGCGACGACCAGCGCGACGACGGCCCACGCGGCCGACGACCAGGCGGGGCGCAGGCCCCACAGCGCGACCGCTGCCCCCACGACCACGAGCACGGCGGGCAGGTGCGCCAGCGACGCGCCGACCGACGACAGGACGCGGCCCGGTTCGTCGAGCGCGACCGCGAGCCCGACCCCGGTGCCGAGCCCGGACGCCGCGAGGAGCAGCGCGGTGCCGACGACGGTCACCCACAGCTGGCTGGCCATCCACGCCGGCCGCGGGAGCGGCCCCCCGAGGAGCAGGTCGGCGCGACCGGTCCGCTCCTCGGTGCGCATGCGGAGCACCGACGAGACGGCGTAGCCCGCGGCGAGCATGGCGCCGAGGAGCAGGGTGTACGAGACGAAGGAGTCGACCAGCGGCGCCTCCCCCGACAGGTCGACGAAGTCCTGCAGCTCCGGGTTGTCCTCGAACATCTGCTCGACGTCCTGGCCGACCGAGCCGTACACGGCGCCGAGCAGCGCGAGCCCGATCGACCAGCCCGCCAGCTGCCCCCGCTGCAGACGGAAGGCGAGGCCGCCGCGGGGCGTGAGCGTCGCGGCGGCACGCGCCCGCCCCAGTCGCTGCGGGAGCATCCCGGCGCCGAGGTCCCGGTGCTCGGAGAGGACGGCGGCGACGACGAACGACCCGGCCGCCGCGACGACCGAGAGGCCGAGCACCCACCACCGCTCGCCCGCGTAGGCGCGGAGCTGGTGGGTCCAGCCGAGCGGCGACAGCCACGACAGCGTGCCGTCACCCAGGTCGCCCGCCATGCGCACGACGTACGCGGTGCCGAGCACCGCCAGCGACAGGCCGATCGTGGCCCGCCCGCTGGAGGTGAGCTGGGCGGCCACGGCGCCGATCCCGGTGAAGACGATCCCGCAGGCGGCGAACGACGCGGCGAACGCGACGGACCCGACCGGGTCGAACCCGGCCGCCACGACCGCCACCCAGGAGAGGAGCCCGATGGCCAGGTTCGCGCCGCACACCACCACCAGGGCCGCCACGGACGGCGCGTGCCGGCCGACCACGGTCGAGCGGACGAGGTCGAGCCGCTCGCTCTCCTCCTCGCTGCGGGTGTGCCGGGTGACCAGCAGCACGCTCATCACCGCGCACGCGAGCGCGACCCACAGGGTGGTCTCGTTGACGAGCACCGCGCCGGGGTCGGGCCGGTCGTCCAGGCCGAGGCCCGGTCCGCCGATCGCGGTGAAGGTCGGGTTGTCCTGCATCAGCCGGGCGTACGCGGCGGCGTCCTCCGGCGTCGGGTACAGGTCCATGATGCTGATCGCCGAGAAGAGGACGAGCGCGACGATCGCGCCGATCCACACCGGGAGGCGCACCCGGTCGAGCCGGAGCACGTGGCGGACGAGGACGCCGGTGCCGACCAGGGTGCCGCCGGCGGCGGGGCGGGCGGGACGCACCGCCGCCCGCGGGCGTTCGGCGTGCGAGGTCCCGGCCGGGCCCACGGCCGCGCGGTCGTCGAGGGCCGCCGGCTCGCTCACGGGTCGTCCGGTGCGTCCGGCGCGGTCGCGGCCAGGTCGTCCCCGTAGTGGCGCAGGAACAGCTCCTCGAGCGTGGGCGGGTTGCTCGTGAGGGACCGCACCCCGAACTCGGTGAGGTGGCGCAGCACGGCGCCGAGCTCGTCGCCGTCCACGTCGAAGCTGACCCGGCCGTCCTCCCGCGCGACGTCGTGCACCCCCGGGTGCTCCTCGAGGCCGGTGACGGGACGGTCGGTCGACACCGAGATCGTCGTGCGCGTCAGGTGGCGGAGCTCCGAGAGGGAGCCGCTCTGCACGGTGCGGCCGAGCCGGATGATGCTCACCCGGTCGCACAGCCGCTCGACCTCGGCGAGGATGTGGCTCGACAGCAGCACGGTGCGCCCCTCGCCCGCGAGGGCCAGGACCTCCTCCTGGAAGGTGGCCTCCATGAGCGGGTCGAGCCCGGCGGTGGGTTCGTCGAGCACGTACAGCTCCGCGTCGGAGGCGAGCGCCGCGACCAGCGCCACCTTCTGGCGGTTGCCCTTCGAGTAGGTGCGCGCCTTGCGGCGCGGGTCGAGGCGGAACCGCTCGAGCAGCTCGTCCCGCCGCCGCTCGTCGAGCCCGCCGCGCAGCCGGCCGAGCAGGTCGATGACCTCACCGCCGGTCAGGTTCGGCCACAGGTTCACGTCGCCGGGCACGTACGCGATCCGGCGGTGGAGCTGCACGGCGTCGTGCCACGGGTCCCCGCCGAGCAGCGTGACCGACCCGCGGTCGGGACGGAGCAGGCCGAGCAGGATCCGGATCGTCACGGTCTTGCCGGCACCGTTGGGGCCGAGGAACCCGTGCACCTCGCCGGTGCGCACCTCGAGGTCGAGGCCGTCGAGGGCGGTGGTGGGACCGAACGTCTTGACCAGCCCCGACACCTCGATCGCCGATCCCATTCGCGCGACCGTATCGTGCGCCGCGCGCTCGGCGTCGGCCATCGACGGGCACGTGGACGGGCCGCGCCGGCGTCCCGGCGGTAACGTCCGGCCGTTCCACGGAGCTCGCATGGCCAGCGTCACCTTCGATCACGTCTCCAAGCACTTCGGCGAGGTCGTCGCCGTCGACGACCTGTCCCTCAAGGTGGAGGACCGGGAGTTCCTCGTGCTGCTCGGGCCCTCGGGGTGCGGCAAGTCCACCGCGCTGAGGATGATCGCCGGCCTCGACGAGCCGACCAGCGGGCGGGTGCTGATCGGCGACGAGGTGGTCAACGGGGTCGACCCCCGCGACCGCGACGTGGCGATGGTGTTCCAGAGCTACGCGCTCTACCCGCACATGACGGTGTTCAAGAACATCGAGGCACCCCTGCTGACCCGCCCGATGGCGGTCGACGGGGGCCCGCGGCGGAAGCTCGACCGGCAGGAGCGCGCCCGGCGCGTGGAGGAGGCCGCGAGGGTGCTGGGGCTCGAGGAGTACCTCGGCCGCAAGCCCGGCGAGCTCTCCGGCGGGCAGCGCCAGCGGGTCGCCCTCGCGCGCTCGATCGTGCGGCGCCCGCGTGTGTTCCTCATGGACGAGCCGCTGTCCAACCTCGACGCGAAGCTCCGCACCCAGACGCGGCTGGAGCTCGTCGAGCTGTGGCGGCGGCTCGAGACGACCTTCGTGTACGTCACCCACGACCAGGTCGAGGCGATGACGATGGCGACGCGCATCGCCGTCGTCGCGAACGGGCGGCTGCACCAGGTCGGCCGTCCCCAGGACGTCTACCGCTGGCCCGCGAACCTGTTCGTCGCCCGGTTCATCGGCAGCCCGCCGATGAACACCCTCGAGGCGGTGGTCGGCTCCGACGAGGGGCGCCCGGTGGCGCTGGTGGGGGGGGCACGGCTGGCGCTGCCGACCGACGCGCCGGTGCAGCGCGACCAGAAGGTGGTCGTCGGGGTGCGTGCGGAGCACCTGCGACCGGACCCCGACGGCCCGCTGCGCGCCGAGGTGCGCGCGGTCGAGGTGCTCGGCCACGAGCAGCACGTCGTGTGCGACGTCGGCGACGACCGGGTCGTCGTGCGCGCCTCGAGCGACGACCCCCAGCTCGACCTCGGCGCGACCCTGTCGCTGCGCGCGGACCCCGAGCACCTGCGACTGTTCGACCTCGCCACAGGGGAGCGCCTGGCGAGCGGGGAGCCGAAGGGATGAGCGAGGCGGCCCCGCGGCGCCGCCGCCAGTCCGCGGCCAGGGAGGCGTTGTTCGGCTACGCGCTCCTCCTGCCCGGTCTCGCGCTGCTCGCGGCGTTCGCCTACTACCCGCTGTACCGGCTCGTGCGGTTCGCCCTCTACCGGCCCAACCGGTTCGGCACCGGCGAGACCTACGTCGGCCTGTCCAACGTCACCGACGTGCTCGGCGGGCAGGAGTTCCGCGACGGGCTGTGGATCACCGTGAAGTACCTGATCTACACGGTGCCGACCGGGCTGGTCCTCGGCCTGCTGCTCGCGCTCGCCGCGCACCGGAAGCTCAAGGGCATCAAGGTCTTCCAGGGGATCTTCTCCTCGACCGTCGCGACCTCGGTGGCGGTGGCGTCGGTGGTGTTCTTCGGCCTGGTCAACCCGAAGGTCGGCAAGTTCGGCAACGTCGCCTTCATCGACCTCTCCCGGAGCGAGAGCGCGCTGCGCGGCGTGGCGCTCACGTCGATCTGGCAGAACATCGGGCTCACCTTCGTGATCGTGCTGGCCGGTCTGCAGGCGATCCCCGACCAGCTGCGCGAGGCCGCGCTGCTGGACGGCTTCGGCCCGGTCCGCCGGCTGTTCCGGGTGACGCTCCCGCTGCTGTCGCCCACGCTGATGTTCCTCGTCGTGGTGCTGATGATCTTCGGGTTCCAGGCGTTCGCCCCCATCGAGCTGCTGACCCAGGGAGGCCCCGCGGGCAGCACCGAGACGCTCGTGTTCAAGATCTTCCGGCGCCAGGACCCCGGCCAGATCAGCGAGGGCTCGGTGATGGCGCTCGGCCTGTTCGCGCTCACCTTCGTCGTGACCCTCGCGCAGCTCACGATCCTCAACCGGCGGGTGCACTATGGCGACTGACGAGCTCGTCGACGCCGTCGGCGCCGACCTCCCCCGGGCGCAGGGCCCCGCCGTCGCCGAGGGCGCGCGCCGACGGCTCGTGCTGTCGCAGCTCGGCTGGTACGTGCTGCTCAGCGCGCTGTCGCTGCTCGTGCTCTTCCCGATCTGGATGACGATCGTCCGGGCGGTCTCCGAGCCGTTCGTCTACATCCAGGAGGGCCAGCCGCTGTACCCGATCGCGGTCGACTGGGGGGTGTTCGGCACCGCGTGGGCCGACGGCGACCTCGGCCGCTCGCTGCTGCTGAGCCTCGCGGTGACCGCGGTGATCACGGTGGCCCAGGTCGTCACCTCGGTGCTCGCGGCGTACTCGTTCGCGTTCGTGCGCTTCCCTTTCAAGAACGCGCTGTTCGTGCTCGTGGTCGCCACCCTGCTGCTGCCGATCGAGGTCACCCTGGTCGCGAACGTGCGGACCATCCGAGAGCTCGGATGGCTCGACTCGGTGCAGGGCCTGAGCGCGCCGTTCCTCGCGTCGGCGTTCGGCATCTTCCTCGTGCGACAGGGCTTCCTCGGCGTGCCGAGCGAGCTGCGCGACGCGGCGCGCCTCGACGGGTTCGGGCACCTGGGCTTCCTGGCCCGGGTGGCGATCCCGGTCAACCGGCCGATCATCGCGTCGTTCACGCTCATCACCGCCCTGACCGCGTGGAACCAGTACCTCTGGCCGCGGGCGGTGACGACCAGCGAGCAGTGGGAGACGATCCAGGTGACGTTGCGCTCGGTGTCGGTCCAGAACCCCGAGCGCCTCAACGTCGGCGTCGCCGCGGCGATCCTGGCGTCGCTGCCGATCCTCGCCATGCTCGTCGTGTTCCAGAAGCAGATCATCCGTGGCCTCACCGCCGGCGCGGTGAAGGGCTGAGCGCAGGAGGCAACCCATGGTTCGACGACGTCGGCTCACCGTGACGGTGCTCGCGACGCTGGCGCTGCTCGCGGGCGCGTGCGGCGGCGGCAGCGACGACGGCTCCGGGGGCGGCGGCACGAACGAGGCCGCGTGCCCGGTGGACGCCCTCGACGACGTCACCGAACCGGTCGAGATCACCGTCTGGCACAGCATGATCGCCCTGCCGGCACGGGTGCTCGACTCGCTCGTCGAGGAGTACAACGCCTCGCAGGACAAGGTCGTGGTGCGGGCCGAGAACCAGGGCATCTCCCCCGCGGAGCTGCACCGCAAGGTGGACCAGGCGCTGCCGGACCGGTCGCTGCCGGCGATCGTCGTGCCGGACGACACCAAGACCCGCTTCATCGCGGACTCGGGCCTGTTCGTGCCGGCGTCGGCCTGCTTCGAGGCGGACGAGTCCTCGCAGGAGATGCTGGAGGACCTCCTGCCGATCGCCACCGCCTCGTACACCATCGACGGCGAGCTGTGGCCGGCGTCGTTCTCGACCTACACCGCGCTGGTCTTCTACAACCGGGCGCACTTCGAGGCCGCGGGACTCGACCCGGACGCCCCGCCGGCGACGATCACCGAGATGATCGAGCTCGCCCGGCGGATCAAGGAGGCGGGGGTGCCCGGCGTCGAGCGGCCGATCGTGATGCACACCCAGCCGTTCCTCCTCGAGTGGTGGCTGTCGGGGGTCGGCCAGGAGCTGGTGGACGAGGAGAACGGGCGCAGCGGCCGGCTCGCCACCGAGTCGAGGTTCGACAACGAGGTCACCCGCTCGATCCTCACCGAGCTGCAGGAGGCCAAGGCCGAGGGGCTGATCGACGTGGTGCCCGGCACCGAGGGTCAGGCCGACCACCTCCTCGCCATGGCCGGCCAGAAGTCGTCGATGGTCATGGAGTCGTCCTCCGCGACCTCCACGGTCGCCGGCGTCATCGAGGGCACGATCAGCGCGGAGGACCTGAGCGAGGAGCTCGGCGTCGACATCCCCGCGGGCCTGAAGCTCGACCTGGACATCGGCGCGGGTCCCTTCCCCGGCGTCGAGGCCGCGGGTCGCGGCCAGGTCGGCGGCAGCGTCTGGTACATCGCCGACACGGTCCCCGACGCGGAGAAGGCGGCCGCGTGGGACTTCCTGAAGTTCCTGAACAGCCCCGAGGCCCAGGTGCGCTGGGGGACGGACGGCTCCGTCGCGCCGGTGCTGTCCTCGGCGAAGGACGACCCGGAGCTGCAGGAGGCCTGGGACGCGTCGCTCGGCGGCCGCTGGGCGAAGATCGCCTACGACGTGCTCGCCGGGATCGACACCGACTTCCCGGGCCCGGTGATCGGCCCGTACGACGAGGTGCGCCGCGCCATCCAGAAGTGCATGGACCGGGTGCTGCTCAACGACGAGCCGGTCGGTCCCGCGGTCGAGGACGCGGACCGCGAGATCACCCGGGCGCTCGAGCGCTACGCCGCGGACGTCGGGGGCTGAGGCCCCCGGTCCGCCCGGCATCCCTCATCCTCCAGCTCCGGTGGAGGGTGAGGGATGAACGGCGTTCGGAAGAAAGTGCGGCCCGATCCGGCCCGCACCCGTTGCATCGTCACACCGCATCGTTAGGGTGACCGGAACGCTCCCCGTTCGGGGAGGCCGCGCGTCGGAGGACGACAAGAGGAGAGGTGACCCTGGTGACGAGACCGTTCGCGAAGGACCGACCTGTACGACGGCGCATCGCCGCGATGACGGTGGTCGCGATGCTGGCGACCACGCTGGTGACGCTGTTCGCCCCGGCGACGGCGTCGGCGGCGACGTCGACGTTGACGTTCCGCGAGGGCGTCAGCGGCTACGCCGGAACCGCCGACACGACGCTGTTCGAGGCCACCCCGGACACGAACGCCGGCGGCGACGACGGCACGTCCGTGTTCGGCGAGATCGACAACGTGGACGGCGAGCGGGAGCGGGCGCTGGTGCGCTTCGACCTGTCCGACGTGCCCGCCAACGGCACGGTCACCTCCGCGAAGGTGACCTTCACCAGCGCGGACCCGGGCGACCAGGTCGTCGCCCACGAGGTGCTCGAGGACTGGGACGAGGCGGAGGCGACGTGGAACCAGGCCGCCGCGGGCACCCCGTGGAGCACCCCCGGAGGCGAGCTCGGCGCGGCGATCAGCGACCCCGTGGCCGTCGGTGCCCCCGGCGAGCCGGTCGAGGTCGTGCTCGACACGGCCACCGTGCAGGGTTGGGTGGACGATCCGGCCACGAACTTCGGCTTCGCGCTCGTGTCGACCGGGCACGCGGACACCGCGCACCTCTACACCAGCGAACGGGGGACCGAGGAGCAGCGCCCGGTCTTCGAGATCGTGGTCGAGGTGCCCGACCCGGTGGTCGTCACCACGGCCTCGCCGCTGCCCGGCGGCACCGTGGGCGAGGCCTACCCGGCGACGCAGCTCCAGGCCACCGGCGGCGTGGGTGACTACACCTGGACGGTCACCGACGGCGCTCTGCCCGGCGGGTTGGGCCTGTCGCCCACGGGCGTCCTCAGCGGCACCCCGACCGAGGACGGCACGTTCGACTTCGAGGTGACCGCCACCGACGAGGACGGTTCGAGCGGCAGCGCGGACCTCTCGCTGACGATCGCCCCGGCGGCGGCCGCCGGCGGTGGTGTGTTCCGTGGGATCACGCCGAACCGGGTGTTGGACACCCGCACCTCGGGTCCGTGCGTGTCCGGCGGCGCGGGCCGTGAGGTCACGGTGGCACCGTCGGCTGGTGTGCCGGCCGACGCGACCGCGGTGGCGCTGAACGTGACGGTGATCTCGCCGGGCTCGCAGGGCTACCTGACGGTGTACCCGACCGGCTCCCCCCGGCCGACCGCGTCCAACCTGAACTACACCAAGGGCCAGGTCGTGCCGAACCTCGTCACGACCAAGGTGGGCACCGGCGGCAAGATCACCGTGTTCGCCTCCGGCGGCTGCCCGAACGTCGCGGTGGACGTCACCGGCTACTACACCGCCGGCGCCCCCGCTGCGGGTGGCTTCGTGGGCCTCACCCCGAACCGCGTCCTCGACACCCGCCGCGCCGGGCAGGGCCCCTGCATCGCCGGCGCCCGCAACGTCACGGTCGCACCCAGCACGGGTGTCCCCGCTGACGCGGCCGCCGTCGCGCTCAACGTGACCGTCGTGCAGCCCGCATCACCCGGGTACGCCACCGTGTACCCGGCCGGCAACCCGCGGCCCACGGCGTCGAACCTCAACTACACCAAGGGCCAGGTCGTGCCGAACCACGTGACCGCGAAGGTCGGCACCGGCGGCAACATCACCGTGTTCACCTCCGGCGGCTGCCCCCACGTCATCGTCGACGTCGCCGGCTACTACACCACCGGCGTGCCCGGTGAGGGCGGCTTCGTCGGCGTGAACCCGAGCCGGGTGCTCGACACCCGCCGCGCCGGGCAGGGCCCCTGCATCGCAGGCGCCCGCAACGTCACCGTCGCCCCCACCGCAGGGGTGCCCGCCAACGCCGCAGCAGCCGTGCTGAACGTGACCATCGTCGAGCCCGCATCGCCCGGGTACGCCACCGTGTACCCCCAGGGCGTGCCACGACCGACGGCATCGAACCTCAACTACTCCAAGGGCCAGGTGGTCCCGAACGCGGTGATCACCGGCGTGAACGGTGGCCAGGTCACCGTGTTCACCTCCGGTGGCTGCCCCCACGTCGTGGTCGACGTGGTCGGCTACCACGTGGGGACCTGACCCCGTAGCAGGACCGAGGTCGGCGAGGGCCACCCCGTGCGGGGTGGCCCTCGCCGCGTCTTGCCGGCACGCGCGCCGGCCGCGAGGCGACAATGGCGCCCATGACGACGAGGGATGACCACTGGTTGGAGCGCGCGGCGCGGCTGGAGTCGGTGCTCACCGACACCGCGCTCGAGGACCGGGTGGAGATGGTGCTGAGCAGGACCGGGGTCGACCGCTACCGGGCCGCGGCGGTGGACGGCGCCGTCGAGTTCGCGCGGGAGCACGCGGCGGGCCGCCCCGAGTACGTCGTCCTCGCCAGCAGCGGCCGGAACCCGCTCGAGCGCCAGGCGACCGACCACCTGACCGGCCACGAGCTGGAGCGAGCTCGGCGGTTCCCCCACCGCGCCGAGAACTCGTACCCGCACGCGTTCGAGTCGATCGCGCAGTTCTTCGACTCGCCGCACGCCCCCGACCTGCTGGCCGTCCACACCGCGGCCCACCACACCGATGGGCACCTCGGCCAGCACGGCTCCCCGGGCGTGGTCCAGGCGCGGGCGCCGTTCCTCGCCGCGGGCGCCGGCGTGCGGTCGCTCGGCGTGGTGGACCGCTCGACCCGCGTGGTCGACATCGCTCCGACGATCGCCGCGCTGTTGGGGCTGGAGCCGCACCCCGCCGGCGTCGGCCCGACCGGCGAGCCGGACGCCTCGGCGCTGCTGCGACGCCAGGACGGCGAGCCCGAGCTGGAGCTGCTCGACGGCAGCACCGCCGAGCACGTCGTGGTGTTCCTCCTCGACGGCTGCAACGCCAACCTGCTGCTCGACGTGATCGAACGCGGCGAGGCCCCGAACCTGACCGGACTCCTGGAGCGGGGCACCGCGTACCGGCACGGCGCGATGGCGTCGCTGCCGACGGCGACGCTGGCGAACCACACCACGGCGCTGACCGGCGTCCACCCGGGCCACAGCGGCGTGCTGCACAACACCTGGGTGGACCGGGCCGACGGGTCCTCACCGGACCTGCTCGCGATGGACCAGATGTTCTGGGCGGCGCGCCACCTCTCACCCGAGGTCGAGACGCTGTTCCAGGCGGTGGAGCGCTGCCGGCCCGGGGCGTTCACCAGCGCCACCTTCGAGTTCTGCGACGCCGGGGCGTCGTTCTCGAGTTTCGGGCTCATCCGAGGCGGCGGCTCGTCCGCGGCCGACCTGCCCTCGGGCGACGAGGTGCGACACCTGGACCGGTCGGCCGCCGAGTCGTCGGGCGCGTACGCGTTCATGTCCAGCGTCGACCACGTGAGCGCGACGCACACGATCGAGTGCTGGGAGCGTGCGCACGGCAACGAGCTCCCGGTGCTCAGCTGGTGCAGCCTCGCGGTCACCGACGAGGCCGGCCACGAGAGCGGCCCGCACGGCGACCTCGCCCGGGCCGCGGTGCGCGACTCCGACGGCCGCATCGGCGAGGTCCTCGCCGCGGTGGAGCGTGCCGGGGTGCTGGACCGCACCGCCGTGCTGGTGATCGGCGACCACGGCATGGAGCAGAACGACCCCGAGGTCGCGGCGCCGTGGGACGAGGACCTCGCGGCGAGCGGCGTCGCCCACCGCGAGGTCGGCGGCGGACTGATCTACTTCGAGGGCTGAGCCACCCCGGGCGGCCGGGCTACCTCGACGGCGGGGCGTCCGGCACCCAGTTGCCGTGGAAGCCGACGGGGATCCGGTTCGGCAGCTCGACCACGGCGACCGGGCCCTCCCCCGGGGCCGATGCGTCGAGCACGACGAGCTCGCCCAGGCCGGTCGACTCGTTCTGCACGAGCGCCATGAGCCAGCCGTCGTCCTCGGCGGCGTCCACCGAGCGGGGCACCATCACCCACTCCCCCGCGCGCCGCCCGTCGCCGGGGTCGACGAGCTCGACGTCACCGGTGCGGGCGTCGATGCGCACCAGCCGTCCCACGAACTCGTTGCCGGTCTCCCTGGGCGCCACCTCCGCCGCATACCCCCAGCGGTGCGGGCGTCCGACGACACGCTCGTCGACGCGGGGGAACTCCATCGGCACGTCCGACAGCTGCTCCTCGGAGACCCTGCCGGTCGCGGTGTCGATCGTGAACCGCCACAGCATCGGCGGCCCCTCGTCCGGGCCCAGGCGCTGCCGATCGAACATCTTCGGGTGGCGCACCGCGTCGATGACCACCCGGTCGCCATCGTCGTGGGCGTTGAGCGGGTGGAACACGAAGCAGGGTGACACCTCGAACCAGCGCACCTCGGAGCCCGATCCCCCCAGCGGCAGCAGCCCCAGCCTCGCCGGCCGCGAGTCGTTCCACACGTACGGCAGGATGGCGCCGCCCATCGCGATCTCCAGGTCGAAGTCGACCGGCAGGTCGTAGACGACCATCCAGCGCTCGGTGATCGAGCAGTCGTGCACCATCGGGCCGTGGTCGACCTCGATCTGCTCGACCTTGCGCACGCGGGCGTCGGGACCGACGACCACGTACTGCAGGTAGGGCAACTCCCAGTAGTAGGCGATGCCGTGGAGCTCGCCGGTTGCGGGGTCCACCTTCGGGTGGGCGGTGAACCCGTTCGGCAGGGTCCCTCCGAAGCTCGAGTGCTCGACGGTGTCGAGCTCGTAGGACAGCTCCACCGGGCGGGCACCGGCCTCGACGAGCGCGAAGGTCCGTCCGTCGAGCCCGATCACGTTGGTGTTCACGTTGTCGCGCGCGCCGTGGCGCTCACCCGGCGCGGGCGGTTCTCCGAGGGCCTCGCTCACCGGCGTGGAGCGCACCCAGCGGGCCCGGTACCACTCCGCCCGACCGTCGCGCAGGCGCACCCCGTGCACCATGCCGTCGCCGGTGAACCAGTGGTAGGTGGCCGGGTCCACCGAACCCATCGGGTTGGGCCCGTTGCGGAGGTACCGGCCCTCCAGCTCCACGGGGAGCGTCCCCCTCACCGTGAGGTCGACCGCGGCCGCCTCGGCCTCCAGCGGGGCGTACGGCCCCGAGAGCCACTTGTTCGTCTCCACCACGCTCATCGCGCCTCCCCTGCTCGTGTGCGTGCGGTGCGGGTGGTGCCTGACGTGCGCCGTGCTCACATCACACCGTTATGGCATAACACCGTCATGTAGGATCGTCAACCATGGAACGCGTCCGATCGTCGGATCCCGCCGAGGCGCTCCTCGAGGCCGCGGCGGCGGTGCTGGACGAGGAGGGGCGCGACGCGGTCACCGCGCGGCGCCTGGGCCGCGAGATCGGCGCGTCCAGCATGGCGGTGTACACGTACTTCGGCAGCATGGACGAGCTGCTCGCGGCCGTCTGGCGCAAGGGTTTCAAGGACCTCACCGCCGCCCTCCGCTCGGTGGTCACGACCAAGGACCCCGTCGCCGACTGGGTGGTGCAGGGCTGGTGCTACCGCGACTTCGCGCTGCGCAACCCGCACCTGTACCGCGTGATGTTCAACGACGGCCTGGTGCGCATCAACCAGGGGAGCCGCGCCGACCGGGAGGTGGCCCTGGGCTCGTTCGAGGCGCTGCTCGAGCTCATCCAGCGCTGCGTCGACGCCGGCCGCTGGTCCGTCGACGACGTCTTCCTCGCGGGTGAGGTCGTGTGGGTCGCCACCCACGGCCACTGCTCGGTCGAGATGACGGGCTACTTCGAGGCCGTGCGCCGGGACCCGCACCGGCTCTACACCCAGGTCATCCGATCGCTCGCCCTCGGCTTCGACGACGACCCCCAGCTGCTGCGCCGGTCCCTCGACGCCGCCGCGCGGCGCACCCGCCGCCTGCGCGACGGGACCTGACTCAGCGCCAGCCGACCTTCTTCATCACCCGCAGCGCGGTCGTCATCACCTCGGCGAAGCCCTTGTCGCCCAGCGAGCTGATGGGCGGGGCGAGGTTCATGAGGCGCTGGCGGGCGATGGTCTGCGGCTCGGTGTACTTGAGCAGGCCGTGCGCCCCGTGCCGCCGACCGAGGCCGCTGTCGCCCATCCCGCCCATCGGGGCGTCGATGCTCCCCCACGCCGCGGCGTACGCCTCGTTCACGTTCACCGTGCCGGCCTTGAGGCGGGAGGCCACCTCCCGGCCGCGGCGCGGCGAGCGGCTCCACACGCTCGCGTTCAGCCCGTAGCGGGTGTCGTTGGCGAGCTCGACCGCCTCGTCGTCGGTGCGGAACGTGTACACCGACACGACCGGGCCGAAGGTCTCCTCCGCGTAGCACTCCATCGAGGGGGTCACGCCGGTCAGCACCGTCGGCTCGAAGAAGTAGGGGCCGAGGTCGGGGCGGTGGTTGCCGCCGGTGAGCACCTTCGCGCCCTTCGACACGGCGTCCTCGACGTGCCGGCGGGTCGCCTCCACCTGGTCCGAGGAGGTCAGGGTGCCCATCTGGTGCTGGAAGTCGTAGCCGGCGCCCATGCTCATCGACCGCACCCGGTCGAGGAAGCGGGACATGAACTCGTCGTGGACCCGCTCCGCGACGTACATGCGCTCGATCGAGATGCAGAGCTGGCCGCTCGACGAGAAGCACGCTCGCACCGCGCCCTCGGCGGCGCGGTCCAGGTCCGCGTCGTCGAGCACCAGCATCGCGTTCTTGCCGCCGAGCTCCAGCGAGCAGTCGACCAGCCGCTTCGCCGCCTCCTGGGCGATGCGCCGACCGGACTCGGTGGAGCCGGTGAACATCACGAAGTCCGCGACGTCCATGAGCGAGTCACCGATGACGCTGCCCCGCCCGAGCACGACCTGCCACAGGTCGTCGGGCACCCCGGCCTGCCGCGCCAGCTCCAGGCCGTAGAGCGCGGTGAGGGCGGTCTGGTTGTCGGGCTTCTGCACCACGGCGTTGCCCGCCAGCAGTGCGGGGATGCTGTCGCCCATCGCGAGGCTGAGCGGGTAGTTCCACGGCGACACGACGGTGACGACGCCCTTGGGGTGCCGGAGCTCCTGCACCGAGGTCAGCCCGGGGATCAGCCCGGTGCGCCGCACCGGCGCGAGCTCCCGAGGCGCGGTGCGGGCGTAGTAGCGGCAGGTGTTCGCGATGTCGCCCACCTCGAGGAACGCGTCGCGGCGCGCCTTGCCGTTCTCGGTCTGGATGAGGTCCATCAGGTCCTCGCGCGCGTCGAGGACCAGGTCGTGGAGGCGCAGGAACACCTCGGCGCGCTCGCGCACCGGGCGCGCCGCCCACTCGCGCTGCGCGGCACGTGCACGGTTCGCCGCCTCCACGACGTCCTCGGGCGTCGACTGCGGCAGCTCGGCGACCTTCGCCCCGCTGAACGGGGCGTGGGTGGTGACCGGCGTGCCGCGCCCCGAGGCGCTCACGAGGGTGGCGAGCCGGTCGGCGAGCGCGACCGTCACGCTCGGCGGCAACGGGGTGTCGCGTGGGCCTCCCCCGGGCCGCGCCTCCCCCTCGGTGCGTGCTTCGCTGGCGATCGTCATCGCGCTCACCTCGTCGAGTCGGTGTCGGACCCATCCTCCCACCCGCCGCGGCGAGCGCGTCAAGGGTCGCGGCTCAGGCACCCTCGGGCCGGGGGCTCCAGTCGATCTCGACCCGCGACGCCACGTCGGGGTGCTCCTCCAGCCACCTCCGGGCGAACGGGCACCACGGGGCGATCGTGAGGCCCTCGTCCTCGGCACGATCGACCGCGGCACGCACCAGCTGCGAGCCGAGGCCGCGGCCACCGAGCTCGTCGGGCACCCCGGTGTGCACGAGCACGAGCCGCCCCGGCTCGGCCCGGTAGACGAGCTCGGCGACGTGCCCGTCCTGCTCGATCACGAACCGTGAGCCCGCGGGCTCGTCCACCACCGTCGCTGCGTCCACGCCCGTGGCCTCCTCGGGGTCGTCAGCGGGACGCTACCGCACCCCGGCGGCGGCCGGTCGGGGCTCAGATGTTGGTCTGGTCGGGTGGCGGCACCTCGGGCAGCACCGGTGCCCCGCGCTCTCCCTGCTCCGCCGGGCGCTCGCTCAGCCCGACCGCGTAGGACGTCATCGACAGCGACCCCATCGAGCAACCGTCGACCAGCACCTCGGTGCGGGCACCGGAGGCGGCCGCCAGCCCTGCGACGTACAGGAGCGGGATGAAGTGGTCCGGGGTGGGGACCGCGGCGGCGTAGTCGGGGTGCTCGCGCAGCTTCGGCAGGTCCTGGGGTGCCTCGGCCATCAGCTCGGCCGCAGCCTGGTCGAAGCGGTGCGCCCAGTCCTCGCCGCCGTCCGGACGGCCCCAGTCGAGGCGGCGCAGGTTGTGCACCACGTTCCCCGACCCGAGCACGAGCACACCGCTGCGGGCCAGCGGCTCGAGGGCCGCGCCGACCTCGAGGTGGTACTCGAACGGCTGGAGCGCGTTGATCGAGAGCTGCAGCACCGGCACGTCCGCCTCGGGGAACGCGTGCACGAGCACGGACCAGGTGCCGTGGTCGATGCCCCAGCTGTCGGCGTCGAGGCCCACCCAGGTCGGGGCGATCGCCGCGGCGACCTCCTCGGCCACCTCCGGCGCGCCGGGAGCCGGGTACTGCACCGCGAACAGCTCGTCGGGGAAGCCGTAGAAGTCGTGGATGGTGCGCGGCCGGGCCATCGCGGTGACCGCGGTCGCGTTGATGTACCAGTGGGCGGAGACCGACAGCACCGCCCGGGGCCGCGGCACCGTCGCACCGAAGTTCCTCCACGCGTCCGTGTAGCGGTTGTGCTCGAGCGCGTTCATCGGCGAGCCGTGGCCGAGGAACGCCGCCGGCACCCATCCCTGCGGCCCGCCGGACCCCCCGTCGCTCCCTGCCTGCTGCTGGTCGGCCATGCGGCACCTCCGTTCGCCGGGCACATCTTCGCGGTCCGGCGCCGCCCGCGCCGCGCCGGTACCGTCGTGGCGGTGGACGGGGACGCGGGCACCCATCCGGCACGGGCGATGTGGCAGCGCTACGAGACGCTGCACGCGGTCGTCTACTTCGCGCCCGAGGTCGCCGAGGCCATGGTCCGGGTCGGGCTGAAGGGCTTCTGGATGGGCTACTTCGGCGGCCGGGCGGCCCCGATGGGCCCCGTCGGGCCGGAGCTCGTCACCGCCACCTTCTACAACTTCCACCCGTCCATGCCCGCCCGGGCGATCCCGGACGCCTGGTCGTTCGCCACGCCCGCCGCGGTCCTCGAGGCCCGGACCGCCGCGGTCGGCGCCGCGCTGCGCCGCCTGCTCGGCGACGAGGTCGACGGACCCGCCGTCGCCGAGGCGGCGGAGCTCGCGGCGCGGGCCGCGGGTGCCTGCTCACCCCAGGGTCGGCCGCTGTTCGCCGCGCACCTCGGGCTCCCCTGGCCGGAGGAGCCGCACCTGCGCCTGTGGCACGCCGCGACGCTGCTGCGCGAGCACCGCGGCGACGGGCACGTCGCCGCCCTGCTCACCGCGGGGCTCGGTGGCCTCGAAGCCCACGTCGTGCTCGTGGCCGCCGGAGTGGTGGACGCGGAGCAGATGCGCCGGGCGCGGGGCTGGTCCGAGGACGACTGGGCGTCCGCCGAGCGCGGCCTCGTGGACCGCGGGCTGCTCGAGCCCTCCGGCGGCCTCACCGAGGAGGGCGCCCGGCTCCGGCGGGAGGTCGAGGCGGTCACGGACCGCCTCGCGATGGAGCCGTGGGACCACCTGGGCGACGAGGCGACCGGGCGGCTCCACGAGTTGCTCGACCCCCTGGCCCGCCGGATCGTCGCCTCCGGCGAGCTGCCGTACCCGAACCCGATGGGCCTGACCCCGCCGGGGTGAGCTGCGTCAGGTGAAGCGGGTGACCCAGCCCTCACGGCGGAAGCGCCGCAGCTGGCGGTCGATGAACCACGTCGCGGCGGCGAGGGACACCGCCGAGCCGGCCGCGCCGATCGCCAGCCGCCCCCACGCGACCCTGCCGGTCTCGAGGCCCTCCCGGGCGGCGTCGAAGACCTGGGTCAACGGGATCGCCCGCGCGACCGGTTCGAGCACCGCCGGCAGCGACTCGGTCGGGTAGAACACGCCCGACAGCGGCATCAGCAGCACGAGGGTGCCCCACGAGAACACCTCGGCGCTGTCGCCGTACTGGAGCGTGAGGCCCACGACCATGAGGGTCACCGCCCATCCGAACGCGAGCAGGACCAGCACGCCGGGGACCAGCACCCAGCCGGCCGACTCGGGCGCGACCGCGTAGAAGCCCAGGCCGACCCCGCCGACGAGCACGACGGTGACGACGGTGCGGGCCAGGCCGACCAGCCCCAGCGACGCGAGCACCTCCCGCTCCGTCAACGGGGTGGCGATGAGGTTCAGCACGTTGCGGGACCACACCTCCTCGAGGAACCCGAGCGAGCCGGCGAGGGTCACCTGCCAGATGAGGTGGAACAGCATCGTCCCGGTGATGAGGAGGCGGACCGGTGCGTCGCCGTCGCCGTAGGCGACCCCGATCGACCCGAACAGCAGCGCGTCGACGATCGGCAGCACGATCAGCAGGAACCAGTGGCCCGGGTTGCGCACTTGCGCCAGCGCGTTGCGGCGCACCATCGCCCGCACCCGCCGGCCGTTCACACCTGCTCCTCGCGGCGCCTCGCCGCCTCGGCGAGGAACATCGCCTCCAGGTCGGCGTGCCCGCTGCCGGCGACCACCTCGGCCGGGTGGCCATCCGCGATCACCTGCCCGTCGCGCAGGAACACCACGCGATCGGTGAGCCGCTCCACCTCGCGCATGTCGTGGCTGGTGAGCAGCAGCGTGACGTCGTGCTCCGCGTTCAGCAGCTCGAGGCGGTCCCGCACGCGGATCGCGACGTCGGGGTCGAGCGACGCGGTGGGCTCGTCGAGCACGACCAGCCGCGGGTGGTGCAGCACCGCCTTCGCGATCCCCACCAGCGTCGCCTGCCCGGACGACAGCGACTCGCAGTGCTGCCCGGCGAGGTGCCGGATCGACAGCTCGTCGAGCACGGCGCCCACGCGCGCCCCGGGGCGTTCCACGCCGTAGAGCTCGGCGAAGAAGTGGAGCGTCTCGAGCACGGTGAGCCGGTCCGGCAACGGCAGGTAGCCCGCCGCGAAGCCCACCCGCCGCATCGCCTCGCTGCGCCCGCCCGGCAGGCGGTGGCCGACCAGGTCGACGGTGCCGGCATCGGGCGACACCGCGCCGAGCAGCATCAGCAGCGTCGTGGTCTTGCCGGCACCGTTCGGGCCGACGATGCCGACCCGCTCGCCCGCCCGGATGCGCAGCGACACGCCCTGCACCGCTCGGGTGGCCCCGAAGCGCTTGTGCAGGCCCTCGGCCCGCAGCACCTCGGTGCCTTCCTCCATGGCGAGAGTCTCGCCGCCACCCCGGCGGCGAGCCAGCGCTTATCCGTCCCGCCCACGCTCCCGGCCGGCCGGGCCCTCCGTGGGCGGACCGGCGAACGCCTGGGCCTTGAGCAGCCAGTCGCGCGCGCCCTCGCCCTCGACCACCAGGTCGGTGTCGTCGAGGTGACGGCGTTGGGTGACCACCAGGCAGAAGTCCTCCATCGACCCGGTCACGGTCTCCTCGGCGTCCTCCGGCCCCCAGGAGTGCACCTCCCCGCTCGGGGCGCGCAGCTCGACCCGCACGCTCGCCGCGGGCGGCTCCTCACCCCGGTTGGCGTAGGTCCAGCCCCTGGTGACCACGCCGAGCCGGGCGATGTGCCGGAGGCGATCGGTGGGCGGGCGCTGCGCTCCCACCGCGTCGACCACGTCCTGTCCGTGCGCCCAGGTCTCCATCAGCCGGGCGGTGAGGAAGGACTTCGCTCCCATCGACGGGCCGTACCAGTCGATGCGTGCGTCGTCGGGGAGGGACTCGGCCGCCTCCAGCAGCTGCCGCCGCCGGGCGCGCCACTCGGCGAGGAGCTCGGCGGGGGTCAGGTCCCGGGCCCAGCCGAGGGTGAGCTCGTCGACGCCCTCGTCGCCCCCGGCCGCCGCCTCGAGGATCTCCTCGACCATGGAGTGGAACGCCTCGGGCTCGGTGATCGCCACCACGGCCGCCCGGTCGAAGTACGCGAGGTGGGCGATCTGGTCGGCGACCCGCCAGCGGGGGCTCGGCGTCGCGAGCTTCCACTCGTCGTCGCCCAGGCCCGCGACGACCGCGTCGAGCGCGTCGTGCTCCTCGGCCCGCTCGGTTGCGATCGACCGGACGTCCCTGGGGCCTCCCCGTGCTGCTTCGGCGACGGCACACCGTAGGCACCGCCGCGGGCACCGGGCGTAGTCTTCGCTGGTGGGAGCCGACCCGGCCGAGGAGCCCGGGACCGGCGCCGTCGCGACCGAGGTCGCGCCCCGGCCGCCGGTCTGGCAACGCCTCGCGGGGACGGCGCTGTCGCTGGCGGTCGTGGTGGCGGTGTTCGGGTTCGTGCTGCCCGGCGTCGCCGACTACGGCGACGTGCTCCACACGATCCGCGACATGACCGGGCTGGAGGTCGCGACGCTCGCGCTCGTCGCGCTGGCGAACCTCGCCTCGTACCAGCCCGCGCTGATGGCGGTCCTCCCCGGGCTGGGGTTCTGGCAGGCCGCGCAGGTGTCGCAGGCGTCCACGGCGGTGTCGAACACGGCGCCCGCCGGCGCGGCGTTCGGGGTCGGGCTCAGCGCCGCGATGTACCGCTCGTGGGGGTTCGGGCGCCGTCCGGTCACGCTCGCGCTGCTGCTCGCGGGCATCTGGAACGTGTTCGCGAAGCTGGCGCTGCCGGTGGTGGCGGTCGTGCTGCTCACGACCTCCGGCGACGCCGGCGGGGGGCTCGTCGCCGCCTCGGTCATCGGGGTGGCCACGCTGGTGGGGTCGCTCGCGGTGCTCGCCGCGGTGCTCCGCAGCGAGCGGGCGGCGCAGGCCATCGGCGACCGCGCCTCGAACCTGGTCAACCGCGCCCGCACCCGGTTCCACCGGCGGCCGATCGGCGGCTTCGGGCACACCCTGGTGAAGTTCCGGCGCGAGACCATCGACCTGGTGGGCCGCCGGTGGGTGGCCATCAGCACCACGGTCCTCGTCAGCCACCTGACCCTCGTCGCGGTGCTGCTGGTGGCCCTCCGCCACGTCGGGGTGTCGGATGCCGAGGTGAGCTGGCAGCAGGTGCTCGCCACGTTCGCCTTCGTGCGGCTGCTCTCCGCGCTGCCGATCACCCCCGGCGGCGTCGGCATCGTGGAGCTCGGCATGACCGCCGGGCTCGTCGCGGCCGGCGGGCCGGAGACCGACGTGGTCGCCGCGGTCCTCGCGTACCGGGCGCTCACCTAGCGGAGAGCGAGCTCGTCGCCGAGCTGTTCGCGCAGTCGATCGAGCGGGAGGGCATCGAGGTGCGGCGCGTGCGCTCGCTCGGCTCGCGCGAGGTCGTCGAGCCCGCGCTGCAGCAGGGCTTCGTGGACGTGGTGCCCGAGTACCTCGCCGCCGCGCTCGACTTCGAGGCGCCCGACGGAGGCGTGCCGGAGGACCCGGCCACGGCCGCCCGGCGGCTGCGGGAGGCGCTGCGCGACGACGGCGTCACGGTGCTCCCCCACGCGCCCGCCGTCGACCGCGACGCGGTGGCGATGCACGCGCCCCGCGCCGAGGAGCTGGGCATCGAGACGCTCGACGACCTCGCGCGGCAGGCTGACTCCCTCGACTTCGTCGCGCCACCGGAGTGCCCGGAGCGCAGCGCCTGCCTCCCGCACCTGCGGGCGGACTACGGGATCGAGTTCCGGTCGTTCACGGGGCTCCCGCCGGGGCTGCCGATCGCCCTCGCACTGGAGTCGGGTGAGGCCGACGTGGGCCTCGTGTTCAGCTCGGACGCGCTCGTCCCCCAGCACGACCTCGTGCTGCTGCGCGACGAGCGCGGCCGCGGCCGGCCCGAGCACGTCGTGCCGCTCGTGCGCACCGAGGTGCTGGAACGGTTCCCGGAGCTGGCCCGGGCGTTGGGCCGGGTGACGCGAGCGCTCGACACGGCGAGCCTGGTGTCGCTCAACCGCCGGGTCGCGACCGGCGAGGACCACCGGGCGGTCGCGCGGGACTGGCTCGCCACGGGCTGAGCTCGGCAGGTCGCCCGCCGGGTCGTCCCACGGCGGCGCGGTCGGCGGCTTGTCGCGGGCCCGCGATCCGAGCGTGGTTCAATGGAACCCGGCCGATGGTGTCCGACGGAGATCGAGTCGATCGTTGCGGGGCGCGACGACTTCACCCGCTCTCGGTCCGGGCCGTACAGTCGTTGCGGTCCTCTCCTACCCCCGGATGGGAGCCACCATGCGATTCGACGAAACGGACCTCCTCCAGGACCTCCTGATCTTCGACGTCCAGCGCGACGGTCAGGACGTGCACGTGGACCTCTACGGGGGACGGGACAACGTCTGCGGCTCGGTGCGGTTCACCTTCCCCGACCCGGTGGACCGGCGCAGGAACCTGGCGCAGCTCCGGGAGTGGCAGCGGGACGAGGTCCCCGTGGCGCTGCTGTCCTACGGCGACACGATCACCCTGCTGAGCGAGCGGGCGCTGCTCGACCGCTGCCTCCAGCAGACGAGCTGAGCGACCCGGCTCCCGGCCAGCCGGCTCCCGGCCAGCCCGCCACTGGCCGAACCGAGGGAGCGCTCAGCCGCCACCGTCGGAGTGCACCCGCGCACGGACCGAGTCGTCCGCGTCGACGTCGACGACCTCGCGTGCCAGGTCCGCCTCGACGAGGTGCTCCTCCTCGACGGTGGTCTTGCGGATGATGATCCGCTCCCGGACCACGAGGCGCTTCTCGACCACGAGCTGCTCCTCGAACACCGGGACCGACACGGAGCCGTCCGGCAGCGTCTCGATCTCACCCGAGTCGTGCTCGGCGGGGTCGGCCCGCTCGATGTCCGCGTGCTCGACGCCGCGTGTGACCCGCTCCCCGACGTGCTCGGTCTCGACCCGCTTGGCGACGCTCACCGCGCCCACGGGACGGGACTCGACCCCGACCGCGAGCTCCTCCTCCGAACGCACCATGGCGCCGGCGGCGCCCCCGGCGTCCCGTGCCGCGCGCCCTTGCGAGTCGTCGCGGGCCTTGCGGAGCCTCATCGTCGCACCTCCCTGCTCGTGCCGCTGGCGCTGGAGTCGACCGTCGAGTGCGCCGGGCCGGTCACCGTGCCGGGGGTCCCGGTGCGGGACACCAACCCGTCGTCGCGGGTGTGCACGATCAGCGAGTCCGCCCGCCGGTGGTACCGGTCGCCGAGCTTCCCGCCGAGGTACCCGGCGACCAGCATGACCACGAGCGCCGCGAGGCCGCTCAGGATCGCCTCGCCGCTCGTCGCCTCCTCGGAGAACCACTGGGGGAGCTCGACGTCCGCGAACACGTCGTACTCCGCTCCGATCCACGCCCCGGCCGCCGCCGCGAGCGCTGCGAGCGCCACGAACCACACCGCGGTCATCAGGCCGTTGCGACCGCCGTCGTAGCGGGCGATGCGCCCGGCGACCCAACCTCCGACGCCGAACGCGACGAGCAGGGTGACGAACCCGGCGACGAGCCCGCCGACCGGGATCGCCCGCTCGCCGATGCCCTGCTGGTAGCCGAAGCTCCCGGCTGCGGCGAGCACCCCGCCGAGCAGCACGGTGGCGCCGAGCGCGGCCAGGGTCCCCGCGAGCGTCGCCGGGAGGTCGAGCCCGCCGTACTGGCGGCGCGCCTCCCCCACGCCGGGATCGCTCACCTTCTTCGTTCGCACGCCCCGGCCCGTCACGACGTCACCGCCGGAGGTGGGCGTCAGGTCCTGTCGTCGCATGTCCAGCTCCTCCCGGCGGCGGACGGGGGCCGCCCGCCGCGTGCTCGGCTCCCGGCCCTCAGGTCCTGGGGTCGCCCTCGACGTCGATGCGCTCCTGTCGCAGGTCGGCCGAGACCTCCTCCTCGCTCGTGACCTGCTCCTTCGCGAGGCGGACCCGCTCCTTGGGGACGACCCGCTTGTTGGTCACGACCTGGTCCTCGTGGAGCACCTCGGTGTGCTCGCCCTCGGAGAGCTCGGGGCCCGACATCGCCTCGTCGAGGTCGCCCTCGGTGACGGGCTCGCGCTCGACGCGCACCTCCTCGTGGGTGACCGGCACGGACTCCCGCACGTGCTCGGTCTCGACCCACTTCCGCAGGCGTGCCCGTCCGACCGGCTCGCTGGTCACGTCGACCTCGAGCTCCTCCTCCGAGCGGGTCATCGCGTCGTCACCGTCGGCCCGGTCCCCGAGCCCGTCCGCGACCCCGGCCGGCTCGGCGCGGCCCGCCGCGGGTGCCGGCTCCGAGTAGCGGATGCCGTAGTGCTCGTAGAGCCGGGCCTCCTCCTCGGGACTGAGGTGCCCGTCGTGCTCGGCGTTCGGCGCGTCCTTCACGACGTCCTTGCCGTAGGGCACCACGACGTGGCCGTCGTGGAGGCGGGCGGACGCGAGCGGGACGAAGCTGCGGCGCGTGCCGAACAGCCCGGTCGTGACGGCCATCCACTCCGGCCGCCCCGTGAGGTCGTCGACGTAGATGTCGTCGACCTTCCCGATCTTCTCGCCGTCGGGTCCGTCGAGCTGCAAGCCGATCCAGTGGGACAGCTCCTGTGTGGTGGGCATCGGTTCCTCCTGGCGCCGGCGGTCGGTTCCCGGGGTTCGTACCCCGGGCCCGGCGGCACCAGACAGGCGGATGCACGAACCTGCGCGGGCCTGTGAGACCCGACAGACTCCCCGCGATGGAGTTCCCCGAGTTCGCCGTCGCGTGCGGCGAGGAAGCATCCGACCCGCTCGTCCTCCACGAGGGGCGCGAGGTGCGCGTGGACCAGCTCGCCGCGAGCGGCCACCTCGAGCGGCTCGACGAGGACCTCGCGGCGGTGGCCGGCCTCGGGGTGCGCGTCTGGCGCTACGGCATGCCCTGGCGCCTCACCGAGCCGGAACCGGGTGAGTACGACTGGCAGTGGTGGGACCGGGCGCTTGCCGCGTGCGAGCGGCACGGGCTCGTCCCGGTGGTGGACCTGTGCCACTTCGGGCTCCCCGACCACCACGCCGGCTTCTGCGACCGGGGCTGGGTCGAGGGCTTCTGCAGGTACGTGGACGCGTTCCTCGCCCGCTACCGGGAGCCGATGTGGTTCACCCCCGTCAACGAGCCGATGATCACCGCGGTCTGCTCCGGACTGCTCGGCATCTGGAACGACCGGCGCGCCTCGCGGGAGGACTACTTCCGGGCGCTCGCCAACGTGACGCTCGCGAACCTCGAGGCGATCGCCCGGGTCGACGCGGACCGCGGGGGCTGGTGGATCGGCGCGGAGGGGTTCGGCTGCGAGGTGGCGGTGACGCCGGAGGACCAACCCGCGGCCGACGAGGCGCGCGCCCTGTCACAGCTCGTGTGGGACCTGCACTTCGGGGTCGCGCCGCGCCCCGAGGTGGCCGACGTCGCCGACGTGGTCGACGACGGGGTGCTGGCACGGATCGAGGAGCTGGCTGGCCCCACCGAGCGGGTCGTGGCCGGTCACGACGTGTACCCGGTCAGCGTGAACGTGCACGGGCAGCGCGACGAGCCGCTGACCGTGCCGGAGCGGGTCGCCGCCTACGAGGAGGAGGCCCGCCGGTGGTACGAGCGGTACCGCCGCCCGTTCTGGGTGGCGGAGACCTCGAACCTCGGCCTGCCGGTCGCCTCCGGGCCCGAGTGGCTCGGCGCGCTGGTGGGGGTGATCGACCGGCTGCGCGCCGACGGGCTGCCCGTGCACGGGGTGTGCTGGTACAGCCGGGGCGACCAGGTCGACTGGCACACGATGCTGACGGTGCCGGTGGGCGAGGTGACCGAGGTCGGCCTGTTCGATGCGGCGCGCCGCGCCCGCCCCGTGGCGTCCGTCTACGGCGAGCTGGCCAGGTCGCGGGGCTGACCGCCGGGTCGGCCGGCCTCGTCCGCGACGAGACGCCGGGCGTCCTCCGCGGACATCGGCCGTCCGAGGTGGTAGCCCTGACCGAGGTCGCAGCCGAACGACGCGAGCGCCTCCGCCTGCGCCCGGGTCTCGATCCCCTCGGCGATCGGCACGAGCCCCAGGGCGTGGGAGATCTGCACGATGGCTTCCGCGAGCGACCAGCCGTGGTCGAGCAGCGAGTCGTCCACGAACGCCCCGTCGACCTTGAGCAGGTGGACGGGGAAGCGCTGGAGGTACGACAGCGACGAGTAGCCCGTGCCGAAGTCGTCGACGGCCAGCCGCACGCCCAGGTCGCCGAGGCGGCCGAGGCTCGCGACCGCCCGCGGCGGGTCCTCCATGAGGGCGCTCTCGGTGATCTCGAGCACGAGCCGCTGCGGTTCGAGCCCGCACCCGGTGAGGAGCTGCTCCACCCGGTCCGGCAGCCCGGGATCGAGCAGCTGGCGGGGCGAGAGGTTCACGGTCACCGACGGTGCCGCCTCCCCCGCCAACCCGGACCAGGCACGCGCCTCGCCGCACGCGAGCGACAGCACGTGCTCGCCGATCTCGTCGATGAGCCCGCCCTGCTCGGCGAAGGGGATGAACGACGTGGGCCCCAGCAGGCCGCGCTCGGGGTGGTTCCAGCGCACGAGCGCCTCCATCGCGACGACGGCGCCGGTGCGCAGGTCGCGGATCGGCTGGTAGTCGACCAGGAGCTCCCCCCGCCCGGCGGCGCCGCGGAGGTGCGTCTCGAGGTCCAACCGCTCCACCGCGGCCAGGTGCATCTCCTCGGCGAAGACCCGGTAGCAGCTCTTGCCGGCCGACTTCGCGGTGTACATCGCGAGGTCCGCGTTGCGCAGCAGCTCGTCCGCGGGCACGTCCGCGCTGCCGTAGGTGATGCCGACGCTCGCGGACACCGACACCCTCCGCCCCGAGACCTGCACGGGTGAGCGCATCGCGGCGATCACGCGCTCCGCGATGCCCGTGCCGTGGTCGGAGGAGGACAGCTCGTCGATCAGGATCGCGAACTCGTCACCGCCGAGCCGGGCGACGGTGTCGCCGGGGCGGACACAGGACAGCAGGCGCTCGCTGACGGCCACCAGCAGCTCGTCGCCGACCGAGTGGCCGAGGCTGTCGTTGACGGTCTTGAAGT
>CBFGTJ010000009.1:0-35564 GCA_965651815.1 uncultured Microthrixaceae bacterium | reverse complement strand
GGAGGGGTGCGGGGGTCAGATGGAGCGCAGGGTGCCGCCGTCGACCTCGAGGGTGGCGCCGTTGACCCACTCCGCCGCAGCGCTCGCGAGGAACACCACCGCGGCGGCCACCTCGCCGGGTTCCCCGAACCGGCCGGCGGGCACGTCCTGGCGACGCAGCAGCCGGGCCAACACCTCCTCGGGCGTGGTGTCCCGGGCCCGCGCCACGTCCTCGACGTTGCGCTCGACCAGGCCGGTCATCGTGATCCCGGCGAGCACGCACGACGAGCGCACCCCCCGGGGGCCCCAGGCCCGGGCCAGCGAGCCGGACAGGTTCACCAGCGCCGCCTTGGCGGCCGAGTACGGGGCGAACGCCGGGTCGGGCTCGCGTGCGCTGACCGACGCGACGTGCACGATGCGACCCCACCCGGCCTCGGCCATCAGCGGGGCGCACGCGGCGGACATGCGGACCGCCGAGAAGAAGTTCTGCTCGAACGCGTCGTGCCAGTCCTGCTCACCCAGCTCCGCGATCGGTGAGGGGGTCGCGCCGCCGGCGTTGTTGACCAGCACGTCCGGACCACCGAAGCGCTCCCGACACGCGTCGACGACACGGTCGGCGGCCGCGGGGTCGGTGAGGTCCGCGGCGACCGCGAGGGCCTGCCCGGCGCCGAGCTCGTCGACGACCCGGGCCAGCGCCCTCTCGTCACGGCCGACGACCACGACGTCGGCACCCTCGGCCACCAGCTGGGCCGCGACGGCGTGGCCGATGCCGCGGCTGCCGCCGGTCACGATCGCGACGCGCCCCTCCAGCCCGGTGTCCATCGAGGCAGCACGCTACCCTGAGCGCCTGAATCTGACACCAGCGTCATCTCATCGGGCGGGCGCTGAGGGGGGCGACCAGTGAGCGAGCGGCGATGAGCGAGCGACCGACGGTCGACGTGGACCACCACGACCCCGACTTCCACGCGGCCCGCCACGAGCGGTGGGCGGAGCTGCGGCGCTGCCCCGTCACCTGGAACGAGCGCTACGGCGGGTTCTGGATGGTGAGCGGCCACGCGGAGGTCGACCTCGTCGCGCGCGACGCCGAGGTGTTCTCCTCGCGGCACCTGCCCGAGCCCGAGGACGGCATCACGTGGCTCGGCATCGCCGGCATCCCCCGCGGCCGGATGATCCCGACCGCGGGCATCGCCGAGGTCGAGGGGCCCGTGCACCTGGCGCTGCGCCGGGTCCTCAACCCGCACCTCGTGCCGAACGCGGTGCGCCGCATGCTGCCGCTCATGCGCGACGCGGCGCGGTGGTTCCTCGACCAGCGCATCACCGAGGGCGCCATGGACCTGGTGCGCGACTACACGAGCCCGGTCCCCGCGATCCTCACCATGGACCTCGTCGGGCTGCCCCTCGACGACTGGGAGGCTTACGCGGAGCTGTTCCACGGCACCGTCGCCCACCGGCCCGGCGAGCCCGAGTTCGACCGGGCCGTCGCCAACCTGCCGCGCATCCTTCAGCGACTCGACGACGAGGTCGCCGCACGGCGCGCCGAGCCCCGCGACGACCTGCTGACCGAGCTGGTCCGCATGGAGGTGGACGGCCGCCGGCTGGGCGACGACGAGCTCCGCAGCGTGCTGTGGAACCTCGTCGGCGGCGGGCTCGACACCACCACCTCGCTCACCTCGCTGTCGCTCCTGCACCTCGCCCGGCACCCCGAGCAGCGCCGGGCGCTGGTCGAGGACCCCCAGCTGCTGCACGGCGCCACCGAGGAGCTGCTGCGGTACTACTCGGTGAACGAGACGCTCACCCGCACCGTCACCCGCGACGTCGAGCTGGGCGGCCAGCAGCTCCGCCGCGGCGACCACGTGATGGTGTCGTGGATGTCCGCGAACCGCGACGAGCGGGTCTTCGAGCACCCCGACGAGGTCGTGCTGGACCGCGCGCCGAACCCGCACCTCGCCTTCGGGGTCGGCCCCCACCGCTGCATCGGCATGCACATGGCGCGGGCCATGTTCCAGGTGCTCGTGCGCGAGGTGCTCGACCGGATCCCCGACTACGAGGTCGACGAGGACGCCACCCGCCTGTACTCGGGCAACCCGGAGCTGAACGGGGTCGTGTCGATGCCGGTGCGGTTCACCCCCGGCGAACGGCTCGGCCCCGCCGAGCGCCCGTTCTGACCCGACCGAGGAGGAGCCGCACACCGTGGAGCCGTCGGAGTTCCGAGGCCGCATCGGCCGCTACCACTGGGAGTCCGAGCCGTGGTGGCCCGACCCGCTCCGCCCACCGGAGGGGGCGCCCAACGTCCTGGTGGTGCTCCTCGACGACGTCGGCTTCGCCCAGCTCGGGTGCTTCGGCTCCGACATCGACACCCCGAACCTCGACCGGCTCGCCGCGGGCGGGCTGCGGTACTCGAACTTCCACACCACCGCGCTGTGCTCCCCCACCCGCGCGTGCATCCTGACCGGGCGCAACCACCACCGCGCCGGCATGGGGCGCATCGTCGACCTGGCGACCGGGTTCCCCGGCTACGACGCGCGCATCCCCCGGTCGTGCGCGCTCGCGCCCGCGATGCTCACCCCGCACGGGTACGCGGCGTGGGCGGTCGGCAAGTGGCACCTCACCCCCGAGGACGAGCAGCACCTCGGCGCCAGCCGCGAGCGGTGGCCGCTGGGGCGGGGCTTCGAGCGGTTCTACGGGTTCTTCCCCGGCGAGACCCACCAGTTCGTGCCGGCGCTCGTGCACGACTCGCACTTCGTGGAGCCGCCGGCGGGGATCGACGACGGGTACCACCTCACCACCGACCTGGTCGACCGGGCGATCGAGTTCGTCGAGGACCTCCGCCACGTCGACTTCGACAAGCCGTGGTTCTGCTACCTCGCGCCGGGCGCGTGCCACTCCCCGCACCAGTCGCCCCCGGAGTGGCTCGAGCGCTACCGCGGGCGGTTCGACCAGGGATGGGACCGGTGGCGGGAGGCGACCCTCGAGCGGCAGAAGGCGCTCGGCGTGCTGCCCGGGCACACCGAGCTGTCGCCACGGCCGGAGTGGGTGCCCGCCTGGGACTCGCTGTCGACCCAGGAGCGGCGCGTCTACGCCCGCTACATGGAGGCGTTCGCCGCGTTCCTGTCGCACACCGACCACGAGCTCGGCCGGCTCCTCGACCGCCTCGAGCAGCTCGGCGAGCTGGAGGACACGATCGTGGTCGCGATGTCCGACAACGGGGCGTCGTCGGAGGGCGGCCCGACCGGTTCGGTCAACGACGTGCGCGCCTGGAACGCGCTGCCCCGCACCGTCGAGGAGGCGGACGAGCGGCTGGAGGAGATCGGCGGGCCGCGCCTGCACAACAACTACCCGTGGGGCTGGACCGTCGCCGGCAACACCCCGTTCCGGCGTTGGAAGCGCGAGACCCACGAGGGTGGGGTCGCGGATCCGCTGATCGTGCACTGGCCCGCCGGGATCGCCGCCCGGGGCGAGGTGCGCCACCAGTACGTGCACGCGATCGACGTGCTGCCGACCCTGCTCGACGTGATCGGCGTCGACCCGCCCGAGGTCGTCGACGGCGTGCCGCAGCAGCCCCTCGACGGGGTGTCGTTCCGCTCGACCTTCGACGACCCCGACGCGCCCGAGGTCCGCACGACCCAGTACTACGAGATGTTCGGGTGCCGCGGGTTGTACCACCAGGGTTGGAAGGCGGTGACCTACCACGAGATCCAGGCCGACGAGCCGGGCATCGACCGGGTGCCGTGGGAGCTGTACGACCTGCGCGCGGATCCCTCCGAGTGCCACGACCTCGCAGCCGAGCGGCCGGACCTCGTCGCCGAGCTGGACGCCATGTGGTGGGCGGAGGCGGAGCGCAACCGGGTGCTGCCCCTCGACAACCGGCCGTTCTCCGACCTGGTGCTCGACCGCCCCCGGGCGGTGCCTCCCCGCGACCGCGCCACCTACTGGCCGGGGCGGATGCCGGTGCCGGAGGCGGTGGCCGTCGACGTGCGCGGCCGGCCCCACGCGGTCACCGCGCACGTGACCGTGCCCGAGGGCGACGGGCCGCTCGAGGGGGTGCTCGCGGTCCAGGGGTCCGTGCTGGGCGGGTGGTCGTTCCACCTGCTGCGCGACGGGCGGCTCGTGTACGTGCACAACGTGGCGGGTTGGAGGGTGTACCGGGTGGAGGCCCACGTCGGGCGCCTCGCGCCCGGCGACCACCGGCTCGGGCTCGCCTTCGACCCCCCGGTGGCACGGCTGCTCGTCGACGGCGAGGAGGTCGGCTCCGGCACGATCGACCGCACCGTGTGGAGCCGCTTCTCGCTGACCGGCGCGGGGCTCACCGTCGGCTGGTCACCCGACCTCTCCCCCGCGGACGAGGACTACCGGGGGCGGTTCGAGTTCACCGGCACCGTGCACCGCGTCGAGGTGGACGCGTCGGGTGCGCCGGCGGTGGACCCCGAGGCCGAGGCGGCCGACATCATCGCCAGCCAGTGACCCGCACGGCGGTCAGAGCTCGGTGCGGCCGAGCTCGCGCGCGGCACGGGGGACGAACGCCTCGGGCGCGAACGGACCCTCCTCGACCGAGGACAGCGCCAGCTCGGGCAGCACGACGTTCGGCTCGAGGGTGTCGAGCCACACCACCGCACCGGCCACCTCCTCGACGCCGAGGGTGCGCATCGGGAACCGCACGTCCTCCAGCATCGGGGTCGCGACGGGCCCCGTGGTCACGACGTGCACGGCGATGCCGTCGCGCTGGACCTCTGCCGCCAGCGCGCGGGCGAACGCGTTCAGCCCCGCCTTCGACGCCGAGTACGCCGACCGGCCCGGCTGGGGCGCGTGCGCGGACGACGACGACAGGAACACGAACCGCCCGCCGGGGCCCATCGCCGGCAGCGCCCCGTTGGCCACCACGTACGCCGAGGTGAGGTTGGTGCGCAGCACGTTCTCGAAGGTCTCGAGGGACTCCTTGCGCACGAAGGTGCCGTCCATGATCCCCGCGGCGTGCACGACCAGGTCCACGTGGCCGGTCGCCTCCACGACGAGGGCGAACTGGTCGGGGTCCGCGCAGTCGGCGGCCACCCAGCGCGCCCCGATCGCGTCGGCGGCCTCGCGCAGCGGCTCCGACCGGCGGGCGCTCAGCACGACGTCGTAGCCGGCCGCGGCGAGCCGTCGGCCCACCTCCCGGCCGATCCCGCTGCTCCCCCCGGTGACCACCGCGACCCTCATGTCGGCAGCAACCGCTTGAGCAGCTTGCCGGTCGGCAGCCTCGGCAGCTCGTCGACGAAGCGCACCTCGCTCGGGCACTTGTAGTGGGAGAGGCGCTCGCGGCACCACGCGACGAGCTCGTCGCCGGACACGACCGCGCCGGGCGCCGGCTGCACGAACGCGGTGACCCGCTCCCCCATCTCCGGGTCGGGGGTGCCCACGACCGCGACGTCGGCGACGGCGGGGTGGCCGATCAGCACGTCCTCGGACTCACGGGGCGAGATGTTCACCCCGCCGCTGATGATGAGGTTGCCGGCGCGGTCGGTCAGGTAGAGGTAGCCGTCCTCGTCGACGCGGCCGAGGTCACCCAGCCACGACCAGCCCCGCTCGTCGAACGCGGCGGCGGTCGCGTCGGGGTCGTTGTGGTACTCGAAGGTGCGGGTCGTCTCGAACCACACCTCGCCCTCCTCCCCCGGTGGCAGCTCCTCGCCGTCGGGGCCGAGCACGTGGATCGCGCCGCCCAGCGAGCGCCCGACCGACCCCGGGTGCGCCAGCCACTCCTCCGGGCCGATGCAGCAGAACCCGACCCCTTCCGAACCGCTGTAGTACTCGTGCACCACCGGTCCCACCCAGTCCATGAACGCGCGCTTGACCTCGGGAGGGCAAGGCGCCGCGGCGTGCACCACGCACCGCAGGCTGGACAGGTCGTGCCGGTCCCGCTCCGCGGCCGGCAGCTCCAGCAGGCGCACCATGTGGGTCGGCACGAGCTGGACGTGCGTCACCCGGTGCCGCTCCACCGCGGCGAGCAGCCCGCGCGGGTCGAAGCGCTCCATCACGACGACGGTGCCGCCGAGGCGATGCGTGCCGGTCGTCCAGCCTGCCGGCGCCGCGTGGTACAGCGGCGCAGGGTTCAGGTACACGGTGTCGTCGCCGAAGCCGAACAACCCCCCGAGCATCGCGGTCAGGAACGACGGCGCGCCCAGCGGCGCCGGCGGCAGCGGCGGCACGATGCCCTTCGGCCTCCCGGTCGTGCCCGACGAGTAGAACATCCAGCCGCCCTCGTGCTCGTCGGGCACCTCGCCCACCGCCGCGTCGGCGAGCACTTCGTCGAGCGGCTCGAATCCGTCGACCACGCCGCCGACCGACCAGCGGTGGTCGAGGCCCGCCAGGTCGTCGGGGGCCAGCGCCGCGACGACCTCCCCGAGTTGCGCGCTCACCACCAGCGCCCTCGCCCCGCTGTCGGCGACGATGAACCCCGCCTCCTCCGCGCGCAGGTGCCAGTTGACCGGCACCACGTGCAACCCCGTGCGCATCGCGGCCCACACGACCTCGAAGAAGGACGGCCCGTTCTCGACGAGGACCGCGAGCCGGTCGCCGGTGCGGAGGCCGCGGTCCCGCAGCACGAGCGCGAGGCGCGTCGCGGCCGCGTCGAGCTCCGCGTAGGTCCGGACGGTGCCGGAGCCGGCCATGACCACCGCCGGCTGGTCGGGGTGCATCGCCGCACGCGCGGCGAGGTGCTCACCGGCGGGGTGCAGCGCCATCGCCCCGATCCCGCCGAGCGAGGATCCGCTCGGCGGCTCCACCGAGGAACTCGGCCATCCCGTCCTCGGACAGCGGGAGCTTCCGTGCCGCCTCGAGCGCCCTGCCCGCCGGGAGCACCGGGTGGTCCGACGCGAACAGCAGCCGGCCCCGGCCCCGGGACGAGTCCATGAACGCCACGAGCTGGGGGTCCATGTAGGTGGCGAGGTATGCCGAGGTCATCAGGTGCAGCTGCGGCCACTTGAGCATGTACTGGATCAGCAGCGCCTCGTAGGGGTGGCCCATGTGGGCCCCGATGACCGTCAGCTCGGGCAGGTCGATGAGCACGTCCTCGAGCAGCACGGGGTCCTGGCAGCGCGAGCGCACGGCAGGGCCGGGCACGCCGACGTTGATCGACACCGGAAGGCCGAGCTCGGCACAGGTCGTGTACACCGGGTAGTAGAGCCGGTGGTTCAGCTCGTACTGCTCGACCAGCGGCGTGACCCTGGCGAGCACGAACGCGGGGTGCTGTGCGAGCTCGCGGAGGCGGCGGCAGTTCTCGAGGGGCTTGGTCGCGCGGTCGACCGCGGCGGAGACGAGGAAGCGGCCGGGGTGCGCGTCGGCGATGGCGAGGAAGTCCTCCGCGGCGTAGCCGCCCTTGCGGTGGATGCGCCCGGGGTCCGACAGCCCCGCGGTGAGCACGCCGGTGTCGATGCCGGCCTCGTCCATCGCCTCGAGCAGCGCCTCGACCGTGGGCCCGTTCGCGAGGTCCGGCCCGAACAGCTGGACCGCGCCGCGCTGCTCCTCCTTGGCGGCCCACGAGGCGGCGAACGACTCGGGGAAGATGTTCACCCAGGCGTCGACGACCACCGCCGGCACAATAGCTGACACGAACGTCAGATGCGTCGTAGGGTGGAGCCATGGACCGGCTCGGGTTCCGTCCGTTCGACGCCGATCACCACTACTACGAGGCGGAGGACGCGTTCACCCGCTACATCGACCCGAGGATGGCCAAGCGCTGCATGCAGTGGGCCGAGGTCGACGGCAAGCGGCGACTGCTCGTCGGTGGGCGGATCAACAAGTTCATCCCGAACCCGACCTTCGACCCGATCGCCGCCCCCGGCGTGCTCGAGGACTACTTCCGGGGCCGCAACACCGAGGGCCTCGACCTGAAGACGATGTTCGGCGAGCTCGAGCCGATCAGCGAGCACCCGGAGTACCGGGACCGCGACGCGCGGGTGCGACAGCTCGACGAGCAGGGCCTCGAGGGCGCGCTGCTGTTCCCCACCCTCGGCGTGGGCATGCAGGAGGCGCTCCGCAAGGACGTCCCGGCGCTGCACGCGGCGTTCGAGGCGTTCAACCGGTGGCTCGACGAGGACTGGGGCTACGACCGCGGCGACGGGCGCCTCTACGCGGCGCCGATGCTCGCGCTGGCCGATCCCGAGCGCGCCGAGGCGGAGGTGGCGCGGGTGCTCGACGCGGGCGCACGGGTGGTGTGCACGATCCCGGGACCGATCCCCGACGGTCGGGACGGCTACGTCTCGCCGGGCCACCCCGACCTGGACCGCGTGTGGGCCCGCCTCGCCGAGGCCGGCGTGCCGCTCGTGCTGCACGCTGGGCTGTCGGGGGTGAACCACTACGGGAGGTTCTGGCGCGCCGGCTCCGACGACGGCGGCGACGGCTTCGCCGGGTTCCGGCACGCCGCGTTCCCGATGGTCGCGTTCGCCGACCGGTCGATCTCGGACACGCTCGCCGCGATGGTCTGCCACGGGGTGCTCGAGCGGCACCCCGACCTGAAGGTCGCGTCGATCGAGAACGGCGCCATGTGGCTGCCCGACCTGGTGCGGAACCTGCGCGACACCTACGGGAAGATGCCGTTCGCCTTCGGCCAGCATCCCGTCGAGCAGCTGCGGCGCCAGGTGTGGATCGCCCCGTACTACGAGGACGACATGGCGCTGCTCAAGGAGGTCCACGGCATCGAGCGACTGCTGTTCGGCTCGGACTTCCCCCACACCGAGGGCCTGCCCGACCCCCTCGCGTTCACCAAGGACATCCCGACCTTCGACGAGGCGGAGACCCGGGCGATCATGCACGACAACGTGCACGAGCTCCTCGGGGTCTGACCGACCCCGCCGCGGTCAGCCGCGCTCGGGGTCGTCGAGGCCGTCCATGCCGGCGTTCGGCCGGGCATCCGCGAGCAGCGACTCGATCACCTCGCCCACCCCCATCGGGTCGCCCGGGTTCACCCCGGAGGGCCCCTTGTGCCAACCCTCGGCCACGGCGATCGCGGCGCCGCGCACGTCGAAGACCCGGCCGGTGACCTTGCGCGCCGCCGGGCTCGCCAGCCACGTCGCGACCGTGGCGACCCAGCGCGGCGACATCGCCTCGCGCACCTCGTCGGTGACGTTCTCCTCGCCGCCCATCAGCGGCGTGACCAGCCGGGTGATCGCGGCCGGGGCGAGGCAGTTCGCGGTGACGCCGATCCGACCCAGCTCCAGCGCGCAGATCTGGGTGAACGCGGCGATCCCGGCCTTCGCGGCGCCGTAGTTCGTCTGTCCGACGTTGCCGTAGATGCCCGAGGGCGACGAGGTGTTGATGATGCGCGCGTCCACGTCCTCACCGGCCTTGGCGCGGGCCCGCCAGTGCGCGGCGGCGTGGCGCGTCGGGCAGAAGTGGCCCTTGAGGTGCACCGCGATGACGGCGTCCCAGTCGGACTCCTCCATCGAGAACACCATCCGGTCGCGCAGGATCCCGGCGTTGTTCACGAGGATGTCCAGGCGACCGAACTCCTCGATCGCCTGGTCCACCATCGCCTTCGACTGCTCCCAGTCGGCGACGTCCGCGCCGTTGACGACCGCATGCCCGCCGGCGGCCTCGATCTCGGCGACCACCTGGCCGGCCGGGCCGGGGTCGACCCCGCGCCCGTCCGGGTCCGCGCCGAGGTCGTTGACGACCACCGCCGCTCCTTCCGACGCCATCATCAGCGCGTGCTCGCGGCCGATGCCCCGCCCGGCACCGGTCACGATCGCCACCCGTCCCTCCAGCAACCCGGCCACGGGCTCCCCCTTCGATCCACCCGACCTCGACGGTCTTCTGACAGTCGTGTCACCATATCTGGCACGACCGGGCCAGGAGGGGGCTGCGACCGTGAGCATCGCCATCGGCGAGGACCGCCACCTGCTGACCGACGCGGTGCAGCGCTTCGTCGCCCACCGCTGCACCCCCGAGGTGGCCCGCGCCGCGATGGACGGCGACGAGGAGCTGCCACCGTTCTGGGCGGAGCTGGTCGAGCTGGGCTGGCTCGGGCTCGACGCCGCGCAGGGCCACGGGCTGCGCGAGGTGGTCGTGGTGCTCGAGGGGCTCGGGCGCGCGGTCGCGCCGGGTCCCGCCCTGTCCACCGCCTGGGCGCTCGCCGTGCTGCGGGCAGCGTCCGGTGACGACGGCGGCGCCTCGCCCGCACGCCTGGCCCGCGAGCTCGCCTCGGGGGCGCTGGTCGGCGCCGTCGCGACCGGCGGCCGGATCGAGGCCGTCGACGGTCGGCTGTCGGGTACGACCGGTCCCGTGCTGGGGGCGGGCCTCGCGGACGTGGTCGTGCTCCCGGCGACCGTGGACGGCGGGGAGGGCTGGTTCGCCGTCGAAGGCCGCCACCTGCGGGCCCGGCACGTCGCCGCGCTGGACCCGACCCAGCGACTTGCCGAGGTCACCCTCGACGCCGCGGCGGCGGTCCGCCTCGCCGGCGTCGACCGCGGGGTCGTGGAGCGCCTCGGCGCCGCGCTCGCCGCCGCGGTCGCGGTCGGGGGCGCGTCCTGGTGCGTGGACACCGCCGCCGCCCACGCCGCGGAGCGCCACCAGTTCGGCCGCCCGATCGGCCAGTTCCAGGCGGTCAAGCACCGCTGTGCCGACATGCTCGTCCGGCTCGAGCAGGCGCGTGCGGTCACCTGGGACGCCGCCGAGGCGCTCGACGCGGCCGGCCCGCACGACCCCGCGGCGCTGGTCGCGACGGCGGCCGCGGGGGCGATCGCGCTCGACGCGTTCGTCGAGGTGGCCAAGGACTGCATCCAGGTGCTCGGCGGCATCGGCTTCACCTGGGAGCACGACGCGCACCTGTACCTGCGCCGCGCCACCGCGCTGCGCCAGCTGTTCGGCGATGCCGGCCCCTGGCGGGCCGAGCTGGCGCGCGCCGCGATCGGCGGGACCCGTCGCCGGCTCGCGCTCGAGCTCCCGCCCGAGGCGGAACGGCTGCGCGCCGAGGTGGCCGAGGTGGTGGACCACATCGCCTCGCTGCCGGCCGAGCAGCGACGGGGCGCGCTCGCGGACGCCGGGTTGATCGCGCCCCACTGGCCGCCACCGTGGGGCCGCGACGCCGGCGCGGTCGAGCAGCTGGTCATCGAGCAGGAGCTGCGCCGCGCGCGGGTGCGGGTGCCGCACCTCGAGGTGGGCGCGTGGGCGGCGCCGACGATCGTCGCCCACGGCACACCGGAGCAGCAGGAGCGCTGGGTCGGGCCCACCCTGCGGGGCGAGATCAGGTGGTGCCAGCTGTTCAGCGAGCCGGGCGCCGGCTCGGACCTCGCGTCGCTCACCACGACCGCCACCCGCGTCGGGGGCGGTTGGGAGCTGACCGGCCAGAAGGTGTGGACCACCATGGCCCGCGAGGCGGACTGGGGCATCTGCCTCGCCCGCACGGACCGCGAGGCACCCAAGCACCTCGGGATCACCTACTTCGTCGTCGACATGCGGGCCCCGGGGTTCGACGTGCGGCCCCTGCGGGAGATGACCGGCCTCGAGATGTTCAACGAGGTCTTCCTCGACCGGGTGTTCGTGCCCGACGACCAGGTGATCGGCGAGGTCGGCGGCGGCTGGGAGCTGGCACGCACGACCCTCGCGAACGAGCGGGTGACGATGGGCAGCGGCTCCTCGTTCGGTGGCGGCATCGAGGCGCTGCTCGCGATGGTCTCGGAGCGCCTGGCGGACGGGCGCCTGTGCGAGGACCCCGTGCTGCTCGACCGGCTCGGCGCGCTGGTCGCCGAGGCGCACTCGATCGCCGTGATGGGGCTGCGCAGCGCGATGCGCTCGGTGAGCGGGGCGCGACCCGGCCCCGAGGCGAGCGTGCGCAAGCTGCTCGGCGCGGAGCACGACCAGCGCACCCAGGAGCTGGGCCTCGGCCTGCTCGGCGCCGAGGGCGCGACCGAGGAGGGCGCGGGAGCCCAGTGGGGCTTCGGGTTCCTCGCCAACCGGTGCCTCACGATCGCGGGCGGCACGAGCGAGATCCAGCGCAACGTCATCGGCGAGCGCCTGCTCGGCCTCCCCCGCGACCCCTGACGACCCCTCCCCGGTTTCGTTCGGCAGATGACTACCGGGAACGCGTCGTCGGCTGAACAGAACCGGAGAGGAGCTCGAGCACCTGGCCGTCGGGGTCGCGCACCATGACCGCCACCCCGGGGATCTCGGTGTCGTCGAGCACCTCGCCGCCTGCCGCGCGGACCCGTTCGAGCGCCGCGGGCAGGTCGTCGACGGTGAAGGACAGGTGCGTGAGCCCCGGCTCGGTGAACGGCCGCTCCCGCGCCGGCGCGTTGCCGTCCCGGTCGAAGTGCACCAGCTCCAGCACGAAGCCCCCGAGCCGCAGGTACACCGCGGTCAGCCCCAGCGGCGGGCTGACCCGCAGGAGCCGGCCGGCGGGGAGGTCGGGGATCTCCATGCGGCGCGCCTCGACGAACCCGAACACCTGCTCGTAGAACGCACGGCTGCGATCCAGGTCGGTGACGCACAGCCCGACGTGGTTCACCACGACCGGTGCCGGGCCGACCGGCCCCCGCTCAGCCACGGGGCAGCCCCAGCACGCGCTGGGCGATGATGTTGCGCTGGATCTCGGAGGTGCCGGCCGAGATCGTGTTGGCGAACGACTGGAAGTACTGCTCCAGCCAGGTGCCCTGCGGCTCGTCGACCGCCGCGTGCCCGTCGAGCGGGTCCCCGCCGAGCTCGAGGGCGTCGGCGCCCCGCAGCTCCGCCGCGACCCGCGCGATCCGCTGGCGGCACTCGCTCGCGTAGAGCTTCATCAGCGCCTGCTCAGGTGCGCTGCCGCCCCGCTGCAGCTTGGCGAACCCCCGGTAGCCCAGGCAGCGTGCGGCCTGGGTGTCGATCGCCATCTGCACGAGCTGGTCCGAGGCGAGCTGCCGCTCGCCGGGCCCCATCGCGGCGAGCAGCTCAGGTGCCTCGCGCAGCAGCTCGTCGAGCGACTGCTCGAGACCCATCACCGCGGTCACCCACACCATGCCCCGCTCGTGCGCGAGCGACCCGTTCGCCATCCGCCACCCGTCGTTCAGCTCCCCGACCAGGTTGGCGGCGGGCACCCGCACCGACTCGAAGAACACCTCGTTCAGGTCGGGGGCGTCGGGATGGACGATCTCGGGCAGGGGCCGCACGGTGATCCCGGGCGTGTCCATGTCGACCACCAGGATCGAGATGCCGCGGTGCTTCGGCGCGGTGGGGTCGGTGCGCACGAACAGCAGGCAGAGGTCGGCGTAGTTGGCGCCCGAGGTCCACACCTTCTGCCCGTCGACCACCCACTCGTCGCCGTCGAGCACCGCCCGGGTGCGCAGGGCGGCGAGGTCGGAGCCGGCGCCCGGCTCGCTCATCCCGAGGCACGCGGTCCGCTCGCCGCGCAGGATCGGCAGCGCGTGCTCGCGCACCTGCTCCGGGGTGCCGTGGTCGACGATCGTCGGTGCGACGATGCCGAGGCCCTGCACGTTGGTCGTGCGCGGCACCCGCGCCCGTGCGAGCTCCTCGAGGCACACGAGCGTCTCGGCCGGGCCCGCGTTCCGGCCGCCGAGCTCCGGTGGCCAGCCCGGCACCAGCCACCCGGCGTCGAACATCGCCCGCACGAACCGGCGGGCCCACCCGGGCAGGTGCCCCGTCGAGCGGGACGGCTCCGCCGCCATCTCCTCCGGTGGGGGCCGGTGCACCGCGAGCCACTCGCGGAACTCCGCGCGGACCTCCTCCACCCGGGGGTCGAAGCTCAGCCGCACGGTGCCTCCAGCCCGAGCAGCCGCGCCAGGCGCGCCCGGTGCGCGACCGAGGTGCCCGCGAGCTGCTCGCCGGTGACCGCGCGCTTCAGCCACAGGTGCAGGTCGTGCTCCCACGTGTACCCGATCCCACCGTGGAGCTGGAGCCCGTCGCGGGTCAGCAACCGCTGGCAGTCGCCGGCGGCGACCTTCGCCATCGACGCCGCCACCGGCAGTCGGTCGTCGCCCTCCGCGACCGTGGCCACCGCGAACCACGCGAGCGCGTCCGCGCGCTCGACCGCGAGGTGGCAGTCGGCGAGCCGGTGCTGGACGGCCTGGAACGACCCGATCGGCCGCCCGAACTGCTCCCGGTCGAGGGCGTGGGCGATCGTCAGCTCGAGGATCCGGCGGCACGTCGCGACCGTCGACAGCGCCATCGCGACGGTGGCGACGTCGAGCACCTGCTGCACGATCCCACCCGCGCGGGGATCGCCGGGCTCGACCAGCACGCGGTCCGCGTGCACCGGCACGGCGTCGAGCTCGAGGTCCGCGAGCGGGAGCGTCGGGTCCATCGTGGCCAGCGGCTCGGCGACCACGGCGTCCCCCGGCACCAGGAACAGGCCGCAGCCGCCCTCGCCGCGGGCGACGACCACGACCTCGTCCGCGGTCGCGCCGTCCAGCACGTGCGACGCGCCGCCGGACAGCGACCACCCTCCACCCGAGCCACGCACGGCCCGGACGCCGACCGCCTCCTGGGACCAGCGGCCACCGGCACTGGCCGCGACCGTCCCGGTGCGCGCGCCCGAGGCCACCCCGGCGAGGCAGACGCCCGAGCCCGCGGTGAGGATCGCGGGCACGAACTGGGCGGAGGTCGCGAGGAACGGCCCCGGGGCGACGACCCGGCCGAGCGCCTCGACGAGGATGCCGACCTCGACGAACCCGAGGCCGAGGCCGCCGCCGGAGGTCGGCACGCCGACCGCCGGCCAGTCGTGCGCGCACAGCGTCGCCCACAGCCGGTCCACCTCGTCGCGCGCCTGCTCGCCGTCCTCGTGCACGCGGCGCACGAGCGCGGGCGGGCAGATGGCGTCGAGCAGCTCCCGCGCCGAGCTCCGCAGCACCTGTTGGTCGTCGTCGAGCTCCAGGTCCACCGGTCCTCCCCCCGGGGCCGGGCCGAGGCTAGTCCTCGAGTCCGAGGAACCCCCGGCGAACGATCGTGACCGACGCCTCGATGGCCTGCGACCTCGACATGAACCCCAGGGTGAACACGCCGTAGGGCGCCCGCTCGACGAGCGCGAGGAGCATCGACGCGTCGACCTGGTCCTGCCCGAAGTCCCGCTTCGCGAGCAGGGCCTCGAGCCGGGTGAAGCAGTCGACGGCGATCGCCTGGGAGAACTCGCGCAGCTCGGGGCTCGTGCGCATGTCCTGCCAGGTGGAGATCACCCCGCCGTCCGCCTCGTAGGTGGCGAACCACTCGGTCATCCAGGCGCGCAGCTCCTCGCGGGACCCGTCGAACCGCAGCCGGTCCAGCAGCTCGACCAGGCGGGCCGAGGCGATCGTCGCGAGCGCCCGGAAGAAGTCGTCCTTGGAGTCGAAGTAGCGGTAGAAGGTGCCGTGGCTCACCCCGGCGGCCTCGGCGATGTCGTCGACGCGGGTGTCGTGGTAGCCGCGGCTGGGCAGCACGGTGGCGCCCGCCTCGAGCAGCTTGCGCCGGGTGCGCTCGGCACGGGGTCCGAGCTCCTCCAGGGGCTCGACCTCGACGGGGGCGACGACCTCGACCGCCTTGGGGCGCGTCGCGCGCCGCACGACGTTGACCCCCTCGATCGGCCCGGCGAGGGTGCGGTGCACCAGCAGGGCCAGCCCCTTCACCAGCGGCTCGTGGCTCAGCCCCGCGGGCGCGGCCTCGGCGTAGAACGAGCAGCGGATCAGGACCATGACCAGCACCCGCGCGAGCCGCTTCGCGGCGTCGTCACGGGGCACGCCGAACGCCTCGAGCAGCGCGCGACCGGTGCGCGAGCTGATCGCGCCCGACCCGCCGGCCTGCGACGCGGCGCCGCGGCTCGCGGAGGGGAACGCGTGGAACACCGGCGCCCACTGCTCGTGCAGCTCCATGAAGTCCCGCACCCAGTCCCGCAGCCGCTCGACGCCCTCGTCGTCGGGGGTGACCGGACCGAGCGAGTCGGCGTGGGCGACCATCCGGGCGCCGAGCTCGGTGGCGAGGGCCCAGAACACGTCTTCCTTGGACGAGAAGTACTGGTACAGCGCAGGGCGGGAGCAGCCTGCCCGGTCCGCGATCTGCTCGACGCGCGCCTCGGCGTAGGACTCCTCGCCGAACACGTCCAACGCCGCGGCGAGGATCCGGCGGCGGGTGTCCATCCCCTTCTCCCCGACGAGGGGGTTCCGGCCGAAGGGTCGCCGGCGGACGACGTTCGACTCCATCCCGGCGACGCTACCTGTCACCCTCGAGCGCTCCCGTTGCGACGCTGCGCCGTCGATCGACGTCGCTCGGTGCCGGGTTCTCGCCGCGGTTCGCCATCGAAGCTCCTGTGGGGGGGCGCACTCTCGGCACACCGGTTGCGCGCCGGGGGCCGGGGGCTAATCTAACAGGAACGTCACGTGCACGGACGGGCCGGCCGGCTCGGGGCCCGCCGGGTGACGCACGGCCACCGGGGGGCGGCATGCAGCTCGACGACCTGATCCTGGTGAGCGTCGACGACCACGTCGTCGAGCCACCCCACCTCTTCGAGGGGCGCCTCAGCGCGAAGGCCGCGGAGCGTGCGCCCCGGCTGGAGCGGCTCGAGAACGGGCGGGAGGTGTGGATGTTCGAGGGCGCCGCCCTGCCCAACGTCGGCCTGAACGCCGTCGCCGGGCGGGTGCCCGAGGAGTACGGGCTCGACCCGCTCGCGTTCTCGGAGATGCGCGCCGGGTGCTGGGACATCCATCAGCGGGTACGCGACATGGACGCGAACGGGGTGCTCGGCTCGCTCAACTTCCCGTCGATGACGGGGTTCACCGGCCAGCTCTTCATGACGATGGACGACAAGGACGTCGCCCTCGAGCTGCTGAGGGCCTACAACGACTGGCACGTCGAGGACTGGTGCGGCACCTACCCGGGGCGGATGATCCCGCTGGCCGTGCCGCCCGTGTGGGACCCGGCGCTCATGGCGGACGAGGTGCGCCGCATGGCCGCGAAGGGGTGCCACGCGGTGACGTTCTCCGAGAACCCCGAGAAGCTCGGGCTGCCGTCGTGGCACAGCGACCACTGGGACCCGTTCCTCGCCGCGTGCGCGGACGAGGGCACGGTCGTCTGCCTGCACATCGGCTCGTCGTCCCAGACGGTGATCACCGCGATGGACGCGCCGATCGACACGATGATCACGCTGCAGCCGATGAACATCGTGCAATGCGCCGCCGACCTGGTCTGGTCCCCGGTGTTCCGCAAGTTCGACGGGCTGCGCATCGCGCTGTCCGAGGGCGGCATCGGCTGGGTGCCCTACTTCCTCGAGCGGGTCGACTACGTGTACCGCCACCACCACCGGTGGACGAACCAGGACTTCGGCGACCGGCTGCCGTCGGAGGTGTTCAACGAGCACGTGTACACCTGCTTCATCGACGACGCCGTCGGGATGGAGGTGCGGCACCACCTCAACATGGACCACGTCCACTGGGAGTGCGACTACCCGCACTCGGACTCGACCTGGCCCGAGGCGCCCGAGGCCGCGATGCGGTGGCTCGACGGGCTCCCCCGCGAGGACGTCGACCGGATCACGCACCTCAACGCGATGCGCAACTTCCGCTACGACCCGTTCGCGCACATCCCGCGGGAGGAGGCGACGGTCGGCGCGCTGCGTGCGAGGGCGACCGACGTGGACACCACGCCGGTGTCGTACGGCACGGGGAAGTTCGCCGACGACGGCATCGTCACCGCGCTCACCCTGGCCGACCGGATGGCGAAGCAGGCCGCCGGCACGTGAGCGGGACGCCGTTCCGGGTCCTGCCCGAGCTGACCGAGGAGAACCGGCACTTCTGGACCTCGGGGGCGGAGGGCGTGCTGCGGTTCCTGCGGTGCCGGGGCTGCGGCTACTGGCTGCACCCGCCGGTGCCCCGGTGCCCCAGCTGCGGTGGTCGTGACGTGGCACCCGAGGCGGTGAGCGGCCGGGGCACGGTGTTCTCCTGCACGGTGAACCACCAGCCCTGGGACGGCAGCGCCGAGCCGTGGGTGGTCGCGCTGGTCGAGCTGCCCGAGCAGGAGGGCCTGCGGCTCACGACCAACGTCGTCGGCGTCGCGCCCGACGAGGTGCACATCGGCATGCCGGTCGAGGTCACCTTCGAGCGGCACGACGACGTGTGGGTCCCGCTGTTCGCACCCGTCGCCGAGGGACGGGGGACGGCGGGGTGACGGAGTTCGAGCGGCGCAGCGTGATCTCCGGGATCGGCCAGTCCCAGGTGGGGCGGCGCCTCGGCCGGTCCGAACTGGACCTCACCCTCGAGGCCGCGGTCGGGGCGATCGAGGACGCCGGGCTCACCACCGACGAGGTCGACGGGATCGCGACCTACCCCGGCGCCGGGATGATGGCCCCACCCGGCTTCTGCGGGCCCGGGACCCCGGAGGTGCAGGACGCGCTGCGGCTGCGGGTCCGCTGGCACAGCGGCGGACCCGAGGGCGCCGCCCAGCTCTCCGCGCTCGTCGGCGCGGTGCTCGCCGTGGGCGCCGGGCTCGCCCGCCACGTGCTCGTGTACCGGACCGTCACCGAGTCGAGCGCCCAGGGCACGGGCGGGCGCGCGGGCATCGGCCTGCCCGGCGGAGGTGGCGGCGGTGGCGGTGGCGGTGTGCCGCGGATGGGCGGCTCCCTGCAGTGGACGATCCCGTTCCGGGCCTACTCGGCGGCGAACTGGCTCGCGCTGGTGGCACAGCGCCACTTCCACGAGTACGGCACCACCCCCGAGCAGCTCGCCCAGATCGCGCTCAACGGGCGGCGCAACGCACGGCGCAACCCGAAGGCCGTGTACCGGGACGAGATGACGCTGGAGGACTACTTCGCGTCGCGGATGATCACGACCCCGTTCCGCCTCTTCGACTGCGACGCCCCCGTCGACGGCTCCACCGCGGTGGTCGTGTCCGCAGCGGAGCACGCCCGCGACGTCGACCACCCCGTCGCACGGGTCGAGGCGGTCGGCACGGCGCTGCAGGGGCGGCCGTCGTGGGACCAGTTCGACGACATGACCACGATGGCGGCACGCGACGCGGGTGCCCACCTGTGGACCCGGACCGACCTGACGCCCGCGGACGTCGACGTCGCCGAGCTCTACGACGGGTTCTCGTTCCTGTCGATGGTGTGGCTCGAGGCGCTCGGGTTCTGCGGCAGGGGGGAGTCCGGACCGTTCGTGGAGGGCGGCAAGCGCATCGCGCTCGACGGTGAGCTGCCGCTCAACACCCATGGCGGCCAGCTGTCCGCGGGCCGCCTGCACGGCTTCGGCCACCTGCACGAAGCCGTGCTGCAGCTGCGCGGCGAGGCGGGCGAGCGCCAGGTCGTCGGCCGCCAGCCGGAGGTCGCGGTCGTCGCGAACGGCGGTGGCCCGCTCGCCGGCGCGGTGCTGCTGACCCGGGACACGGGGACCTGAGCCCGGGAGCGGCTCGTCAGCCGGGCGTGGCGCCGAAGCGTTCGGCGAGCATCGCCGCCAGCCGGCGCCGGTCGAGCTTGCCGGACTCCAGCATCGGCAGCTCCGCCTGGCCGCCGAACACGGCGACGTGCCGGGGCACCTTGTAGGAGGCGAGCTCCGCCTTGACCCGGCGGCGCGCCTCGTCCCCGGTGAGCGACTCCCCCGGCCGCAGCGCCACGGCCGCGACGACGTCCTGGCCGCGCTCGGGGTGGTCGATGCCGGTCACGAACGCCATCGCCACCTCCGGCTGCTCCTCCAGCACCGCCTCCACCTCGCGCGGGGTGACGTTCATGCCCGAGGTCTTGACGAGGTCGCCCATGCGGCCGGTGAAGTAGAAGTGCCCGTCCTCGTCGAACCGCCCCGCGTCGCCGGTCCGGTACCAACCGTCCGGGGTGAACGTCTCGGACCGCTCGCGCTTGTGGAGGGCGAGCATCAGCGAGTAGCCGCGCAGCCACAGCTCGCCCACCTCGCCGGCGGGCAGCTCCTCGAGGGTGACCGGGTCGACCACCTTGTGCTCGACGCCGGGCACCGACGGTCCGAACGAGCCCGCCTTCTCCGGCGGCAGTGGTGAGCCGTCGCCGAAGGTGTGCGGGCCGAGGGTCTCGGTCATGCCGAGCGAGGTCGCCTTCGGCACGTCCGCGTCCACCTGCTGGTCCTGGGGCAGCAGGGCCGTCACGTTGCCGCCTCGCACCGAGGAGAGGTCCCGTTCCCCGAAGCTCGGGTGGTCGACGAGCGCCTTGGCCATGTGGGGCCAGCCGAGCACCTGGGTGACCCGCTCGCGCTCGATCAGCTCGAGGGTCGCGCCCGGCTCGAACTGCTCCTGGAACACGACGGTGCACCCGGCGTGCATCGCGGCGACGAGCGTGAACGAGAACCCGCCGACCCAGAACAGGGGCATCGGCGTGTACAGCACGTCGTCGGGTCGGAGGTCGCGCAGCTGGTTGAGGTTGTGCGGGTGGCGCACGACCGCGCCGTGGGAGTGCACCGCGGCCTTCGGGTCGCCGGTCGAGCCGGAGGAGAACACCATCGCCATCGGGTCCGACGGGTGGACCTCGGCCTCGGCGGCGGTGAGCACCTCGGCGGGCACCCGCCCGGCGTCGGCGACGAGCTCGTCGACGGTGCCGGCCCACGGGCGCGGCTTCGCGTCCCAGGTCCACACCGCGCGCAGGTAGGGGTGCGAGGCCAGCACCAGCTGGGCGGCCTCGGCGGTGGCGAGGCCCGGGGCCGCCTCCTCGAGTCGGTCCAGGTAGTCGTGGCCGAGGTGGGTGCCCACGGTCAGGAGGTGGGCGACGTCCCCGTGGCGCAGCGCCCGGCCGAGCTCGCGGGCCTTGGCGTAGGTGTTGAGCAGCGCGACGACCGCGCCGATGCGGGTCGCGGCGAACCAGCCCACCACCCAGTCGGGGCCGTTCGGCGCGAGCAGCCCGACGTGCGTGCCCTTGCCGACCCCGGCGGCGAGCAACCCGCGGGCCAGCTCGGCGGACCGCGCCTCCAACGCCGCGTAGCTGAGCCGCTCGTCGCCGAGCACGACGAGGTCCTTGTCGCCCCAGCGTCGGGCACAGGTGCGGACCAGCTCGCCGCTGGTCGGGGTGAAGTCCGGGAAGCTCGGCGCGCGGGCCACGGGCTAGGCCACGTTCATCAGCCGCGCCAGGTTGCCGCCCATGACCTTCGCGACGTCCTCCTCGGGCAGGCCCTCGAGGTCGTCGACGAAGGTGATCGGGTCCGCCATCCCCTCGGGGTGCGGGTAGTCCGAGCCGAACAGCACGTTGTCAGCGCCGACGAGCTCGACCAGGCCCTTGGGGTCCTCCTCGTGGAACGGGTGGATGAAGACGTTGCGCTTCAGCACGTCCACCGGGTGCTCCTCGAACAGGTGCGGGTTGAACTGGTACGCGCGCTCCATGTCGCCGATGAGGGGTCGCACCCAACCGCTGCCGTTCTCCACGGGCATGATCTTCAGCTTCGGGAACCTCGTGCACAGGCCGTGGCCGATGGCGGAGGCCACGGTATCGGTGATCTCCCGGTGCTGTCCCCCGATGATCGCGGCGAAGCCGGAGCCGCCCCTGAACGGGGTGAACTCGCGGTCGCTGATCCCCTCCCACTCGTTGAGCCAGCGCTGGTAGCCGCTGTCGGAGGCGTGCATGCCGACGACCACGTCCTCCGCCTCGACGATCCGCCAGAACGGGTCGAACTCCTCGAGCGCGAACGACCGGGTGCCGCGCAGGCCGGGCACCGGCGCCGGCCGGATCAGGATGACCTTCGCGCCGAGGCCGAGCACGTACTCGAGCTCCTCGATGGCCCGCTCGACGATGGGGAGCGTGATCACGGGGACGGCGAAGATCCGGTCCTCGTAGTTGAAGGTCCACTCGTCGTGCAGCCACCGGTTCAGCGCGTGCACGACCGCGTGGGTGGCGTCGGGGTCGTCGCGCAGCCGCTCCTCCACGAGGCTCGCGAGCGTCGGCCACATGATCGCCCGGTCGATGCCCTGTTCGTCCATGAGCTCCAGGCGGGGACCCGGCTCGCGGAACGCGGGGATGGCGTCCATCCCCCGGCCCATCAACTCGCGCCGGCTCTTGCCCTCGGGGTTGCCCCTGCGGAAGTACTCCTCCTGGGCACCCGGGCGGGCGACGCGGTCGAAGGTCGGGTTCGGGATGTACTCGCTGATGCGGCCGTTCACCGCGATCTTCGTCCGGCCGTCGACCTCGACGTAACGGATCAGGCCGTCGTAGCGCTCCGGCAGGTGGCGGGTGAGGGCGTCGCGGGTCTCGTAGAGGTGGTTGTCGGCGTCGAACACCTCGAAATCGAGTTGGCGGCTCGGCATGGCTCCCCCCGGACCTCGAGCGGCGTCCCGCGGGGTGGTCCGCGGGAGATGACATCGATGTTAGATCACCATACACTGCGCCCCACGGACGTGGAAGGGTCACGGCAGAGCCGGAGGCCGCACCGACCCGAGGGGGCTCGTTGGAGCTGGAGCTGAGCGACGAGCAGCAGGTGTTCCTCGACGCCACCCGCCGCCTCCTCGCAGCGGAGTGCCCGCCGAGCGCCGTGCGCGCCCTCGAGCACCACCCGGACGGCTTCGACGCCGGCACGTGGGAGCGCGGGGCCGGGCTGGGGTGGACCTCGCTCCTCGTCCCCGAGGCGGATGGTGGTGGCGCGCTGTCGCGCCACGGGCTGTCGGACCTGGTGCTCGTCGCCGAGGAGTTCGGCCGCACCGTCGCCCCCGGTCCGCTGTTGCCGGTGAACGTGGTCGCCGACGCCCTCGCCCGCCGCGGGACCGACGCGCAGCGCGGGCAGGTGCTGCCCGGGCTCCTCTCCGGCACCGCGGTCGCCGCGTGGTGCGGTCGCCACCCGGTGGCGGGGCGGCGCGACGGCGACGGGCTGGTCCTGTCCGGCACCTGCTCCCCCGTCGAGGCCGCTGCCCGGGCCGATCACCTGCTCGTCGGCGTCGCGCACGACGGCGGCACGAGCCAGGTGCTGGTGCCCGCCGGCACGGCGGGGGTGACGGTCACCCCGATGGCCGGCCTCGACCTCGTCCGCCGCTTCGCCGAGGTGCGCTTCGACGAGGTGCGGGTCCCCGCCGACGGGATCGTCGGCGAGCCGGGAGCCGCATCGGCGGACGTCGAGCGGGCGCTGCAGGTCGCGTGCGTCCTGCAGTGCGCCGAGATGGTCGGCGTGATGGACCACGTGCTGTCGATGACGATCGAGTACCTGGGCGACCGCTGGTCGTTCGGTCGCCCGCTCGCGTCCTACCAGGCGCTGAAGCACCGCGTCGCGGACGACCGGGTCGTGCTGGAGACCTGCCACGCGATCGCGACCGGCGCGGCCCGGGCGGTGGCGGCCGAGCAGGACGACGCCGCCGAGCTCACCAGCGCGGCGAAGGCGTGGATCGGCCCGCGCGCCACCGAGCTGGTCCAGGACTGCGTCCAGCTGCACGGCGGGATCGGCGTGACCTGGGAGCACGACCTGCACCTGTACCTGCGGCGCGCCACCACCGGCCGGGCGACCCACGGGACCCCGCAGGAGCACGCCGACCGGATCGCCGCCCTCCTGCTCGACGACCGCGCGGCACCGGCGGGAGCGGCGGCGTGAGCACCGGCGCGACGACCACCGAGGCGGCAGCGGGCCAGGAGCCGGAGATCGAGCCGGTCGAGGAGTTCCGCGCCAGGGCTCGGGCGTGGATCAGGGAGCACCTCCCACCGGCGCCCGAGGATCCCGACGACCGCACGGAGGCCCGCTGGGCGCACGAGCGGCAGCTCCAGCGGCTGCTGTGGGAGGGAGGGTTCGCCGGCATCTGCTTCCCCCGCGAGTACGGGGGCCTGGGGCTGACCCCGGCACACCAGCGGGCCTTCACCGCCGAGGCCGAGGGCTACGACATGCCCTTCGCGACGAACGTGCCGACCCTCGGGATCCTCGCCGCGACCCTGGTGGACGTGGGGACCCACGAGCAGAAGGCGCGGCACCTCCCGGCGATCCTGCGCGGCGAGGAGCTGTGGGTGCAGTTCCTGTCCGAGCCGAGCGGTGGCTCCGACCTGGCGGGGGTGCTGACGCGCGCGGACCGCGACGGCGACGTGTTCGTGCTCAACGGCTCGAAGATCTGGTCGTCCGGCGCGTACGTCGCGGACTACGCGATGTGCCTGGCCCGCACGAACTGGGACGTGCCCAAGCACCGCGGGTTGACGATGTTCATCGTCAAGATCCACCAGCCCGGCGTCACGGTCGAGCGCATCCGCCAGGTCGACGGGTCCGAGGAGTTCTGCCAGGAGTTCTTCGACGACGTGGTCGTGCCGGCGAGCGACGTGGTCGGCGAGGTCGACCAGGGGTGGTCGGTGGCGACCCGGCTGCTCGTCCACGAGCGGATGGCCGTCGGCGGCGGGTCCCCCTACACCAGCGGCCGCCCGGTGGGCCGCGAGACCGGCGGCCCGAGCGACGACCTCGTGGAGCTGCTCCGCGCTCGGGGCCTCGAGCACGACACCGGCGCCCGCCGGACCCTCGCCGAGGCGCACGTCCAGTCGCTGGTCGGTCGCCACCTGGTGCGGCGGGTCACCCAGGGGATGGCCTGCGGGGCGATGCCCCCGCCTGCCGGGGCGATCATGAAGCTGTTCCACGGCACCTCGATCATGCGGCGCTCCGAGCTCGCGCTGACCCTCGCCGGGGAGGACGCGGTGGCGTGGCCCACCGACGGTGGGCCCGGCAGCGACGTCGGCGTGTCGAGCCTCGCCCGGCAGGGCGCGTCGCTCGGCGGCGGGTCGAACGAGATCCAGCGCAACATCATCAGCGAGCGGCTGCTCGGCATGCCCCGCGAGGCCGCCGGCGACCACGAGGTCCCCTACCGCGAGGTCCCCAGGGGCGGCGGCACCCGCTGACCCGCTGCGCCCTCCTGACGCGCTGGCCCCAGGTGCCGGCGCGTCAGCTCAGAGGATGGCGCCGGACTCCTTCAGCGCGGCGATCCGGTCCCAGTCGTAGCCGACCTCCATGAGCACCAGCTCGGTGTGCTCGCCGTGCTCCGGCGCGCGGTCCACCTGCACGGTCGTCTCGTCGAACTGGGCGGGGCTCGCCACGAGCTGGACCTCCTGCCCGTTGCCGGCGGTCATCGACGGCAGGTAGCCGTTCGCGACCACCTCGACGTCGGAGTACAGCTCGTCGAGGGTCTGGAACGGCGCCCACACGCCCTCGAAGTCCTCGAACGCCTCGCGCCAGTGCGACAGCGGGTGGGCCCCGAACGCGGCGTCCAGCTCGGCGATGCACTCCGAGGCATGCTCGGCGCGGGCGGTCGAGTCGACGAAGCGCGGGTCGGTGGCCATGTCGGGCCGCCCGAGCCGCGCCACGAGGTCGGCCCAGTGCTTGTCGGACTGCAACAGCATCAGCGCGATGAAGCGTCCGTCGGAGGTGCGGTAGGTGTTCACGCCCGGGTTCGACATCTTCGTCCGGTCGCCCTGGGGGATCTTCGAGAACCCGAACAGCTTCGACGCGATGATCATCGGCGAGAGCTGCCACATCGCCGTGGCGAGGAGCGAGACGTCGACGACGGTCGCCTCCCCGGTGCGCTCACGGTGCAGCAACGCCGCGGCGATGGCACCCGCGATCGACATGCCACCCATCACGTCGCCGAACGCGGGGGAGATCTGCGCCGGGGGCCAGCCGGCGGCGTTCTCCGGCATCGTCATCCCCATGCCGCCACGCGCCCAGAACGACGCCCCGTCGTAGCCGCCCTTGTGCGCCTCGGGTCCCCGCGGCCCGGTGCCCGAGCCGCGGGCGACGATGAGGTCGGGGTTCACGGCGCGCAGGTCCTCGACCTCGATGCGCAGCTTCGAGCGCACCTGCGGCAGGTGGTTCGTGAGGAAGACGTCCGCCTCGCGGACGAGGTCCATGAGCACCTCGTGGCCGTCGGCGGTCGACAGGTCGATGCCCACGGAGCGCTTGCCCCGGTTCGGCTGCTCGATCATGAAGTTCACGGCATCCGCGCCGCCCGGCAACAGGCCCGAGGTGACGAGCCCCCGCTGGGGGTCGCCGGTGTCGGGGTGCTCGACCTTGATGACGTCCGCGCCCCAGTCGACGAGCACGGAGCCGCCCGATGGCACGAACATCCAGCTCGCGACCTCGATGACCCGGATCCCCTCCAGCGGTCCCGCCATGTCGTGCTCCTCCTGTCGTGGGGTCCCTGCGCGCGCTCAGGACGGGTCCGCGGCGCGCACCGTGTCCTTCTCGGCGAGGACCACGGGGGGCTGGTCCCTCCACGCGGGCACGCCGTCCTCGGGGCGCGCGGCCGGCCAGCGGTCGTCGTGCACCTGGGCCCAGTGGGAGTGGTTCAGCTGGTGCAGAGTGAAACACGCCTGCAGCGAGTTGTAGAAGCCCTGGTTGTCGAGGGTCTGGTTCACCGACTCCTTGATGAGGAGCGCGGTCATCGTCGGCAGGGCGGCGATGCGGCGTGCGAACTCCAGGGTGCGGTCCTCGAGCTCGTCCCGTGGGAAGACCTTGGAGACCATCCCGAGGCGGTGCGCCTCGTGCACGTCGATCGAGTCACCGGTGAGCAGCAGCTCCTTGGCCTTGCGTGCCCCGAGCTCCCACGGGTGCGCGAAGTACTCCAGGCCGCACATGCCGAGCCGCGTGCCGACCACGTCCGCGAAGACCGTGTCGTCGGCGCCGACGATGAGGTCGCAGGCCCACATCAGCATCAGCCCGGCGGCGTACACCGGCCCCTGCACCTGGGCGATCGTGATCTTGCGGAGGTTCCGCCACCGCAGGGTGTTCTGGAAGTAGTAGTGCCACTCCTGCAGCATCAGGGACTCGGCGCCCTCGCGCGTCGCGCCGTCGATCGACATCGTCGGGTGGCTGCGGTACTCCTCCATCGCCTGCGGGGAGCCCAGGTCGTGGCCCGAGGAGAACAGCGGCCCCGTCCCGCCGAGCACCACCACCCTGCAGGCGTCGTCCGCCTCGGCCGCGCGGAAGGCCGCGTCGAGCTCGACGAGCAGGCCGCGGTTCTGCGCGTTGCGGGCCTCGGGGCGGTCCAGCAGGATCCGCACGATCGCCCCGTCGTCGAAGGACTCGTAGCGGAGGAAGTCGTACTCGGGCATCGCGGCGCTCCTCTCGATCGTCGCCGACGAGCGTGTCGTGCAAAGATGACGTGGATGTCAGATTAGCCCCATGGGGCATCGCTGGCCGGGTCCACGACCGGAGGGGTGGTCGGCCGCCGTTTCGTTCGGCAGATGACGCGCTCCACGTGGTCATCTGACGAACGGAGCGGGTGCAGCGGGTTCCCGCTGGGCGCGGTCGCTGCGGGAGACTTCCCTCCCATGGCCACCCCGAACATCCTCACCGACACCACGCCCGTGCTCGACGAGGCCCGGCCGGGCCTGGCACGGTCGATCATCACCGACGCGTGGGGCCTGTACTTCGCGCAGGGCGGGGTGGTGATGGCCGCGGCGCTGCGGGCCATGGACGCGGTGCTGGACCGCGCTGACCTGTCCCTCGCGAGCGCGAGCGCCGTGTTCTGCCGGCCCGTGGCGTGCGGTCCCGTCGAGACCCGCGTCGAGGTGCTGCGCAGCGGCCGCCGTGGTGCGCAGGTGCAGGGAACGCTGCGCGACGCCACCGCGCCCGAGGGCGCGGTGAGCGTCGCGGTGAACGCCGTGTTCACCGACCCGACGTTGCCCGGCCCGCGGCTCGCACCGCTCCCCCGCCCCGCCGAGCTCGGCGAGGCGCCGGTGGAGCCGCCGGACCGGGCCTTCGACAACGAGTTCCCGCTGGGCTTCCTCGACAACACCGAGTGGCACGTCGCGAGCGGCGCCGGCGCCGCGGCGGGCACCACCACGGCCGGGGAGTCGCTCCCTCGCCAGGCGTTGTGGTTCCGGTTCACCGAGCCGCCCGCCCCGGAGGGCACCGACTGGAACCCCGCGCTGCTGCCGATCCCGGGCGACGCGCTGGGCTCCGCCCTCGTCGTCGCGCTCGGCGGCGGCGACCGGCCGGTCGGCAGCGTGTCGCTCCAGCTGGACGTGCAGGTGCTCGCACCGATCCGCGGGACCTGGGTCGGCATCGACTCGTGGTGCACGCACGTCGGCAACGGGCTGGCCACGGGCATCGCGCACCTGTGGAGCGAGTCGGGCACCCACGTGGCGACGCTCACCCAGACCGCGATGCTGCGCGGGCTGGAGGGCTGAGCTCACACGTCGCTGCGCGCCTCGATGCGCCCGGCGCCCACCGCGTCGAGCAGCTCCCGGTGGTCGTGCTCGGCCTGGTCGGCGTAACGGGTGGCGAACTCACCGATCGCACGGTCGAAGGCGCCCTTGCGGCCCAGGTACCCCGCGATCACCGCGGCGTCACCGGTGCGTGCGTGGGCGCGTGCGAGGGCCCAGCCGCACACCTCGGCGTACGAGGTCATCCGGCGCTCGTCCGCACCGGTGAGGTCCACCGAGAGCTTCATGTCGCGCAGCTGGCGGACGTAGAAGTCCCGGCCGCGCGGGCCGACGCTCCAGCCCAGGAAGATGTCGCTCGCGGCCTGCATGAGCCGCTGGCCGACCACGACCCTCCTCCCGTTCCGCCCCAGCGGACCGCGGCCGCCGCCGTCGGGTTCGAGCACCGAGGCCTGCGCCTCCTTGACCTGGAGGAGCAGCGGCTCGTTGTCCGGCGACATGAGCAGCGAGACGAACGCGCGGGTGCCGACGCTGCCGACGCCGACGACCTTCACCGCGGCGTCGACGAAGCGGTACCGGTCGAGCAGGACCCGACGCTCCTCCGGAAGGGACTCGCGGTAGCGGCCGAGGAACTCCTCCGCGGCCTCCTCGGACCCCTCGAGCTCCGGGGAGTGGAACAGCAGCGGCGGCTGGTCGACGAGGCGGTAGCGACCGGCGACCACCTCGGTGATCTTCGGCATCAGGTGCTCGCCGACGCGGCGGTGCGCCTTCTGGATCATCCGGCGCTGCCGGTCGCGGTCGGTCCCGTCGCGGGGCATGCGCTCGAGCAGCGAGGTGTCCAGACGGTCGTACCAGACCTGCAGCGGGCTGCGGGTGGCGTAGTCCCAGAGGTGCTGCCGGTACGCCCGCGCGCACCGCACGGCCGCGGCGCGCGCCGCGTCCTCGGGGAGCGCGCCGTCACGGGCGGCGATCACCACGCTGGCGGCGAGGCGCTTCAGGTCCCACTCCCACGGGCCCGGCGCGGTCTCGTCGAAGTCGTTCAGGTCGAACACGAGGTTGCGTTCGGGGGTCGCGAAGAGGCCGAAGTTCATGAGGTGCGCGTCGCCGCACGCCTGCACGCGGACGCCGGTCGTCGGCGTGGACGCGAGGTCCGACGCCATGACCGCCGCGCTGCCCCGGTAGAAGGTGAACGGCGAGTGCGACATGCGCCCGTACCGGATGGGTAGCAGCTCGGCGACGCGGTCGCGGCCCGACGCCACGAGCACGTCCACCGGGTCCGGCCTCCCGGGTGGTGGCACCCACTCGGCATGCGCGCTGCGGGGCACGTCGCGGCGCAGCTCGCGACCCGCCTCGATCCGCTCCGACCGTGACGCGAGCGTGAGGTCCATGGGCGTCCCCCTGGGCGGGTTGGGCGGCTTCGCCCAGTCCAGCACGGAGCGCGGGCGGCTGTCGCCGCGGCCCGACGATCGCCGGCGCGGGCCCGCCGCGCGACCGGCGGCGGGCTCAGCTGGAGGGCTCGTCGAGCGACAGCGCCTGCTCCGGGCAGGCGCGCACCCCGACCCGGGCCTGCTCGAGCAGCTCACCGTTCGGGTCGGCCTCGAGCACGACGCAGCGCCCCAGGTCGTCCGCGCCGAACACGCGGGGCGCGACGGCGTAGCAGCGCCCGTGGCCGACGCAGGCGTCCGCGTCGAGCAGGACCTTCACGACCGCCCGCCCGTGGGGATCGGCTGCGGCTCGAACACCAGCGGCAGCGGAGTGATCTCGCGGATCCCCGGCGAGTACGCCAGCTCGGCACCGGGAGCCAGCTCGTAGTCGGGGATCCGCCGGTGCCACTCCTCCAGCGCGACGCGCAGCTCGAGGCGGGCGAGGTGCGACCCCAGGCAGCGGTGCGGACCGCCCCCGAAGGCCAGGTGGCGGTTGGGGTCGCGGTCGGGCACGAACTCCGCGGCGTCCCGGCCGAACTCGGACGGGTCGGTGTTCGCGGAGCCGAGCATGAGGATCGCGGTGTCGCCCGGCTCCAGCTTCACCCCGTGCAGCTCCACCGGCTCCTTGACCAGCCGCAGGATCTGCATGACCGGCGTCTCGCGCCGCAGCAGCTCCTCCACGACCCCCGGGATGCTCGCCGGGTCCCCCGCGACGCGCCGGCGGTGCTCGGGGTGCTGCGCGAGGAACGCGAGCGAGCAGTCGAGGGTGGAGGTGACCGTGTCGAGCCCGGCGAGGATGAACAGGAAGGAGACGTCCAGCATCTCCTCGTGCGACATCGTCCGCCCGTCGGTCTCGGTGGTGAAGTACCGGCTGAGGAGGTCGTCACCGGGTGACGCGGCGCGGTCCGCGAGCACCTGCTCGAAGTAGTCGTAGATCGCACGACCGGCGGCGTGGCGCCGGGCCGCGGACTCCTCCGGCTCGAGCGGCGCGCCGCCGCCCGGCCGGATGATCTCGTCCTTCCACTCGAGGAAGCGGTCCAGGTCGGACAGCGGGAGGCCGGTGATCGCGAGGAAGACCGTGCAGGGCAGGGGCACCGTGAACTCGCCGTGCGCGTCGACGGTGCCGCGCTCGACGAAGCGGTCCATCACCTCGCCCACCACGCGGCGCACCTCGGGCTCGAGCTCGGCGACCTCGCGGGCGCTGAGCGTCGGGTCGATGACCCGCCGGTAGTGGGAGTGCTCGGGCGGGTCGATCTGCAGCGGGATCAGCGGGCGGTCCTGGCCGATGTCGAGCGCGTCGATGTCGGAGGAGAACACCTCGGGGTGTCGCAGCGCCCAGCGCACGTCGTCGTAGCGGCTGATGATGTGTGCCCCGAGCCCGCCCATGCCCTCCATCGACGCGACCGGGCAGTGGGCGCGCAGCCGGTCGTAGAAGGGCACCGGGTCGGCGGCCACCGACGGCAGGTACGGGTTCGCCTCCCGGGTCTGCGGGTTCACTGCGTCCGTCGGCTCCACCGCCACCCCCCTCGGCGTCCCGGAGGCTCGCCAGCTGCCGGTCCGGCCATCATCGCAGAAAACTGACGCCGATGTCAGATGTCCGACCGGCGCCCGCCACCCGCCGCTGCACCCGCTACGGAGGTCAACCCTCGCCGCGACGGCGGCGCACCCGCTCCAGGAGGGCGATGAGGCGGCTGCGGTGCTCGTCGCTCGCCATGGTGACCGCCTCCTCGGCGAAGCCGGCCGGCACGGCGTCCCCGAGCGCCCGCGCGAGGTGGAGGTTGACCACCCGCTTGGTCGCCCGGAGCGCGGCAGGGGGTTGCGCGGCCAGGCGGTGCGCCAGCGCGACCGCGTCGTCCAGCACCTGCCCGGGCGGGACCACCCTCGATGCGAGGCCCAGCTCGACCGCGCGCGCCGCAGGGATCGGGTCCCCGGTGTAGAGGTGCTCGCGCAGCCGGAGGATCGGCCCGAGCAGCGGCCAGAACGCTGCGCCGCCGTCGCCCGCCGCGAGGCCGACCGCCACGTGCGGGTCCGCGAGGTGCGCGTCCTCGGCCATCAGCACGACGTCACAGAGCACCGCGATGGAGCACCCGAGCCCGACCGCCGGGCCGTTCACCGCCGCGACGACCGGCAGCGGGAACCGCAGCAGCTCCTCGACGATGCGCGCGCCCTCGCGCAGGCTCGCCTCGCCGGAGGCGGGGTCGTCGAGGAACGACGCCACCCACTCGAGGTCCCCGCCCGCGCTGAAGGCACGGCCGGCACCGGTGAGGACCACCGCGCGGGCGTCCGGGTCGGCGGCCAGCACCTCCCACACGTCCGCCAGCGCCGCGTGCAGGTGCTCGTCGATCGCGTTCAGGTGCTCGGGCCGGTCCATCACCACGACGCGGACCGGGCCGTCGGCCTCGACACGCAGGACGTCGGGCAGCTCGTCGCGCAACGGACACCTCCCCCGGGACCCCGTGGACCCTACAGCGCACCCCCGGGACGACCCCGGTAGCCTCCCGCGGAGATGACGCCGATGTCAGCTGCGCGCGGCGGACGCGCGCCGGGGAGGCGGCGATGGCGACGACGATCCACCACGAACGGGACGCCGACCTCGAGGCGCTCGCCGGCGCGGACGTGTGCGTGGTCGGCTACGGCAACCAGGGACGCTCCTGGGCGCTGAACCTGCGCGACAGCGGCGTGGCGGTGCGCGTCGCCACCCGCGCCGACGACAGCAGGGCACGGGCCGAGGACGACGGGTTCGCGAGCTCGGACACGGACGCCGCGTCGAGCGCGGACGTGCTGTGCGTGCTGGTCCCCGACGACGTGGTGCCGACCCTGGGGCTCGACCCGCGCGACGACGCGCTCGTGGTCCTCGCGAGCGGCTACTCGGTCGCGTTCGGGCGCTTCGACCCGCACTGCGACGTCGGCCTGGTCGCGCCGCGCATGCTCGGACCCGAGGTGCGTCGGTGCTACGAGGAGGGCACCGGGTTCATGAGCGCGGTCGGGGTGCACCGGGACCTGACCGGCACGGCGATGGAGCGCACGCTCGCGGTCGCGCTCGCGATCGGCGGCCTCCGGCAGGGCGGGATCGAGCTGACGCCGACCCAGGAGGCGGTCCTCGACCTGTCGGTCGAGCAGCTCCTCGCGCCGGCGCTGCGGCACGTGAACCAGTCGTTCGTCGCGGTGATGCTCGAACAGGGCATCCCGATCGAGGCGGTCCTCGCCGAGCTGTTCCTCTCGGGAGAGGTCGAGCGCACCTTCCGGCTGCTGCGGCTGGAGGGCTACGCGGCCCAGATGGAGCACCACTCCCCCACCAGCCAGTACGGGCAGCTCAGCAGGTCCGACCGCTACGACCACCACGACCTGGCCGCCACGATGCGGGAGCTGCTCGGGGACATCACGAGCGGCCGCTTCGCCGACGAGTGGGACGCCGAGCGCGACGGCGGCTACCCGAACCTCCGGCGGCACCGTGCCGAGCTGCTGTCGCCCGAGCTGCAGGCGTGGGAGGCGGAGCTGCGGGCGACGCTGGGAGAGCGGGCGACGAGCCGTTGACGGCCCGGAGAAGGTGACCGACGACACATCGTCGCGGCCTCCGCTGCTACGGTTCGCGCCGGGAGCGCCGAGCGGCAACCGCCGCGTCATGAGGGAGGGTGCCCGTGATCCGCAGAACCGTCGTTGCCGTACCGCTGCTCGCCGTCATCGCGATGGTCGCCGCCTGCGTGCCCGATGCGCCGCCCGAGCGGGACTGGACCGTGAGGGCCCACTCCATCACGGTCCACCGGGGCGAGGACCGCGACGGGGGCGACGAGCCGTACGTGATCCAGATCGGATTCCGCTCGAAGCTCGGCGTGAGGGGTTCGACCTCCACGTCGATCAGGTCGCAGTGCCGCAGCCAGAAGCTCTTCCCGAACGACGCCGCGCCCGACGGCACCACGCTGGAGATCCCGCCGGGTTCGGCGGACATCACCTTCCCCGGCGTGCTCAACCTCGACCTGCTCGACCTCGCCGCCGGGACGGTCCCGTTCGAGGTGCTCGGCACGTTGTCGTTCGTGATGGAGCGCGACGGCATCTTCGAGAGCTGCGCGGTGACCGACGCGCTCGAGAACGCGCTGCTCCCGGTGCTGCGCGACGCGCTCGCGATGCTCATCGCCAACAGCCCCGTGCCGCCGACCGAGCAGGAGATCGTCAACCTCATCGTCAGCAACATCGGCAACTTCGTCGCCGCTGCCGGCAACCTGATCGGCGCGGTGATCGAGGGGCTCGGGAACCCCGACGACGTGATCGGCGTGGCCGCCCAGATCCACCTGCCGACCACGGGCGGGCTGACCGACCTGGTCAACACGGCGTTCGCGATCGGCGGCCTGTTCGCGCCGGGCCTCGAGCACGGGTTCGTCCCGATCGAGGGCCTGCCGAGCGAGCTGCAGATCCGGGTGGGCACGCTCAGCCCGTCGAGGGCCGACTTCCGCTTCACCACCCCGGCCGCGGACTACACGTACCAGAGCAGGGTCACCCGCTGAGCAGCCCGCTCAGCGGGTCGACACCGTCGGCGCCGCCGCGTCGCCCGACCGGGAGGTGACCGGCGCGCGCCGCGCCCTGGCGGGCCCGCGCTCGGACTCGTACCAGCGGAAGAAGATCACGCCCATCACGGTCCAGATCACCGGGAGGTTCCCGATCTTCATGAGCACGCCGGCGAACTGCTGGTCGTGCAGCGCGGACATCCACACCCTCGGGGCCATCTCGTAGGTCTCGTACAGGGGGTGCGGTGAGAACACGAGGAAGCCACCCGGGACCATCGGCACGAGCGCCGCTGCCGAGAACAGGTAGACGAGCTTGATCGGCGCGGAGGCGACGCGGTGCTCGGGGATCGGATCGATGACCGGGCCCCACAGCAGGAGCCCCGAGACGAGCCACACCATGTCGAGCGCGAACGAACCGACCTGGCTGGAGCGGAGCAGGTCGACCGCGTACGGGGAGTGCGTGACGACGAGCAGGCCGTTGGCCATCAGGGCGGCGACGACCGGCTTGGTCAGCACCCTCCAGGTCGACTCGAGGCGCAGGCGGCGCAGCACCGCCCGTGCGAGCCACTCCGGGGTGCCCAGCATGAGCAGCGGAGCCGCGGCGAGCGTGTAGAGCATGTACTGGAGCATGTGGATGGACGACAGGTAGGCGCCGCCGAGGGCGCCCACCGGCCAGTCCGACGCGATCCACAGCGCAGCGACCCCGCCGGCGAACTGCCACCGCTGGCGGCGGCTCGCCGCGGGCGCGCCGGTTGTCGCCGCGTGCCGCCGGAGCACGAGGACGTAGCCGGCGGCGATCGCCGCGCACAGCAACCACACGCCGAGGTAGGGGCGCGGGGTCCAGTCGAACGGACGTTGCACAGCAGAGCACCACCAGGCCAACGTCAGGCTCCTTCGTGGTTCGGCTCGACTCGGTCGGCGAGCTCGGCGGGTTCGACGATCGGGGCGGACAGGGTCAGCTCGCCGGTGTGCTCGAACTCGAAGGTGAGCTCGACCTCGTCACCGGCGGCCAGCGGTCCGTGCAACCCCTCCAACATGAGGTGGGTTCCACCGGGGGTGAGCGCGACCCGCTCCCCGGCCGGCACCTCGAGCCGGTCGGTGGGGACCATCTTCGACAGGCCGTCGTGGTGCTCGGTGTGGTGGATCGAGACCCGCTCCGAGCACGAGCAGCGCACCGCCACGAGCGCGTCGTCGCCGTCGCCGTGGTTGGTGATCGCCGCGTACGCGGCGGAGAGGTCACCGGCGTTCGCCGAGGCCACCACGTCCTCCACGGTGAGCTCCGGGGTGCCGGAGGAACTGCAGCCGGCCAGGCCGCACCCGACGACGAGGACCGCGAGGCACATGAGCCGGCGGTGGAGGGTCCTCACGACGGCAGCTCGCCGGCGAGCAGCCGCGGCAGGTCCGACACCCAGTCGCCTTCGCGGGTGCCGAACGGGTAGACGATCCTGGCGAGGCCGTCCTCCTGGTAGGCGATCATCTGCGACGCGTGGCCGACCTCGTAGGACCCGTCCTCGTCGGGGTCGTCGAGGAACGCCTGGGGCACGTTCGCGAGCTCCTGCGCCCGCGCGAGCTCCTCCGGTGTGCCGGTGAGGCCGACGAACCGGGGATCGAACTGGTCGAGGTACTCGCGCAGGCGCTCCGGCGTGTCGCGCTCGGGATCGACGCTCACGAACACCATCTGTACCTTCTTCGCGACCT
>CBFGTJ010000008.1:0-36340 GCA_965651815.1 uncultured Microthrixaceae bacterium | reverse complement strand
GCCTTCGACCTGGGGAGCGCCCGGCGAACCAGCGTCATCGCCTCGGCGGCGGCGGTGCCCTCGTCGAGCAGGGAGGCGTTCGCGGTCGGCAGGCCGGTGAGGTCGCCCACCACGGTCTGGAAGTTGAGCAGCGCCTCGAGCCGGCCCTGGGAGATCTCGGGCTGGTACGGCGTGTACGCGGTGTACCAGGCGGGGTTCTCCAGGATGTTCCTCCGGATGACCTCGGGGGTGTGGGTGCCGTAGTAGCCACGCCCGATGAGCGAGGTGAGCACCCGGTTGCGCGACGCCTTCTCACGCAGCGCGGCGAGCGCCGCGTGCTCCTGGGGGACGGCGGGCAGCCCCAGCGGCGACTCGTCCCGGATCGCGTCGGGCACCGCGGTCCGCATGAGCTCGTCGAGCGAGTCGTACCCGACGACCTTCAGCATGGTCGCGACCTCGTCCGCGTCGGGGCCGATGTGGCGCCGGATGAAGTCGTCGTGGGCGGGCTCGTGGGCGCTGGGCGGGGTGGGGGGCATGGTGGACTCCTCGCGGCCGGGGGACGACGGCTGGAAACTGGCGCCCCCCTCTGTCGTCGGACCTGAGAGCTTCGCCGCGGGTGGTGCACCCGTCGGCTTTCCCCGTCGGTGAGCACCGGATCCGGTCGCCGCCCGGGCGGTGCTGCTTTCCAGAGTCGCCTGACCCGACCGGTTCGGGTGCCTGAGAGATTCCGGGGCGGTTGCTCCTTCGGCGCTGCCCGACCGCTCGGCGGTCTCGCAGCTCTCCCGGCCGGGGTCCAGCTTCGGTTGTCCCGGGTGAGGCTAGCCGCCCGCGGGTGCCACGTCGCCGTCCCGCGCCGGCGCCTCCGCCGAGCCCCCGGCGGCACCGCCGTCACCGTCGCGGCGCTGCCCGGCGGTCTCCGCGGCGTGCTGCTGGATGGCGTCGCCGATCGCCTTCATCGCGGCGCCCATCTGCTCCGGGCGGTTCGCCATGACCCACTCCATCGACTCCTCGGTGCGGGAGGTGCGCGGGTCGAACGCCGGGAGGACGTACTGGGCGAACAGCTCGTAGCTGCGGCGGGTCGCCTCGGGGTTGGCCCACTCGTGGGCCTGCAGGAGCAGGGTGCCGAAGCCGCCGGCGGACTGCTCGACGAGCTCCCCGACGAGCTCGATCGCGTCGTCGGGGGTGCCGATGACCGCCGCACCGGACTTGTTGAGGTGGTCGGCGAGCTCCTCGGGCGGCGCGTCGGGGAAGATCGGCAGCGCCGCGACCTCGCGGAAGTAGCGCGCGTAGTCCGCGAGCCCGTACTCCACGTCCCGGTAGGCCTGCTCCCTGGTCTCCGCGAGGTGCATGAGCGTGAGCAGGCGCCAGTCGCGCCGCTCGGCGCGCTGGCCGAACTGCGCCGCGCGCTCCTCCATGACCCCCCAGTGCTGGGCGAGCAGGTCGATCCCGGCGCGCTGGGACGCACCGATCGACAGCAGCGAGCAGCCGAGGCGGCCGGCGCAGCGGGGGCCCGACGGCGAGATCATCGCCGCGACCGCCACCTCGGGGTGCGGGTAGGTGTAGGGGCGCAGGTGGAGCCTGGCGTCCTTGAGGGTGAACCACTCGCTTTCGCGGGTGACCGGCTCGTCGCTGCGGAACAGCTCGAGGATCACCTCGAGCGCCTCCTCCATCCGGGGGCGCTGCAGCGACGGGTCGATGCCGAGCATGAACGCGTCCGACGGCAGGGCGCCGGGGCCGACGCCGAGCATCACCCGCCCGCGGGTGAGGTGGTCGAGCAGCACGATGCGCTGCGCGGTCATGAACGGGTGGTGGTAGGGCAGCGACACGACGCCGGTGCCGAGCCGGATGTGCTTCGTGCGCTCGGCCGCCGCGGCGATGAACACCTCCGGAGAGGCGATGATCTCGTAGCCGGCGGAGTGGTGCTCGCCGATCCACGCCTCGTGGAACCCGAGCCGGTCGAGGTGCTCGATCAGCTGGAGGTCACGCTCCAGCGCCAGGGTGACGTTCTGACGGACGGGGTGGAACGGCGCCATGAAGACGCCACAACGCAACGGCCAGTCCATGGCGGAAGTCTCACCAAACTTGACCGCGCGGTCAAGGAACATGGGTGGAGCGGGCTGCGGGGGCGCAGCGAGGAACGACAGGAGCGGAGCAGCAGGTGGACGACATCAGGACCTCGGTCCGCACCAAGGACCTCGACGCCCTCCAGGCGGCGGTCGCCTCGATGCCGGAGCACGACGTCGCCGCCGAGCTGGTGCGACTCGGCCCGGTCGACCAGGCCGTGCTGTTCCGCCTGCTGCCGAAGGATCGGGCGCTGCGGGTGTTCGAGCGGCTGGAACCGGCGCAGCAGGCGGTGCTGCTCGACAGCCTCGGCGCGGACGAGGTCACCGAGCTCATCGAGGGGCTCGACCCCGACGACCGGACCCGGCTCCTCGACGAGGTCCCGGCCAAGGTCGCCGCCCGGCTGCTCGACCGGATGTCGCCGGAGGACCGACGGCGGACCGGCATCCTCCTCGGCTACGCGCCCGGGACCGCCGGGCGGATGATGACCCCCGAGTACCTCTCGATCCGCTCGGAGCTGACCGCGGCCGAGGCGATCGAGCGGGTCCGGCGGTTCGGCGTCGACGCCGAGACCATCGACGTGCTGTACGTGGTCGACGACCAGCGGCGCCTGATCGGCGTCGTCACGCTGCGCAGCCTCGTGCTCGCGGCCGCCGACGCCCTCGTCGGTTCGATCATGACCGCGGAGCTCGTGTGGGCGTCGACCGACGAGGATCGCGAGGAGGTCGCCCGACGGCTCCTGGCACACGACCTGCTCGCCATCCCGGTGGTGGACCGCGAGCGCCGGCTGGTGGGCATCGTGACCCTCGACGACGCCGTGGCGGTGCTCGAGCGCGAGGACACCGAGGACGTGGTCCGGATGGGCGGCGCGTCGCCGCTCGGGGAGCCGTACATCACCGCGTCGGTGCCGCGGGTGTTCCGTGCCCGAGTCGGGTGGCTCCTCGTGCTGTTCGTGGCGGAGGCGTTCACCGGCACCGTGCTGCGCGCCTTCGAGGGGGTGCTCGAGGAGGTGGTCGCCCTGGCGTTCTTCGTGCCGCTCCTCATCGGCACCGGTGGCAACGCCGGCTCCCAGACCACGACCACGATCGTGCGGGCCATGGCGATCGGCGAGGTGCGCTTCGGCGACGCGGCCCGCGTCATGTGGAAGGAGCTGCGCGTCGGGTTGCTGCTCGGCCTCACGATGGCCGCGGTCGGCACGGTGCGGGCCGTCACCTGGGGGACGGGTCACCAGCTCGCGTTCGTCGTGGCCAGCGCCCTGGTCGCGGTGGTCCTGCTCGCGACGTTCGTGGGGAGCTTCCTGCCGATGGTGCTGCGGCGGCTGCGACTCGACCCGGCGGTGGTCTCGGCCCCGTTCATCACCACGTTCGTGGACGCCGCCGGCCTGCTGATCTACTTCCTGCTCGCACGCGCCGTCCTCGGCGTCTGAGCGCGGGCGGACGCGGCGCCGGTCAGTCGAGGAGGTCCGGTTCCTCGGCCACGATCCGGCAGTACAGCGGGTGGAAGCTGAACTGCCCGGCGATCTCCGACCCCACCTGTTCGCGGGTGAGCCGCGCGTGGTCGTGGTCGATGCGCACCGGCTTGCCGGCCGCCATCGCGGCGAGCTGCGCCTGGCAGGTCCGCTCCGCGGTGATGTACCACCACGCCGCGGCGTCGACCGACTCGCCCACGGTCAGCAGCCCGTGGTTGCGGAGGATCGCGAGCTTGCGGTGCCCGAGCGCGGCAGCGATGCGGTCACCCTCGGCCAGGTCGAGCACCACGCCCGTGTAGTCGTCGAACACCGCGTGGTCCTCGTAGAACGCGCAGCTGTCCTGGGTGAGCGGGTCGAGCTCGATGCCGAGGGACGAGAACGCCTTGCCGTACACCGAGTGGGCGTGCGCCGCGGCGACGACCTCGGGACGTGCCCGGTGGATCCGCGAATGGATGGCGAACGCCGCACGGTTGAGCGGCCAGTCGCCCTCGACGACGTTGCCGTCGTGGTCGACGCAGATCAGGTCGCTCGCCCGGATCTGCCGGAAGCTCATGCCGAACGGGTTCACCCAGAACCGGTCCGGGTGCTCGGGGTCCCTGGCGGTGATGTGCCCCGCGGCGCCCTCGTCGAAGCCGAAGCGGCCGAACAGCCGGAACGCCGCGGCGAGCCGCTGCTTCAGGTGGAGGCGGTGCTCCTCGACGGTGTCGAACTCGGGGATCCGGAACGGCTCGGGTCGCACGTCGGCCACCTCCTGTGGTGCGGGACTGGACGTGACCGCGGCTCAGGCGAGCGGGCGCCCGAACGGCAGCTCGTCCCTCCAGCTTCGCAGGAAGTCCTCGGCCCTGTAGCACGCAGCGAGGAGCGGGCCGTCGTCGTGGCCCAGCAGCTCGCGGGTCAGGGACCCGGCGTGCTCCTCCGCCCGGGCGACCAGCTCGTCCGCGGTGGCGGCCTCCGAGGGGCGGAACGCGTGCAGCGGGCCGGCGGCGGTCAGGAAGTCGGGCAGCACCACCACGTCGCGGCGGGTGGCCACCGCGAGGGCCTTGGCGGTGACCGGCACGGCGCCGATCGGCACGAGCAGCTGGTGGGGGAGCGCGGCGGCGACCTCGTGGTCGACCATCCCGGGGCGGGAGCCGCACATCAGCACGTCCGCCTCCTCGGTCAGCACCTCGGCCGGGCCGCGCTCGGAGCCGAGCGCGCTGGTCAGGCCGTCCCCGTGCTCCCGGTGCGCGTCGACCAGCGCGGTGGGATCCAGGCCCGAGGGGTCCGCGACGGTGCCGGCCCCGGTGCCGACCGCCACGACCTTCGCGCCGGCCGTCGCGAGCTGCGACACCAGCGCCGGCAGCGCGTCGCCCGCGCCCTCCAGCGCGACCCGACGGCCGTCGAGCCCGCCGAGCGCGGCGGTCGCCGCGGACAGGGCGCCGGTCGCGAGGAGCTCGTCGGTCAGGCGGCCGTGCGCGCGCTGCTCGTCCCGGAGGGGGCTGCGCCGGTCCACCTCCGCGAGCGGCGCGAGGTCGTCCCGGGAGAGGCCCCGCGACGGGTCGAGCGAGAGCTCCCCGGAGCGCACCCGCTCGGTGACCGCCTCGACGAACGTCCGGACGGCGTCGTCCCGCTGGTCCGGCGGGGTGCTGATGCCGGCCGAGGCCCCCGAGACCTGCTCGCCGAGCAGGGCCCACGCGTAGGTGCGTGAGCGTGCGAGGTTGCGCGCGCCGTCCACCAGGATCTTCTTGGCGCAGCGCACCACGCCGTCCGCTCGCGGCGCGTCGTCCAGGTCGACGACCACGAAGCCGCTGAAGTCGGTGCCCTCGGGTCCGGAGATCTTCTGCAGTGCCACGGCGTGCAGTTTGGCCGATCGGCCGGGGTCCGGGCGCACTCGGCCCCGCCGGGCCCGCGCCCTCACGGGCACCGGGGCCTAAAAACCCGGCGGCCGTGGGGCCGCAACCCCCCTAACCCGGCCACCGGCCCTGCCGGCTCGGGAAGATCCTGCACGGTTCCGCTGGGCGGAACCGCCGGTTCCTCGACCGGACCAACCATCGGTTGGTGCAATGACCATAGAGCATGGGGTGACTGCTGTCACGCCCCGGGCGCCGGTTCCGGGTCAGACCTCGAACTGGAGCGCCGTGCGGGACCGCGCGACCGGTTCGAGGAGCCGCTCGACGACGTCGACGTGCGCCGGGTGCTCCCGGTACCGGCCGAAGGCCGCCTCGTCGTCGAACTCGGCGATCACGCCCACGTGGGCGTTCGTGGGTGCCAGCCCGAGGTCGCGGGCGACGGTGTAGGAGCGGATCTCGGGGATCTGCTCCGGCAGCGTCCGCAACCCCTCGATCAGGGCGTCCGCCGCGGCATCCACCGGGCGGCTCGGGTCGTCGTCGACGAGCTGGATGAGGACCACGTGTCGCAGCATCCGACGGAGCGTACGCGGGTGGGCCCCGCCGGAGCGGGGCCCACCTCGGGATCTGCACTCTGATCCGACCGAAGCACCAGTGAGACGGAGTGCGAACCGACAGCGCGTGGCGGACGGGCGGACTTCCGTCCTGCGCTGTACACCCCTACTGACGTACGAGGCGCCCGGAAGTCGCGGCGGATCCGGCGAATCGCCCGAAGTTGGTCCGTTCGGCCCACGCGGGCCGGCTCAGTCGTGCACCCGGTAGGGCTCGGCGAGCATGCAGCGGTTCGGGATGTGTGCCCGCGACCCGTCCGCCTGCTCGACCTCCACGCTGGTGGGGTGCAGGGCGACGATCCGACCGCGGACCTCGCCGCACTCGAGGACCCGGCCCTCCCGGAGCTGGTGGCGCAGGGCGCGACCCGCCGCGAGCTGCGACGCGACCTCCCTGCCGCCGAGCCCGCTGAGCAGCGCGAACGCGAGCGCCGGTGCCGCGATCGCCGCCGTGAGCGGCACGACGATGAGGGAGGGCTGCACGCCGAGGGAGGCGAGCGCGACCACCACCGCCGCCGCCAGGAACCCGGCCTGCAGCGCGACCTCGAGGCCACGCTGGCGCACGCCGGTCGCCTTGCGGGCCGACTGGCCGACCATCGCCGCGACCAGGACCGACACCGCGTGGCCGCCGATCAGCACGAGCGCCGCGACCCCCAGTCGCGGCAGGACCTCGCCCAGGCGCTCGCCGAGGTCGTCCAGCACGTCCGGGTCGAGGAACCAGATCGCGACCAGGAGGCCGATGGCGGTCGCGAGCCAGAACACGACGGTGCCGACGAGGCCGGCGACCTCCCGCCGCGCCGCGACACGGCCGATGCGGTCGCCGGAGCCGCCCGCGATCCCTCGCCGGGCGATGCGCCCGCCGAGCTCGCCCATCAGCAGCCCCCCACCGAGGGAGGCGATCGCCCAGATCCACGTGGTCTGTTCCATGTCAGAGCCCTCCAGGCTCTCGATCGGCAGGTTCGGGTGGGTCGCTGAGGAGCGTGCGCACCGTCGCCACACCGAGGCCGAGCAGTTCGAAGCCGGTGGCGAGCACCGACCGCCCCCGCAGCGCCCGGTCGACGTCGACCTGCGTGCGGGTCGTGAGGTCCTCGGACGGGTCGAGCAGCGAGCGGAGCCGCAGCACCAGCTCCTCGTCCGCCTCGAGGTCGTCGTCGAGCTCGGCGTCGTCGAGGTCGGTGTCGTCGGGGTCGGTGTCCCCGGGGTCCTCGAGCCACGGGCTCGTGGACACGAGGTCGTCGTGCGGCCTCGTCCCGTCCGCCCTGACCCCCCGGATGGTCGCTCCCGACCGGGGTGCGTCGCGGCCCTCGCCGGTGTCGTCCGGTGCGTTCATCCGGCCACCTCCTCGTTCTTCAGCGCGGCGCTGAGCGCCCTGCGGGCGCGCAGCAGCCGGGTCTTCACGGTCGCGACCGGGACCTCGAGCGTCCCGGCGATCTCCTGGTACGACAGGCCCTCGATCTCGCGCAGCACGACGATCGTGCGGCTCAGCTCGTCCATGGCGGCGAGCGCGTCGCGCAGCACCCCGACGTCCTCGCGCCCCGCGTAGCGCCGAGCGGGGTCGTCCATCGTCGTGGCCTCGCCGTCGCGGCGCAGGTCCTCCGGTGCGACGGCACGCTCACGGCGGCGCCGCAGCGCGTCGACCGCCGTGTTGTGTGCGATCCGCAGCACCCACGTGCGCACCGAGCTGTCGCCCCGGAACCGGTCCATGGAGCGCCAGGCCTTGATCATCGTCTCCTGGACGACGTCCTCGGCGAGCCCGCGGTCCCGCAGCACGCCGTAGGCCACGTGGTAGACGGCCGACGCGTGCTCGTCGATGAGGTCCGCCAGCTGGCGGTCCAGCAGCGGCGGGTCGGTGTGGCGGCGTCGTCGGCGGAGCGGGAGCACGGCGAGGGGAGGGTCCGGGTCCACGGCGTGGACCGTCGATCCAGTCTGGGGGCGACTCGCCCGAAAACCTCCCGGGTTGCGGGTGGCGCGACCCTGCGACGAGAGTGACCCGATGCTCGGCCACCAACGAGGCGACGGGGTGCTCGTCGCGCTGCACGGGCACGGGGACGAGCCCGGCACCGCCCAGGAGTGGGGACGGGCGGTCGCGCCGCCCGGCTGGGAGGTCGTGGCGCCCGGGGCGCCGCCCGGCGACGACGGGGTGCGCAGCTGGTTCCCCACCGGGCCGCGGGGCGTGCCCGCGGAGGAGCTGTCGGCGGTGGTCGCGCGGATCGGCGAGCTCGTCGACCGCGTCCGTGCGGAGGGGCGCCCGGTCGTCGTGGCGGGCTTCTCCCAGGGCGGCGCGGTCTCGCTCAGCCTGCCGCTGCACGGGGTCGCCCCGGACGCGATCGTCGCGTGCTGCACGTTCCTCCCCGAGGTCGAGCGGGGCGACGGCCCGGGCGCTGACCGGGTCGCGAAGGTCCCGGTGCTCGTCGTCGGCACCGAGCACGACGAGGACGTGCCCCCGTTCCTCGGTGAGGACGCCGCGGCGTTCCTCGACTCCGTGGGGGTGCCGGCCACCTCGGTGGTGCTGCCCGGCGGCCACGAGGTCGGCCCCGCCGTGCGGGAGCGGGCGGCGGCGTGGCTCGCGGAGGTGCTGCACGTGGGTGCCCGTGTCTCGATCGGCCTGCCGGTCGATCGCGTCGAGCACGGCGCCGAGCTGGTGTCGGGCGAGGCCGTCGCCGAGCTCTCCGCCGCGTTCGAGCGGCTCGGCTACGACGCGCTGTACGTCACCGACCACCCCGCCCCCGACGACCGGTGGCTGGCCGCCGGCGGCCACCAGGCACTCGAGCCCACCGCGGTGCTGTCGGCCGCAGCGATCGCGACGAGTCGGATGCGCCTGCACACGAACGTGTACGTGCTGCCGTACCGCAACCCGTTCCTCGCGGCGAAGGCGCTCGCCAGCGTCGACGTGCTCTCGCACGGGCGGCTGATCGTCGGCGTGGCCGCCGGTTACCTCCGGCCCGAGTTCGCAGCGCTGGGCGCCGACTTCGACGGCCGCGCCGACCGGCTCGACGAGGCGCTCGAGTGGCTGCCCAGGATCTGGAGCGGCGAGCGGGTCGAGGGGAGCGGCGAGGGGTGGCACGCCCGCGGTGCGACCGTGCTGCCACGCCCCGTGCAGCAGCCGCACCCGCCGATCTGGGTCGGTGGGAACAGCACCGCGGCGATGCGCCGCGCCGTGCGCAGCGCGCAGGGCTGGTCCCCGTTCCCGACCGCCCCCGGCGCAGCGAAGGGCCTCCGCACCGCCGAGATCTCGGACCTCGACGGCCTGCGCGCACGCCTGGACCGCCTGCGTGAGCTGGGCGAGGAGGCGGGGCGCACCGAGCCGCTGACCGTGTGCTTCGCCCCGTTCGGCGGCGAGGCGTACCGCCGGGACCCCGACGGTCGGCTCCCCGCGATGGTCGAGGAGGTCGGCGAGCTGGTGGACCTGGGCGTCGACTGGGTCGTGGTGTCGGCGCCGGGCGTGACCCGGGCCGAGGTGTGCGACCGGGCGGCGGAGTTGGCAGGTGCCCTGGGGCTGCGAGCCGCGGCGAGCTGAGCGGCGCCGCGTCAGCCAGGTGCGGCCAGCGCACCGCCCGGCGCGAGCAGCTCGTCGACGGTGGTGAGCGTCGCCACCGCGGCGAGCGTGTGCCGCAGCACCTGCTCGCCGTAGGCCGCCGGCATGCCGACGACGGCGTCGGTCGGCACGACCACCCGGTAGCCCAGGTCGGCCGCCCCGAGGCACAGGCCGAGCACTCCCACGTTCAGCGACACGCCGGCGGCGACCACCGTCGTGACCCCGAGCGACCGCAGCAGCGTGTCGAGGTCGGTGCCGGTGAAGGGGGTCAGGCCGTGGCGCCGGGTCGAGCGGAGGTCACCGCTCGTGTCGCCGAGCTCGGGGACGAGCTCGACCGCGTCGGTGCCCTCGAGCACCTGCGCCGGGTTCCGCGCGAGCGACGCGACCAGCGGCGTGTTGAGCGGGGTTCCCCGCCGGTCCGCCGCCCACTCGACCGTCGCGTGCACCACCGGTGCGCCCGCAGCCCGGGCGCCGGCGACCAACCGGCCGCACGCCTCGAGCAACCCTGCGGCGCGTGCCGCCTCCGCGAGCTGCGGCATCGTCGCCAGGTCGCCGACGACCCCGCGCTGCAGCTCCATCGTGACCACTGCGGCGCGCCCGGCGCGCCCCTCCTCCTCGAGCACGGCGGTCACCCTACCGACGTGCCGCCGCGACCCCGCGGCTCGGCCAGACTTGCCCGGTGCCCACCACGCTCGTGCTCGCCTCCGGCTCGCGCTACCGCGCGCAGGTGCTGCGCGACGCCGGGTACGAGGTCGTGACCGACCCGCCGGAGGTGGACGAACGGGAGCTGGACCACCTCTTCGCCGAGGATCCCCGGGCCCAGGCGGTGGAGCTGGCCCGCCGCAAGGCGACCGCGGTCGCCGGTCGCCACCCCGACTCCGTCGTGCTCGGAGGCGACCAGGTCGGGGTGCTGGACCTGCCCACGGGTCCCCGCCAGCTCACCAAGCAGCCGGACGAGGAGGGCGCGGTGGCGCAGCTGCTCGCGATGTCGGGGACCACCCACCGGCTCGTCAACGGCCTGGTCGTGCTGCGCACCGGTCCCGCCGGTGAGGTCACCGCGGCGGTCGACGGCGTCGACGTCCAGACCGTGACGATGCGGGACTTCGACGAGCGTGCAGCGCGCGCCTACGTGCGCCGGTTCGAGCCGTTCGACAGCGCCGGCTCCTACCGGTTGGAGGACCAGGAGCACCTCACCGGGGAGGAGCGGTTCGTCGTCCGGGTCGACGGTGAGGACCCCAGCGGCGTGCTCGGCATGCCGCTGCCGCTGCTGCGCCGACTGCTCGACAGGCTCGCGGAGGCCTGAGCGGCCGGCACGGTCACGGCTACGGTGCGGGCGATGGAGGCGAGGGGACGAGGGCGGATCCGACGGGCGTGCCACGCCGCGCTCGCGGTGGCGGCGCTGTGGGGCCTGGCCGGGTGCGCCGGCAGCGACGGGGACGAGGCCGGTCCGTCGGGCTCCGCGCCCTCCACGACCCGCGCCCCGGCGCCGACCGTCGAGGTGTGGACCGGTGACGACGACGCGTTCTACGTGCCGCCCGACCCGCTGCCCGAGGGCGCTCCGGGCGACCTGCTGCGCGTGCAGGAGGTGTCGCGCACCGACGACGAGGTCACCTGGCGCGTGATGTACGTGTCGACCGACTCCCGCGGCGAGCCGCGGCCGGTGACCGGGATCGTCACCCACCCGACGGCGGAGCCGCCCGAGGAGGGGTGGCCGGTGATCGTCACCGCGCCCGGCACCGTCGGCCTCGCACCGCAGTGCGGGCTCAGTCGACGCGGCGAGGCGCCGCCCGCGTTCGGCGTCGAGGGCGTGCGGGTGCTCACCGACTACATCGGCATGGCGGCCCCGGGCGACCGCCAGGCGTACCTGTCCCGGGGCAGCGAGGGGCACAGCGTGCTCGACGGCGCGCGGGCTGCCCGCAACCTCGAGGGCTCGGGGGCGGGGTCGCGCCTGCTCCTCTTCGGCCACTCGCAGGGCGGCCACGGCGCCCAGTCCGGACACGAGCTCGCGGACGAGTACGCCCCCGAGCTCGAGCTGCTCGGCACCGTGTCCGGTGCCCCGGCAGCGGTGTTCGACCGCACCTTCGGGGGCATCGACGACATCGTGGCCCGCATCGTGTCCACGATGGGCCTCTACGGCGCGGCGACCGACCACCCCGAGGTCGACCCGGGCGACTACCTGCGCCCGGAGGTCGTGGAGGTCGTCGAGGACGTCGTCGACGACACGTGCCTCGACGGGATCATCTCGGCCCTCGCGCCGCACGCGGCGTCGCCCGACTACTGGCGGGCCGACCCCATGTCGACCGAGCCGGCCGAGCGCATCCTGCGCGCCAACGACGTCGGGTTCGAGGCGGCCGACGCGCCGCTGCTGCTCATCTCCGGCACCGAGGACGACCGGGTGGTGCACGAGCGGGTGCTCGCGCTCTCCGAGCGGCTGTGCGGGTCCGGGCAGGTGACCGAGCTGATCGTGCTCGAGGGCGCCGACCACGGCAACGAGATCGAGCTCGCCAGGGACCGCATCGAACAGTGGTTCGCGGACCGGTTGGCGGGCGAGCCGCCCACCGACACCTGCGCCGGCTGAGCCGGGCCGTCCGGATCCGTCTTTCGCGACCGACCCTCGGATCCGTAGGGTCAACCACGTGAGCGACCCCGACCGCACGTCCTTCCTCCCGGTCCTCGAGGAGGTGCTCCGCTCGAGGCTCGAGGAGCGCCCCGAGGGCTCCTACTCGCTGACCTTGCTGACCGACCCGGTCGCGGCGCAGCGCAAGATCATGGAGGAGGCCTTCGAGGTGTGCCTGGAGCTGGGCTCGTCAGTGGTCGCCCCGGACCGGGCGGCCGAGGAGGCCGCCGACCTCGTGTTCCACCTGATGTGCGGACTGGTCGGCGCCGGGGTCGGCTGGGCCGAGGTCGAACGGGTGCTCGCGGCGCGCCACGCCGGGGCGGGGGAGTGAGCGACGTGACCTACGAGGACCCCGACCGCACCGCCCGCATCGCGGTGCCCTCGAAGGGCCGCCTGCGCGACGACACCCTCGAGCTCCTCGCCACCGCGGGGTACCGGGTGAGCGGGCTGCGCGGCCGCGGGTCGATGTCGCGCGCGGCCGGCCTCGACCTCATCGAGATGCGGCCCCGGGACGCGGCGGCGGCGCTCGCGGCCGGCACGCTCGACGGCGCGTTCATCGCGACCGACATCGCGATGGAGCACGACCTGACCCACCTGCCGAGGCTGCCGCTCGGCACCGCCCGCAGCACCCTCGTCGTGGCGGCGCGGGACGCCGACGGCCCGTCCACGCTCGCGGACCTCGACGGGGGAGTGGTGGCGACACACATGCCCGCGATCACCGCACGGTTCCTCGAGGAGGCGGGGGTCAGGGCTCGCATCATCACGATGGGCGGTTCCCTCGAGGGAGCGTGCGCCGCCGGACTCGCGGACGCCATCGTCGACAACACCGAGACGGGCACCAGCCTCCGCCAGAACCGGTTGCGGGTGCTCGCCACCATCGCCGAGTGCGAGGCGGAGTTCGTGCACCGCGAGGGACTGGAGGTGCTGCGCGACCTGGAGCTCCGCATCGGCGCCGCCCTCGACGCCCGGCAGCACCGCTACGTGATGCTCCACCTGCCGTCGGAGCGGATCGAGGACCTGCGTGCGGTGTTCCCGGGTCTGGCGTCGCCGACCGTGCTGCCGCTCGCCGGCAGGGAGGACCTCGTCGCGGTGCACTTCGTGGTCGGCACCACCCAGCTGTGGGAGCGGCTCGCCGAGCTGCGCACGATGGGTGCGACCGGCATCGTCGCCCTCCCGCCGGACGCGCTGCTGCCCTGAGCGCGGCGCCGGCCGAAGGCGCCGGCCGTCGGGTCAGCTGCGTCGCGCCCGCAGGACGACGTCGGGGACGTCGGGTCCCGTCGACCCGGGCGGGAGCGCGCGTGGCCGGGTCTCGTGGACCTCGACGATCCACCCGGCCCCGAGGTGGCGGGCGACGTCGCCCGGCTGCACGTGCTCGGCGGGGTCGAACCCCGCGTGGTGGTGCTCCATGGCGTCGGGGTCGTGGCCGACGAAGAGCAGCGTGCCGCCCGGTGCCACCGCGTCGAGCAGCGCGCGGACCGCGGCGTCGCCCTCACCACGGGGCAGCGACGGGTAGTGCGCGGTGACGAGGTCGTAGCGGCCCTCCAGCGGCGTGTCCGTCACGTCCGCGCGGACCAGCTCGATTTCCACCCCCGCGTCCTGCGCGGCACGAGCGGCGCGCTCGAGCGCGACCGCGGACACGTCGAGCCCGGTGACGCGCCAGCCCCGCTGCGCGAGCCACACCGCGTCCGCGCCCTCGCCGCAGCCGACGTCCAGCGCCGTGCCCGGCGCGAGGTCCGCGACCTCGGCGACGAGCGTGGCGTTGGGGTGCCCGCTCCACCGTTGGGGCCGCTGCGCGTACCGTCGGTCCCAGCCCGCACCGGAGCCGTCCACGGCGGCCTCGAGCGCGGCGACGACGTCCTCCTCGACGAGGTCCGCGTTGATCACCGCGCCGATGCGGCTGCCCTCCGCGGCCGCTCCGAGCACCTGGTGGCTCACGTCCGCGACGTTGCCGGCCGCGTAGACACCGGGCACCGTGGTGGTGCCGCGGTCGTCGGTCTGGACCATCTCGCCCGTGCCCATGGGCGCGGGCACCGGCTCGATGCCGAGGCCGCGCAGCGGCGCGGCCCGGGGCACGAACCGGGGCGTGACGACGACCGCGTCCGCCTCGACCAGGTCGCCGTCGTCGAGGCGCACGCCGCGCAGCGTCCCCTCCGGCGAGGCCTCGACGGCCGCGGCGCGGCGGTCGACGACCCGCACGCCCCGGGCATCGAGCCGGGTGCGGGCCGCGGCGTCGAGCGCGGCCGGGTCGTGTGCGACGACCGAGACCCGGTCCGACAGCTGCCGGAACAGCAGCGCCTGGTGGACCGACATCGGGCCGGTCGCCAGCACGGCGATGCGCTGGTCCCGCACCTCCCACCCGTGGCAGTAGGGGCAGTGGAGCACGCCGCGGCCCCACTGCTCGGCGACGCCGGGCAGGTCGGGCAGCTCGTCGACGAGGCCGGTCGCGAACAGCACCCGGCGCCCCTCCAGCCGGCCCCCGTCCCCCAACACGACCGCGAAGCCGCCGCCCGACTCGGCTCGGGTCACCTCGCGCACCACGCCCTCGACGAGCTCCGCTCCGTAGCGGCGCGCCTCGTCGCGTGCGAGCTCGAGGAACTCGAGCGGTGGGCGGCCGTCGTGGCCGAGGTAGGAGTGCATGTGGGCGGCGGGCGCGTTGCGGGGCTCGCCGCCGTCGACCACCACGACCGAGCGCCGGGAGCGTGCGAGCTGCACCGCAGCGGCCAGGCCGGCGGCGCCGCCGCCCACGATCACGACGTCGTGCTGTCGGTGGTCCATGCCGTGACGATACGGGTGCCATGCCGTAGGCGCAATGGGTCTTGCAGTATTCGCAAGACGGTGCGAAGCTGGTCGTCGTGCCGACCGAGAACGCCGATGCCGGACTCGATGTCGACCAGCTGGTCCGGACCCGCCTTCGAAGCCTCCGCCAGTCGCTCGGGTGGTCGCTCGAGGAGCTCGGCGAGCGTGCCGGCCTCAGCGCGTCGACGATCAGCAGGATCGAGACCGGCAAGCGGACGATCAGCCTGGACGTGCTGCTCCCGCTGGCCCGCGCGCTGCGGATCGACCTCGACTCGCTGCTCGAGGTCGGCCACGACGACCCCGACGTCGTGATCCGCCCGGTCCCCACCGACCTCCCCGGCCGGACGACCTGGCCGCTCAGCCGTCCCACCGGCAACACCACGGCGATGAAGATGCGGCTGGAACCGGTGGCGACCGCGTCGGAGCCGCGGGTCCACCCCGGTCACGACTGGTTCTACGTGCTCGAGGGCCGCGTGCGCCTGACCCTCGGGCCGCGCACGATCCTGGTCGAGCAGGGTGAGGCGGCCGAGTTCTCCACGATGACGCCGCACGCCATCGACGCGGTCGACGGCCCGGCGGAGATCCTCATGGTGTTCGACCGCGAGGGCGAGCGGGTCCACCTCCACTCCGAGGGCTGATCCCGCGGGCCCGGGCCACCCCGTCCCAGCGGGCGGGCCGGCGGTCGCGGCATCCGGGGCGCCGCGGCAGTAGGGTGCGTGGATCGTTCGCTGCGTCGGGGCGCATCGGGGGCTGGCATGCGGTACGAGGTCGTGCAGTTGCTGCAGTTCGTCTTCTCGCTGTCACTGATCGTCCTGGCCTTCGTCGCCGGCATGTTCGTCGGCTGGCGACGGTGGGGGCGCACGCCGGCACCCCAGCGACCCGAGTCGCTCACCGCGTTCGACGAGTCGGACGACCCGCGGCCGGCCTCGCCGCCGCGACCTGACCTGTTCGCACCCGAGCTGTCCTTCGACCTCGACGCCGAGCCGATCGACGCGGAGGTCGACCTGCGCCCGCGCGCGCTGCCGGCGGCCCAGGACGGCCAGGCGTGACCCCCGAGGACCTGGTCGAGCTCGAGGCGATCAAGCGCGTCAAGTACGCCTACCTGCGCTGCCTCGACCAGAAGGACTGGGCCGGCCTCGTCCCGCTCCTGTGCGAGGAGGCCACCGCGGCCTACAGCGGGGGCGGCTACACCTGCGAGGGGCGCGACGAGATCCTCTCGTTCCTCGAGCGGAACATGGACCGGCAGCAGTTCCACTCGAGCCACCGGGTGCACCACCCCGAGATCGAGCTCGACGGGGACCGCGCGACGGGCACCTGGGCGCTCGAGGACGTGGTCGTCGACGCCGAGTGGCAGTTCGTGCTCGTCGGCGCCGCGTTCTACGAGGACACCTACGTGCGCCGCGACGGGCGCTGGCAGATCCTGCACACCGGCTACCGCCGCACCTTCGAGCTGACCTTCCCGATGTCGTCGGTGGAGGGCCTGCGCCTCACCGCCAGCTGGTGGGGGACCGACGGCCGCAGCTCCCTCCCGGCGGGATAGCATCTGACGACCCGTCAGATGGCGCCGGGACGACCGTTCCCGGGGGAGGTGCTGGAGTGACGACCACCGACGCGGACCCGACGAGCTCCGAGGGGACGGCCGGCGACCTCCCGATGATCGTCAGCGTCGACGACCACGTCGTCGAGCCGCCGCACGTGTGGCAGGAGTGGCTGCCGCGCAAGTTCCGCGACCGGGGCCCGCGCATCGAGCGGCGCGGCGTGGGCGAGATGCGCCACATCGGCGGTGGTGCCTACGAGCAGACCTTCGACCCCGAGGGCCGGCCGGCGGACTGCTGGGTGTTCGAGGACCTCGTCTACATCCACAAGCGCCACGTGGCGGCGGTGGGCTACTCGCGCGACGAGATGACGATGACGCCGATGACCTACGACGAGATGCGCCCCGGCTGCTACGACCCCAAGGCCCGGGTGCAGGACATGCTCGACAACCACGTCGAGGTGTCCCTGTCGTTCCCGACCTTCCCCCGCTTCTGCGGACAGACCTTCACCGAGGCCAAGGACCGCGAGCTCGGCGAGGCGTGCATCTACGCCTACAACGACTGGATGGTCGAGGAGTGGTGCGGCGACTCCGACGGCCACCTGGCCCCGCTGACGATCGTGCCGCTGTGGGACGCGGAGCTCGCCGCGGCGGAGGTCCGCCGCAACGCCGCGCGGGGCGTGAGGGCGGTGTGCTTCTCGGAGATCCCGCCGCACCTCGGGCTGCCGAGCATCCACTCGGGCTTCTGGGACCCGTTCTTCGCCGCGTGCGCCGACACGCAGACGGTGGTGTGCATGCACATCGGGTCGTCGTCCCGCATGCCCGCCACCTCGCCCGACGCGCCCACCGCGGTCGCCGCGACGCTCAGCTTCAACAACTCCATGGCGTCGCTGTCGGACTTCCTGTTCTCGGGCGTGCTCGTGCGCTTCCCCGAGCTGAAGCTGGCCTACTCGGAGGGCCAGATCGGCTGGCTGCCCTACGTGCTGGAGCGGGCCGACGACGTGTGGCGCGAGCACCGCGCCTGGGGCGGGGTCGCCGACAAGATCCCGGAGCCGCCGTCGACCTACTACTACCGGCAGGTCTACGGGTGCTTCTTCCGCGACCAGCACGGGCTCGACAGCCTCGACAAGGTCGGCGTCGACAACATCACCTTCGAGACGGACTACCCCCACACCGACTCGACGTGGCCGCACTCCAAGGAGGTCGCCCAGCAGATGATGGGGCACCTTCCGCCGGAGGTGCAGTACAAGATCCTGCGCGGCAACGCGATCCGGATGCTCTCGCTCGACCTCGACTGAGCGGCCCGTGGCCGTGCCCGCACCGAGGGTGCGGTGGCGTGCGGCGGGGGAGCGGACCGGCGATGCTGGGACCATGAGTGATGAGGCACCGGTCCGGTCGACCAAGGGGCGGCTGCTGGTCTCCGTGCCGGACATGGGTGACGACAACTTCGACCGCACGGTCGTGTTCATGCTGGAGCACGACGGGTCGGGCGCCCTCGGTGTGGTGCTGAACCGCCCGTCGGGCACCCGGGTCGAGGAGCACCTGCCGTTCCTGGCCGACTCCGTCGCGACTCCGGCGGTGTTCTTCGTCGGTGGCCCGGTGTCGGTCGGCGGCCTGCTCGCGCTCGGGCGCGTGGGTGCACAGATGCCCGTGGACCACGTCACCCCCGTCGACGGCCCCGTCGTGGCGGTCGACCCGGCGGCGCTGGTGGAGCAGCAGGTCGAGGGCATCGACCTGCTGCGGCTCTACACGGGCTACTCCGGCTGGGCGGCGGGCCAGCTCGAGGCGGAGCTCGCCGCGGGTGCGTGGCACGTGGTGGAGGCCCTGCCCGACGACGTGCTCTGCTCCGACCCCGACGGGCTGTGGCGCTCGGTGATGCGGCGCCAGGGTGGGCGCCTCGTCAGCCAGGCGCTCTACCCGGACGACGTGCGCGTGAACTGACCCCGCCGGGGGCCCTACGGCTCGAGCAGGTAGCGCGGCCCGGGGCCGTGCTCGCCGGCCATGTCGCCAGGGTTGAGGAGCCGGCACGACTGGAGCGACAGGCAGCCGCACCCGATGCAGCTGTCGAGGCTGTCGCGCAGCGCCTCGAGCAGCCGGATCTGCGCGTCCAGGCGGGGGCGCCACGACGCCGAGAGCCGTCCCCAGTCCTCGTGGTCCGGAGTGCGGTTGTCGGGCAGGGAGTCGAGCGCCTCGCGGATCTCCTCCAGCGACAGCCCCACCTGCTGGGCGACCCGGATGAACGCCACCCGGCGGAGCACCTCGCGCTGGTAGCGCCGCTGTCCGCCGGGGGTGCGGGTGGACTGGATGAGGCCCTGGTCCTCGTAGAACCGCAGCGCGGACGGTGCGACGCCGGTGCGCTCGCTCAACGAGCCGATCGACAGCTCCCACTCGAAGCCCATGGCTGCACGGTACGCGGCGCCGGTCCTTGACCTCAAGTGAACTTGAGGTTCTACGGTGCGCCGCATGAGCGACTTCAGCATGTGGATGGCGCTGCGCAGCGCCATGCAGGAGGGCGGCCGGCGACCGAACGCGGACCGGGCGACGCGCCGGCGCATCCTCGAGTTCGCGCTGCCGCACGCGTGGACGATCGCGGGGTTCCTCGTCCTCGCGACGATCTCCGCCGCGCTCGGGGTGATCAGTCCGATCCTCGCGGGCAGGGCCGTCAACGCGATCGTCGACGGCGCCGGGACCGGGGTCGTGGTCGGCCTGGCGGCCCTCATCGCGGTGGTCGCACTCGCCGGCGGTGGCATCGGCCTGCTCGAGCGCCTCCAGTCCGCACGGCTGGGGGAGGGGCTCATCCTCGACCTGCGGCGCGCAGTGTTCGAGCACGTGCAGCGCATGCCGGTCGCCTTCTTCACCCGGACCCACACCGGCGCGCTGGTCAGCCGCCTCAACAACGACGTGATCGGCGCCCAGCGCGCGTTCACCTCCGCACTGGCCGGCATCGTCACCAACGTCATCGTGCTCGTGCTGACCGTGGGCGTGATGCTCAGCCTCTCGTGGCAGGTCACGTTGCTCGCGCTCGGGCTCCTCCCGACGTTCGTGGTGCCCGCGCGCCGTGTGGGCGCGACGGTGGGCCGGCTCGAGCGGGAGGCGACCCAGCACGACGCGGCGATGACCTCGCAGATGACCGAGCGCTTCTCCGCCCCCGGCGCCACGCTCGTCAAGCTGTTCGGCCGGCCCGACGCCGAGGCCGCGGAGTTCGGCCACCGGGCGACCCGCGTGCGCGACATCGGCGTGCGCTCCGCGGTCGCGATGGAGGTCTTCTTCCGGTCGCTGATGGTCGTCTCCGGCCTCGCCCAGGCGCTCGTGTTCGGCCTCGGCGGCTACCTGGCGCTCACCGGTGGGCTCGAGGCCGGCGCCGTGGTCACGATGGCGATGCTCCTCAGCCGCCTCTACGGGCCGCTGACCGCCCTGGGCACTGCCCGGCTCGACGTGGTCAGCGCACTGGTGAGCTTCGAGCGCATCTTCGAGGTGCTCGACATCGAGCCCCTCATCGTCGAACGGCCCGACGCCCGCGAGGTGCCGCCGGGACCGGTCTCGGTCGAGCTGCGCGACGTGCGCTTCCGGTACCCGTCCGCCGAGCAGGTCTCGCTCGCGTCGCTCGAGGAGGTCGCGGTGCTCGACGACCGGGAGGGCGACGAGGTGCTGCACGGCGTGTCGTTCACCGTGCCGGCGGGCGCGACGGTCGCGCTCGTCGGGCCGTCCGGTGCCGGCAAGTCCACGATCGCGTCGCTCGTGCCGCGCCTGCAGGAGGTCGACTCGGGCTCGGTGCGCCTCGGAGGGGTCGACGTGCGCGACCTCACCTTCGACTCGATCCGCCGCACGGTGGGGGTGGTCACCCAGGACGGCCACCTGTTCCACGACACGATCGCGGCCAACCTGCGCTACGCGGCGCCGGACGCGAGCGACGAGGAGCTGTGGGACGCACTCGAACGGGCACGCCTCGGCGACCTCGTCCGGTCGCTGCCCGACGGGCTGCACACGGTGGTGGGGGAGCGGGGCTACCGGCTCAGCGGCGGCGAGCGCCAGCGCGTCACCATCGCCCGGCTCCTGCTCGCCCGACCCCGGGTCGTGATCCTCGACGAGGCCACCGCGCACCTCGACGCGGAGTCGGAGGCGGCGGTCCAGGCCGCGCTCGGCGAGGCGCTCGAGGGCCGCACCGCGCTGGTGATCGCCCACCGCCTGTCGACCATCCGCTCCGCCGACTCGATCCTGGTCGTCGAGGACGGGCGCATCGTCGAGCAGGGCAGCCACGACGACCTCCTGCTCGCGGGTGGCCGCTACGCCGAGCTCTACCGCACCCAGTTCTCGACCTCGCCGGCGGTCGTCGCCACCGCGTAGGCGCGGCACCGTCGGGGCGCCACCCGCGTTGGGTTGCATCGGGGCGGCCTGAGGCCGCTGCCATGTGACCGTAGGGTTGGCGCATGTCCCGACGACCGACGCGCTGGGAGACCGACACCGGCGAGGGCCACTCGCAGTGGTACATCGAGCGGTTCCGGACCATGGCGAAGCAGGGCGACGACCTCGCCGGCGAGGCCCGCCTGGTCGACGCCATGCTGCCGAGGCACGCACGCGTGCTCGACGCGGGGTGCGGGCCGGGACGGGTCGGCGGTGAGCTGCACGCCCGGGGCCACACGGTCGTCGGCGTGGACGTCGACCCCGAGCTGATCGCCGCGGCCGAGGAGGACCACCCGGGCCCACGATGGCTCGTGGGCGACCTCGCCGAGCTGGACCTGGCGGCGATGGGGGAGCCGGAGCCGTTCCACGGCGCGGTGCTGGCGGGCAACGTGATGGCGTTCATCGCGCCGGACACCGAGGCCGACGTGCTCCGCAACGTCGGCCGCCACGTGGTGCCGGACGGGTTCGTCGTGGTCGGCTTCCACGTCGACCGCCTGGACCTCGACGTGTTCGACCGCGCCGTGCGCGAGGCCGGCCTGCGCGTCGAGCACCGCTTCGGCACGTGGGACCTGCGGGCGTTCGACGAGTCCTCCGACTTCGCGGTGACCGTGCTGCGCCACGCGTGACGCGCCGGTCGCTCAGCCCTGGATGACGATCGTGCGCCGCTCGGTCATCTCGTCGACCGCGTAGGCGGGCCCCTCCCGGGTGTTGCCCGAGTCGCGCACCCCGCCGTAGGGCATCTGGTCGGTCCGCCACGTCGGCACCTCGTTGACGAGCACGCCGCCGAAGTCCAGCTGCTCGACCGCCCACAGCGCCTCGGTGAGGTCGCGGGTGAAGATGCCCGCCTGCAGCCCGTAGCGGGTGTCGTTCGAGATGTCGATCGCATCCTGCAGGTCGTCGAACACCGCGACGCCCACGACCGGCCCGAAGACCTCGGTGTGGCACAGCGACATCTCGGGCTCGAGGCCGTCCACGACGGTGGGCTCCAGCACGGCGCCGTCGCGGCCGCCGCCGGTCACGATCCGCCCGCCGGCACCCGCCGCTTCGTCGATGACCCCCTGGACGCGGTCGCTCGCCGAGTCCGAGATCAGCGCGCTGAGGTCGGTCTCGGGGTCCGCGGGGTCACCGACCTTCAGCCGGGAGACCCGGTCGGCGAGCGCCTCGACGAACTCCTCGTGGTGGCGACGGTGCACGTACACGCGCTGCACCGAGATGCAGGTCTGGCCGGAGTAGCTGTACCCGGCGACGCCGATCTTCTCCGCCGCGGCCTGCCAGTCGGCGTCCTCGCAGACGATGACCGGCGCGTTGTTGCCCAGCTCGAGCCCGACCTTCTTGCGGGGGGCGCGCTCGCGGATGCCCCAGCCGACCTCGGGGGACCCGGTGAACGTGATCATCGCGACGTCGGGGTGCTCGACCAGGCGGTTCGCGACCGACCCCGGCGCGGTGACGACGTTGATCCACCCCGGGGGCAGCCCGCACTCCTCGAAGAGGCGGGCGATGCGCAGCGCGGTCAGCGGCGTGGCGGACGCCGGCTTGAGCACCACCGGGCAGCCCGCGGCGACCGCCGGGGCGATCTTGTGGCACACGAGGTTCAGCGGGAAGTTGAACGGGCTGATCGCGCCGATGACCCCGATCGGCACCCTGCGGACGTAGCCGAGCTTGCCGGCACCGACCGCGCTGGCGTCCATCGGCACCATCTCGCCGGTGAAGGTGCGGGCTGCCGCGGCCGAGAACCGGACCGTGTCGATCGCCCGCTTCGCCTCGACGGTGGCGGTGGTGATCGGCTTGGCCGACTCCTCGCTGATCGAGCGGGCGAACTCCTCGACGCGCTCCTCGAGCGCTGCGGCGACCCGGTCCAGCACGGCGGCCCGCTCGTGGGTGGGTGGCGCGCCGGCGCGGTGGCGGTCGAGGGCGACGGCCACGGCCCGGTCGATCTCCGCGGGCCCACACACGGGCACGACACCGACGGTGCGCCCGTCGTAGGGGGAGGTGACCTCGGCCGACGTGCTCGTCGTCACCTCCTCGCCGTCGATCAAGGCGGGAGTGACGGTGGTCATGCCGGCGACCCTACCGCCCGGATCCTTCCCGCCGCCCCGGGTCCACGACGAGCGCGTCGACGATGTCGTCGACCTCGTCGCTGGCGGCCCACCGCCACGTCGCCCCGGAGCCACGGTGCCCGCCGCCCGCCACCGGCTCGCCGTCGGCGGGGTCCACGTCGAGGAGCGCACCGTCGACCGCGTCCTCGACGTGGTGGTGCAGCGGGTTCCGGCGCGCCCGTGCGGCGTAGTACTCCTTGGCCGCACGACCCACGGCGCGGGCCAGGAGTGCGTTGCCGGCGGCACCGACCCCGGCTCCGATGCCGTAGGGGACCAGCGCGGCAGCGCTCCACGGCCCTCGACCGCGGGTGACCCTCGACCACGTCGCACGGGTGCGCCCCGTGGTGGCGCCGGCCGCGGGCGTGAGCCGCCGGAGCAGCCGGGCGCCGCCCTTGGACCCGGCCCTGGCGGCGATGCCGCTGACACCGATCGCCGCGCCGTCGGCCATGCCGATCACGGCGAGCACCGCCGCGCGGCGCTCCTCGGGCGTGTTGGCGGGATGCCCGTGGACGAGGCCGATCGCCATGATCATCTCGCCGAGGCGGCTCACGCTGTAGGCGGACTCGGCCCCTGCGGAGGCCGCGGCGACGGCCATCCCCGCCACCGGTGCCGCCGCCGCGCCACCGGCGATGGCACCACCCAGCGCCATGTCCTTCGCATAGCGGCGGATCAGCCGGTTCGAGAGCTCCTCGACCGAGGCGTCGGGGTGCGCGGCGCGGATCCGTTCCACCTCGGCGAGCGCGGCCGTCCAGCGCTGCTCGATCGCCCGCTCCAGGGCGGGGGAGAGGTCCGGCACGGCCCGGGGGAACCCGGGTCCGCGGGGCTGGCTGCGGCGGCCGGAGCGCTCGTCGGACGACACGTCGTCACGCTACCGGTGTGGCCCGCGCGGCTGCGGTCGGGTCCCGGGCGTTCCGGCTGCCGGCCGGACGCGGTACCGCCCGGCCGTCGGACGGCCGGGCGGTACGCGTGGGTCGCTCAGGCCTGGCGCAGCATCGCCCGCTCGGCCATCGCCCTGCGACGGCGCTCCAGCGTGCGGCGCTTCCAGAAGGCCTGCTTCCAGTGGCGGACACGCCGGCGTGGATCGCCGGTGGCCCGTGGCGGAGCCGGTTCGTGCTCGTCGGTGTACCCGTGTGTCGGGTGCGGCGTGGCGAGGACCAGGTCGTCGTGGTCCTCCCCGAGCGTCGCCAGGTGCAGGGACTGGTTGACCATCCGTCGCACCTTGCGGTGCTCCGCCTTCCGCCGAGCCCGCTCTGCATGGGGAGCGGGGGTCGGTCCGGCCTGCCGGGCACGATGACGAGAGGACATCGGCACCTCCTCGGTTGTCGCCGACGAGGGGCCCAGGCGAGCCCCCCGGATCGCACCACCAATGAGACAACAGGCCATCGGCGAAGTAAAGGACCCCGCCCGAGGTCGATCACAGGTAATATTGTCACTGTGACGAAATATCGCTGGTGGGCGAGGGGAGCGCCGCGGATCGCGGCGGCGCGCAGGTTCCGGCGTGGCTGAGGAGCGGGAGTGCGCGCACTGCGGCCGACCGTTCGCGGTGGCGGCCGGATCGGTCGGTCGTCCGAGGGCGTACTGCAGGAGGAGCTGCCGCCAGCGGGCCTACGAGGCCCGCAGGCACGAGGGCGACCTGGCCTGGGGTGACCGTCGCATCGTGGAGATGTCGCGGCAGCTGGCCGAGCTCGAGGACGTCGTGGACGGGGTGCGCAGCGTCGTGGACGAGCTGCGGGCCGACGTGGAGGACGAGGTCACGGTCGACGCGGGGAGGCTGCTGGCCGACCTCGAAGCCGCCCTCGGCAGGTGAACCCGAGATGCTCGATGAAGTTGACATAATGAGGATTTCCGGCGTTCTGCCGGCTCCTCGAGCACGGGGGGTTGCTGGGAGACTCTCCCGGTGGACGGTGCTCCTGTGAGGCTGTTCGCCGTGTTGAGCGGCTACGAGGTGCTGGTCGTCGCGCTGGCGGTCGTGTTCCTCTTCGCGGCGTCGATCGCAGCGCTCGTCGGCGTCGTGCTGCGGCTGGTTCGAGGGCGTGTGGAGGCGCGTCGGCTGGACGCCGGGGATCGTCGCCGCCTGCGCCGTCGAGGCTGACGGAACGGGCCCGGAGCACCGTCCCGAACGGCGAAGGGGGCGCGGACCGGTTGACAGACCCGCGCGTTACAGTTCCGTGTCGAGGCGCCGACGCCACGTCGGCGAGGTCGCGAGGGGTCCCGATGTTCTCTACCCCCCACTCCACTCACCGGGTGGGTGCAGTCCGTCGTCCGCAGGGTCGGGCTGCGTGAGCGCCATCCAGCGACTCCGTGCCGCATCGGACCTGCTGGCGGCCCCGTTCCGCAGGGGAACTCCCCGCACCGTGCCCGCGGCCGTGCTCCCCGGCTCCGAGCTGATCCACCTGGGCGGGGGCGAGGCGATCCCGTGCCCGGGCATCGAGTCGCTGCCCCTGTCACCTGCCGCGCTCGCCCAGGGCCTGGGCATGCCGTCGCTGGCCATGCCGGCATCGAAGGTCCACGTGCTGCGCGACGTCACGGTGCTGCCCGGTTCGGGGGTCGTGCGGGACGGCCAGGGCCGGATCGTCGTGGAGTCGCTCACCGGAGCGCCGCTGACCCGCACCATGGTCGGGCGCGCGCACCGCTCGGGGCACCCGCCGCCACCGCTGCACCTCGACGGCCCGGTCGCCCTGTACCGCTCGCCGCTGCGAGGCGAGCTGCACACCCTGCTCGACCACCTGCCACGGGCGGCGCTGCTCGCACAGCCCGCCGTGCAGCACCTCGGGCGCATCACGCTGCTCCACGACGGGCCCCTCGACCCGTTCGAGGAGCTGCTGCTCCCCCGCCTCGTCGGCAACCGGGTGGACCTGCTCGAGGTCGATCCCGCGAGGGAGGTCCATGCCGAACGGGTGCTGGTGCCCAGCTCGGTCGGCCGCCCCGGCGCCGGCGCGATCCCCAGCTGGTACCGGCGCTGGATCGACCGCACCGCGACCTCCCTGCACGACCCCTCCAGCCCGCTCCCCCGCCGGTTCTTCGTCCACGGGGCTCCCGGCGACCCGGTCGTGCGCGACCGGCACCGCCTCGACGGGGTCCTCGCCCGCCACCAGGTCGAGGTGCTGGACCTGTCGACCCTCCGTGCCGAGGAGCAGGTCCGCGCGTTCCGCAACGCCGAGCTCGTGCTGGGACTGCCCGGCGACGGGCTCGCGAGGGCCGTGTTCTGCCGCTCCGCCGAGGTCGTCGAGCTCGTCCCGGGCACCCAGGTGCCGGCGCACACCTACTACCTGTGCGCCTCGAAGGGCCTCCCCTACGACTACGTGCCGAACTGCGGTGCCGCGAGGGGCGAACGACGCCCCTACGAGGTCGACATCGACGCGGACGCCGTGGACCGGGCGCTGTCCCGGTTGGCGCTCACGCCCCGGCCCGGTTGATCAGACCGGCTCCGCGGCGATCAGGCGCCCGAGCGACAGCAGCTGCTGGGTCGTGCCGCCCAGCTGCAGCTCCAGCTCCTTCGCCGCCAGGAAGTAGCGGTGCAGCGGGTAGTCGCGGTCGACGCCCACCCCGCCGTGCAGGTGCTGGGCGGTGTGCACCACGCGCTGGCCGCCCCAGGCCGCCCAGAACTTCGCGGTCGCGACCTCGGCGGAGGCCGGCATGTCCACCGAGAGGCGCCACAGGGCCTGCCGGGCGGTGAGCCGGATGCCCTCGACGTCGATGTACGCGTCCGCGGCGCGGTGGGCCACCGCCTGGAACGACGCGATCGGCACGTCGAACTGCTTGCGCTCCTTGGTGTACTCCGAGGTCAGCCGCAGCGCCTCGGCGCACACCCCGGTCGCCACCGCGCACTGCGTCGCCACGGCGACGTCGTAGGCCCAGCGCAGCGAGTCGTGGCCCTCCGCCACCAGCTCCGCGGGCGCCTCGGCGAGCAACCACGCCGCCTGGGGGTCGCCGAGGGTGGTGCGCAGCGGCTCCACACCGACGCCCTCCGCGTTCCGGCGGACCAGGAACAACCCCACCGAGCCGTCCTCGACCGCTGCGGGGACCAGCACCGCGTCGGCGACCTCGCCGGCGGGCACACAGGTGCGCGTCCCGGTCAGATGCCACCCGTCCCCGGTGCGTGACGCGACCGTGGTCGGCTCGAGTGGCGTGCTGCCGTCCTCGTGCCAGGCAGCGGAGAGGACCACGGACCCGGCCGCCACGCCCCCGAGCAGCTCCCCCGCCAGCGCGGCGGGCGCGAACCGGGCGATCGCCGGGACACCGAGGCCGAGGGTCTCCCACAGCGGCGCCGCCGCCGCGGTTCGCCCGGCGTGCTCCAGCACCGCACCGAGGGCCACCAGGTCGAGGCCGGCGCCGCCGTGCTCCTCGGGGACGAACGCGCCGAGCACCCCCGTCGACGCGAGCGCCGACCAGAGGTCCTCGTCGAAGCGGGGTGCGCCGGAGCGCTCGAGCGTGCGCAGGTGGTCGGGGGCGGAGTGGTCGCCCAGCACCTGCCCCGCCAGGTCACCGATCGCCTGCTGTTCCTCGTCGAGGGAGAAGTCCATGTCGTGCGTCCTTCGCGTGAGTGCCGCCGGCTGCTCAGCCGCGCAGTGCCCGGGGCAGCCCGAGCCCGAACATGCCGATGAGGTCCCGCTGGATCTCGTTGGTGCCGCCGCCGAACGTCAGGATCAGCAGGCTGCGGAAGTTCATCTCGAGCCGCCCCTTGAGGATCGAGGCCGGCGACGAGCGCTCCAGGTAGGCCCTCGGGCCGAGCACCTCCATGAGGAGGCGGAACGCCTCCAGGTAGAACTCGGTGCCGAACACCTTGATCGTCGACGCATCGGGGATGTCGAGGCGGCCCTGGGTGGCCGTCCACGCCACCTTCCAGTTGATGAGCCGGAGGAACTCGAGGCCCGCGTGCACCCGGGCGAGGTTCAGCTGCACCCACTCCTGGTCGACCACGCGGCGACCGTCCGCGAGCTGGGTCTGCTGCGCCCAACGACGCACCTCGACGTAGCTCTGCTCCAGCAGACCCGACGAGCAGAGCGTGACCCGCTCGTGGTTCAGCTGGTTCATGATCAGTCCCCAGCCGTTGTTCTCGCCGCCGACGACGTTCGCCGCCGGGACCCGCACGTCGTCGAAGAACGTCGCGTTGATGTCGTGGGTGGAGAGCAGGTGCAGCGGCTCGACGGTGATGCCCGGCGACTTCATGTCGACGATCAGGATCGAGATGCCCTTGTGCTTGGGCGCCTCGGGGTCGGTGCGCACCGCGAGCCAGCAGTAGTCGGCGTCCGAGGCGAGGCTCGTCCACATCTTCTGGCCGTTGACGACGTACTCGTCGCCGTCGCGCACCGCACGGGTGCGCAGCGCGGCGAGGTCGGTGCCGGCGCCCGGCTCGGAGTAGCCGATGCAGAAGTGGATCTCACCGGCGAGGATCCGCGGCAGGAACTCGGCCTTCTGCTCCTCGGTGCCGAACTCCATGATCGTCGGTCCGACCGTGTTGATCGTCAGCATCGGGACCGGCGCACCCGAGCGCATCGACTCGTCGAAGAAGATGAACTGCTCGATCTGGCTGCGCCCCTGGCCGCCGTACTCCTTCGGCCAGCCGATGCCCAGCCAGCCGTCCGCGGCCATCTTCCTCACGATCTCCCGGGTGACCGGTCCGCAACCGGCCTCGCGGTGCAGCTCGTCGCGCACCTCGTCGGTGAGCAGCTGCTCGTAGTAGGCGCGCAGCTCGTCGCGGAGCTGCTCCTGTTCCTCGGTGTACGCGATCTGCACGGGTCCCCCACGTCGACGAGCGAACGCGGGAACTGTAACGCGTTCCAGTCGCGGGTCCGTCCGCCCCGCAACGGCCGTAGCCTCGGGCGATGGCCGATTTCGACCTGCTCATCATCGGGACGGGGTCAGGCAACTCGATCCTGACCGAGGAGCACGAGCACTGGCGGGTGGGGATCGTGGAGCGCTCCCTGTTCGGCGGCACGTGCCTCAACGCCGGCTGCATCCCCTCGAAGATGCTCGTGCTCCCCGCGGACCGCATGGTCGAGGCGGCCGAGGCGACGGAGCGGCTCGGCGTGCACATCGAGCCCCGCGGCGCGGACTGGCCGGCGATCCGCGACCGGGTCTTCGGGCGGATCGACCCGATCGCGGCGAGCGGCGCCCGCTACCGCCACTCCCAGGGGCACGTGACGGTCCTGCACGGCAACGCCCGCTTCGTCGGCGAGCGCTGCGTCGAGGTCGCGTTCGCCGACGGCAGCACCGAGCAGGTCACCGCGGACCGGATCGTGCTCGCCGCCGGGGCCAGCCCGCGCATCCCGCCCGTGCCGGGCCTCGACCACGTCCCGTTCCACACCTCCGACACGATCATGCGGATCGACCAGCTGCCGGAGCACCTGGTGATCCTCGGCGGCGGGTTCATCGCCGCCGAGCTCGGCCACGTGTTCCGCGCGCTGGGCAGCCGCGTGAGCATCGTGCACCGCGGCGACCGGATGCTGCGCCACGAGGACGAGGAGGTCTCCGCACGCTTCACCGACGCGTTCGGCGAGCGCGTCGACCTCTACTTCGACGCGGTGACGACCTCGGTCCGGCCCGACGGGTCCGGGATCACCGTGGAGTTCGAACAGCACATCCACGAGGGGACCGCCAAGGTGTGCCGCCGCGGCTCGTCGCTCACCGGCGACGTGCTGCTGGTGACCACCGGGCGGGACCCGAACGGGCCCGCGATGCAGGTCGAGCGCGCGGGCATCGAGGTCGACGAGGCCGGCTACGTCGTCACCGACGACACGCTGCGCACCACCGCGGAGGGCGTGTGGGCGCTGGGCGACATCCGCAACCCCCAGCAGCTGAAGCACCTGGCGAACCAGGAGGCGGCGGTGGTGTCGCACAACCTGCTGCATCCCGACCGGCCCCGACGGATCGACCAGCGCGTCGTGCCCCACGCGGTGTTCTCGTATCCCCAGGTCGGCTCGGTGGGAGCCACCGAGCAGGAGCTGCGGGACCAGGGGCGCCCCTACGTCGTGGGTCGACGCGACGTCGGCGGCGTCGCCTACGGCTGGGCCCTGGAGGACACCACCGGGTTCGCGAAGGTGCTGGTCGACCCGGACTCCGGCGAGCTCCTCGGCGGCCACGTGCTGGGACCCCAGGCGGCGACGCTCGTGCAGCAGCTCACGCAGGCGATGGCGTTCCGGATCCCCGCCGACCGCCTCGCCCGCGAACAGATCTGGTGCCACCCCGCGTTGCCCGAGGTCCTCGAGAACGCCCTGCTCGACGCCATCGAGCGCGCAGGGGGACGTTTTCAGGGTGGGTCCACCGCTGGGTAGTTTGGTGGACCTATGTCCCGCCGACTCGACATCGAGCTGACCAGCGAACGACCCGACGGTACCTGGACCTGGCGGGCCGCCGGAGCCAGGCAACCGAAGGGTGAGCTCGACGGCGGCCTGCTGCCCAGCGGCGCCAAGGTCGGCGACGTGCTGCGCGCGGATGCCGACTTCCTCATCGACGGCATCGAGATCCTCTCGATCCTGCCGCCGAAGGCCGAGCGCCGCGAGCCGGAGCGGCTCGAGATCCTCGGCACCCGCCGGGACGAGCCGCTCGTCACCACGCAGCTGGCACCCAAGGGCCGCGGGCGCGGCGATCGCCGTGGGCGGCGCCGCGAGCGGGGCGAGGGTCGTGAGGGCCGCGAGCCGGGCCGTGCCCGCGAGGGCCGGCCGCGCACGCCGCGGCCCGATCCGGTGCCCGAGCGGCCGAAGCCGAAGCGCCTCCGCCCGGGCCGCGCGAACCGCGCCGCGGTGCTCGAGGAGCTGCCGCCCGAGCAGCGGCCCATCGCCGAGCAGGTGCTGCGGGGCGGCGTGCCCGCGGTGCGCGAGGCGATCGAGGAGCAGAACCGGAAGGCCCGCGAGGAGAACCGCCCGGAGATGCCGGCCGAGCAGGTCGTCGCGATGGCCGAGCAGATGCTCCCCCGCCTCCGCGCGGCGGAGTGGCTCGACCGGGCCCAGGCGGCGCTGGCCGACCTCGACCGGCTCGATTTGCGCGACCTCCGCTCGGTGGTCGTCGCAGCCGACACCGGCGCACGGGGCCAGGAGGCGCTCGCCCTGAAGGAGCAGCTGCAGGAGGGCCTCGCCCGCCGGGTCGAGGAGGAGCAGCAGAACTGGATCGACGACATCAGGGCGAACCTGGACGCCGGCCGGTTCGTCCGGGCGCTGCGCCTGAGCTCCCGGCCTCCCAAGGCCGGTGCGCCGCTGCCCCCCGACCTCGCCGCACGCCTCGTGACCGCGGTCTCCGAGGGGCTGACCCCGAGGGTCAACCAGGAGCTGTGGGCCGCGGCGGTCGACGCGCTCGCCTACTCGCCGGTGCGCAACCAGGTGGTGCCCGCCGGCCGCCCGGAGCAGCCCTCCGAGGAGCTGCTCGAGACCGTCAAGCGGGTCGGTGACCGCCTGCCCGCGATCGTCGAGATGTTCGGGCTCGACCCCGAGGAGGTCGCGAAGGCGGCCAAGCGTCGCCCGCGCGGTCCCCGGCGTGGCAGGGGCGGGGCCAAGGCAGCGAAGCCGACGACCAAGTCCGAGCCGAAGCCCGCGGAGGAGGCGGCGAAGCCCGCTGACGAGGCCCCCGAGGTTCCCGAGGCCACCGACGCCGCGACGCCTGCGGAGGCCCAGTCGCCCGCCGAGGCCCAGTCGCCCGCCGAGGCTGCGGACTCACCCGTACAGGTCGAGTAGCTCCCGGGGGTGGCGGAGCACGACCCCGTCCGGGTCGGCCGCTGCCACGCGGGGGTTCCAACCCGCCCACACGAAGCGACAGCCCACCTCCCGCGCGCACCGCACGTCCCCGGCGCTGTCGCCCACCATCACCACCTCCGCGGCCGACAGGCCCATCGCGTCGAGCACCGGGCCGAGCCGCTTGTGCTCCCAGTCGAAGTGGTCGGCGAACACGGCGAGCTCCGGTTCCCACCCCAACCGCCGCAGCTCCGCCTCGCCCGAGCGCGGGTGCTTGTTGGAGCACAGGGCCCAGCGTCCCAGCTTCGGCACGATCTCCGCGACGCCCTCGAACGGCATGACCACCTCGTGGTCGTACGCGTCGACGTAGGCCTCCATCGAGATGCCGAGCCGTTCGCACTCCTCCGCGATCGCGTGCCCGAAGCTGATCTCCTCCTCGGGCACGCCGAGCTCGAGGAACGGCGCGACCAGCGCGGCGTCGGAGTCGACGAGGGTGCCGTCGAAGTCGAACACGAGCGCGGAGCACGAGGTGGCGGACATCCGGCTCACGGTAGTTCCCCTCCCCCTCGGCTAGGTTTCGCCGCATGAGTGTCGAGTACGAGAAGCAGGGCAACGTCGCGATCATCACGATCAACCGGCCCGACGCCCGCAACGCCGTCAACAGCGACGTCGCCAACGGCATCGAGTCCGCCGTCGACCAGATGGAGTCCGACCCCGAGGTGTGGGTCGGCATCCTCACGGGTGCCCGCACCGAGAAGGGCTACATCTTCTGCGCCGGTGCGGACCTCAAGCAGATGGCGACCGACCCGGGGGGCATGTCCACCTCGAAGGGGGGCTTCGGCGGCTTCGTGCAGCGCGATCGCACCAAGCCCGTGATCGCCGCGGTCGACGGCCCCGCCCTCGCCGGTGGCACCGAGCTGGTCCTCGCCGCCGACCTGGTCGTCGCCTCCACCACCGCGGTGTTCGGCATCCCCGAGGTGAAGCGGAACCTCGTCGCCGCCGCGGGCGGCCTGTTCCGCCTGCCGCGCAAGCTGCCCCGCAACGTGGCGATGGAGCTGGCGCTGACCGGGCGCCTCGACTTCCCCGCGCAGCGCGCCTACGACCTCGGCTGGGTGAACCGCCTCTGCGAGGAGGGCAAGGCGCTGGAGACCGCGCTCGAGCTCGCGGCCGAGATCACCGAGAACGCGCCGCTGGCGGTCGCGGAGAGCCGGCGCATCATGCTCGAGGCGACCGACCAGCCCGACGAGGTCGGCTGGAAGATGTCCGGCGAGGGCATCATGAAGATGTTCGGCACCGAGGACTTCAACGAGGGGCTCACCGCCTTCGCGGAGAAGCGCAAGCCCCAGTGGAAGGGCCGCTGACCCTCAGGTGACCGTGTCGACGAGGCCCTGGTCGGCGAGGAGCTCCAGGGTCCCGTCACGGAGCCGGAGCGCCGGCACCTCGTCGGGGTCGACGAACCGAGCCTCGGCAGCCGCGGCGCCCTCGGGTGCCGCGGCTGCCGCGTGCAGGTGGTCCACCAGCACCACCTCGAAGTACATGCCGACCTCGGGCTCGTCCGCGTCCGGCTGCTCGACGAACCCGAGGAACGGTCCGCAGAGGGTGTCGCAGCCGGCGAGGTCGAGGCACGCCCGGACCGCCGCCTCGGCCAGCGTCTCGCCGGGGACCAGCTCGACCGCCGGCAGCTCCCAGTAGCCGCCGGCGGGTCCGGGCCCGTAGCGGACCAGCAGGACCGCCTCGTCGAGCACGCACACGGCACCGACCCGCAGCCTCACCGGCCCGGCCGCGCCGCCGCGTGCCTCGCTCAACCCGCCTCCAGGTCCCGGTGCACGAGGATCGCCCGCGCGACGAGCCCGTAGCCCTCGAAGAAGTTCTTGGAGGCGCGGTCACCCGGCAGCACGGTGGCGCCGATGCCGGCGCAGCCCTGCTCGACCGCCCACTGCTGCAACCAGTCCATGAGCGCCGAGCCCACCCCCACCCCCCGGGCCGCCTCCTCGACGAAGAGCTCGGCGATCCGGGCGATCGGCGTGCCGTCGTGGAGGTGCTCGACCACCGCGACCGCGAACCCCACCGGGACCTCACCGAGGCAACCGAGCACGACGGTGCGGGACGGGTCCGCCAGGTCGTCGTGCAGCGAGGGGTCGACCGGGAGCGGTCGCGCGTCGGTGCCGAGCAGCACGGCGCCACCACGCGCCCCCTCCACGTGCCGGCGGGCCAGCTCGTGGAGCCGGACCAGCTCGGGCAGGTCCTCCTTGCCCGCCGGTCGGGTCCGGGGCGAGTGATCGGGCTCGCGCACGACGGGCACCTCGGGTCTCACTCGGCGAGGCGCTGGCTGATGCGGTTCAGGATCGTCTGGCGGTTGCGGTGGGCGAGCTCGTAGTCCCGCACCGCGAGCAGGTCGTCCCGCGACATCGTGGCGAGCCGCGGCACCACCTGCGACGCCGCGAGGCTGTCGTAGTCCTGGATCGGCAGCTCGGCCTCGGTCGGCACGCTCGAGGTGTCGACGGCAGCGGCGGCCACCGGACCGGCAGCGGTCGGCGGTGCGGCCCCGTCCCCCGCGGCGCGCCCCGCATCGAGGTCCTCGTCCAGCAGGGAGAGCACGTCGATGCCGACGGTCTCGTGCATTCCCTCGGCGACGCGCTCCTCCTCGGGGTCCGCCGGCGGCGCACCGAGGAGCGTGCCGAGGCACGGGAGGTGTCCCAGGAGGTGCGAGGCGAGCTCCGCCTGGCTGCGCGTGCGGTCCACCAGCCGGGGCACCACGCGCAGCAGCTCCGTCGCCAGGCTCACCGGGTCGGCCGGTGGCGATCCCTGTCCCGTCTCCTCGCTCACGGCGTCCAGCATGGTCCCTCGGTCCGGCCCGCCGAAAGCCGGCGCGTGCGCCGTCGGGCCGCGGCTACTTCTTCGCCGCCTTCTTGAGGCGCTTCTCCACGATCGGGATCGACGAGCACGGGTCGTAGCCCTCGGGGCACACGAGCCGGCCCAACCGCCCGAACTGGCGCGGGTGCACGATCATGAAGCAGGTCGTGCAGGTGAACTCCTCGGCCGACTTGGCGGCGACGCGCTCGGTGGAGTCGGGGTCGGTCCGATCCTCGGGCTCGTCCTCGTCATCGTCGTCGTCGCTGGCCGCGATGCGGTCCTTGAGGATCGCGTCGAGGTCCGCCTCGACGTCGTCGGGGTCGAGGTCCTCGTCGTCGTCATCGTCGTCGTCGGCAGTGGTCGCCTTGCGGCGGGCTGCCGGGACGTCGACCTCCTCCTCGTCCTCCTCGACCACGGCCGGCTCGGCCGCGTCATCGTCGGCCAGCAGGCCGGCCTCGTCGAGCTCGTCGTCGACGAGGTCCTCGTCGACCAGCTCCTCGTCGAGCTCCTCGCCGTCCACGGCGTCGATGTCTTCGTCCACGATCTCGTCCATTCGCAGGTGCGGGGTCCCGGGTCGGCTCGAACCGGGCCGCATCATAGACACAGCGCCCGGGTCTGCGTGTGCGTCGGAGGAGGGTCTCAGCTGGCCCCGGTCCGGCGGCTCTCGGCACGCCGTTCCGCCTGCAACCGCTCGAGCTCGGGCTCCCCGGAGTGGTCCACGAACCGCATCATCTCCGCGATCGCCCGGTGGCCGGCACGCTCCGCGATGAGGCGGTGCATCTCCTGGCCCACGGAGCGGTACGCGGGGTGCCCCTGCACCGAGGTCCGCAGCTCGATGATGTGCATCGCCTCCCTCGCGTTGAACTGCATCACGTACCGGATCCGGTACGCGAGCGCCACCGCGTAGGAGGCCCGCTCGGGGAACCGCTCGGAGAGGTCCGACCAGAGCTGGCGGGAGATCTCCATCGCCTCGTCGAAGCGGTCGGCGAGGCCCGCCTCCTCCACCGCGACCGGGAGCGTGTACCCGTGGCGGGGCGTGAGCTCCTGCCACTCGATGGTCGCCAGGCGGTGCCGCTGCAGGTCCCGGAAGGCCCCGTAGTCCGACACGATGTCGAAGCGGTAGTCGGTGCGCTCGAGCGCCCGGCCGGGCTTGTGGCGCCGGTTCGTGCGCTCCCCCACGTAGGCGCGCATCACCGACAGGCGGTCCTCGATCGACATCGCCCGCACGCGGTCCAGCAGCTGCGTCTCGGGCAGCCCCGTGTACGGGTAGAGCATCGCCGCGACGACCTTGACCTCGCCCTCGGGGTCCCAGTCGACGAGGGTGACCGACGGCGCCGACGGCTCGGTCACCTCGTCGCCGGCCAGCAGCTCGTAGGCGGTGGCCTCCATCGCCGCACGGGTCGAGGCCAGGTACTCCGACCAGGCGACGCCGCGGTCGGGCAGGTCCACTCGGCGCAGGAAGCTCGGGATGACCTTTCGCAACTCGGTGAGCATCAGGTCCGCGTACTGGCGGGCCTCGGGCAGCGGGTGGGCCCGCATGCGCAGCAGCAGCGCCTCGAACGCCTGGCCCGAGCCGTAGATCCCCACGTTCGACAACGCCGCGGCGGGCAGGATGCCCCGCGTCGCGTCGAAGGCCTTGGCACGGATCGCCTGCCGGTACACGAAGTCCGAGTCCTGCTCCGACTTGGGGAAGCGGTCGCGGAAGTGCTCCTGGAGCGCCTGCGCGAGCTCGCCGTAGGTGTCGAACAGGCGGTCCATGTCGCCCACGTAGCGGGCGCCGAGGTTGGACGCCAGGATCTCCGGGTCCCGGTGGTACCGGTACCGGCCGCCCAGCCGCTCGTCGTAGGGGATGTAGCGGGTGGACTGCTCGAGGTAGGACATCAGGCGTCCCCACTCGAGGATC
>CBFGTJ010000007.1:0-37995 GCA_965651815.1 uncultured Microthrixaceae bacterium | reverse complement strand
CCTCGACCAGGTCGGAGCTGCCGTCCACCCGGTACATGATCCGCAGCGGCCCGGAGCCGTTGCCCGCCTGCTCCTCGGTCCGCTGGCGGAGCCAGGTGCCGAAGGCCGCTGCCTCCTCGGTGAACCCGAGCCCGAGGAGCGCCTGCACCGAGAAGGAGCCGTCGCGCACCCAGGTGAACCGGTAGTCCCAGTTCCGGGTCCCGCCCACCTCCTCCGGCAGCCCGGCGGTCGGCGCGGCGACCAGCGCGCCGGTCGGCGCGTAGGTCATGAGCTTGAGCGTGATCGCGGAGCGCTCGACGGCCTCCCGCCAGCGGCCCCGGTAGGTGCTCTGCTCGATCCAGTGCCGCCAGAAGTCGACGGTGTCCAGGTAGAGGCGGAGGACCTCTCCGTGCCCGATGTCCATGGGGTGTGCGGACGCGCCGGACTCGAGGACGAACCCGAGGACCTCACCGGCGTCCACGCTGAACCGTGCCCGCACGTCGTCGCCGACCCGCTCCAGCGGTGAGAGGCCCGTGAGCGTGAGGCGCGCGTCGCCGGCGTCGAACACCGCGGTCGTGCCGTCGACCTCGACCTCGTGACGCCGCCTGCCGTAGTCGAAGCGGGGCTCGACGGCGGCCTCGAACTCGACCGTGCCGCGGATGCCGCGCACGGCGCGCACGAGCCGCCGGCGGTCCGAGGCGACCTCCGGCCGGTCCACCGGCATGAAGTCGAGGACCTCCGCGATGCCCGACTCGGACAGGTGGCGCGTCACGAGCACGGCGGTGTCGGGCAGGTACATCTGCTTGACCGTCGCGGCCGGCTCGGTCGGGGCGAGCGCGAAGCGGCCGCCCCGGTGTTCGTCCAGCAGCGCCGCGAAGACGCTCGGTGAGTCGAACCGGGGGACGCAGAACCAGTCGACCGTGCCCTCCGTGGAGACGAGCGCCGAGGACTGCATGTCCCCGATCAGCCCGTGGTCGGCGATGTCCGGGTAGCTCATCTGGGACCTCCTCGTACGTGCCCGGCCGGGAGGCCGGTGCGCTCCTGGGGCGCGGGATCGGGTGGCACCCGCCGCCGGACCTCGTCGCGCCGGTCGTGCAGCGACCTGCGCACGCGACGTTCGACCAGCAGGGGGACGTAGGTCTGGATCGGGGCGGCGGCGAACCGGGACGCGGCCTCCTCGACGCAGCGGTGCACGACGGACGCCGGCACCGACGGACCGAGCTCCAGCACCAGCCGACCCTCGAGCTCCGCCAGCGACGGTGCGGTCGCCTCGTCCATGGGGCCTCCTCGGGTCGCTCGCACGACGTGGCGAGCGGTCGGTTCCGGCGTGACCGGCACCGGATGCCGCGCGGTGCGGGGTCGCGCGGCATCCGGCGTCCTCTCCCTCCGGTCGAGCCCACGCCACCGCTCGGCCAGGGGCCGCGCCGAGGGCGCCGTGGGACGTCAGGCGGCCTCGAAGACCTCCCGCAGCTTCGTCTCCTGCTGGGTGGTCAGGTTGCTGTGGAGCAGCTCCGGGTCGAGTTCGCGGAGCTCGGGCAGGACCTTGTCCACCACGGCGTCGCTCGACATCACGAACAGCGCCGAGGTGCCCGGCTCGATCCTCGAGCGCAGCGATTCGATGAAGTCGTCGTCGATCCCCACGTCCGCCAGGGCCCCTCCGAAGGCACCGGCCGCGGCGCCCACGGCCATGCCGAGGATCGGCACGAAGAAGATCAGCCCGAACAGCAGGCCCCAGAAGGCGCCGCCGAGCGCACCCTCTCCCTCCATGCTGCGCAGCTGGCGGGTCTTCGGCCCCTTCTTGCCGGGAGGCCAGCTGACGACGGCGGCATCGTCCAGGGTGATGAGGCCCTCCTTCGCGAGGCGGACGAGGGTGTGCTCGGCCCGCTCCGCCCCGTCGGGGGTGTGGAACTTCCAAACGGTCAGCGTCGCCACGTTCGGTCTCCTTCGTCGTCAGCCGGTGACCGCCATCGTCCGACGGTCCCGGCGGCGAGGCGTCACCCCTCCCGGGTGAACGCCGAGGGAGGCGACGACGAGCCGACGGACCCCTCCGGTGGGCGCCGCCCGCGGCGGCGCACCTCACCCCGAACGGGTGAGCAGCGATCCGCCCGATGGGAGCACAATGGACGCGAGGGCCGTCGCCACGGGGCGAGCGAGGAGTCGACCGCGATGGACACATCGGCCGGGGGTCGATCACGGTCACGCAGCAGGCCACCGCCGAGGTCCGCGTCCTCCGTGCCGGCGCTGCCACCCTTCGCGGTCGAGCGACCACGCCTGACCAGGGTGCTCGACGTCGCCGGGCGGCAGCCGCTGACGGTCGTGGTCGCACCGCCCGGCTACGGCAAGACCGTCCTCCTCGCCCAGTGGCTGCGGTCGCGTCGACGTGGCCGGGTGCGGTGGATCACGCTCGGTCCCGAGCACGACGACGTGGCGGTCCTGCGCGACGCGCTGACGCAGGCACTGGCCCCATCGCGGGGTGCGTCGGCCGGCGGGGGCCTCGCGACGGGGGCACGCGCGCCGCGCCGTGCGGTCCCGCGCTCGCGCGCCTCGCTGGTGGAGGCGATCGAGCACGCGCCGCCGGCGACCCTGGTCCTCGACGACCTCCAGCAGCTGTCGAACCCCTCGGCGCTCGCGCTGGTCGCGGACGTGCTGCACCACGCGCCGCGGTCGCTGCGCATCGTCACGGCGACACGGGTGGATCCGCCGTTGCACCTCTACCGGCTGCGGGACCACGGGGTCTCGTTCCAGCTCCGCCAGGAGGACCTCGCCTTCTCGTGCGCGGAGGCGGCCGAGCTGGTGCGCCGACTGGTGCGGGTCGAGCTGCCCGAGGCACAGGTCCGCGCGCTGGTCGAGCGGACCGAGGGGTGGGCCGCGGGGCTCCAGCTCGCCGCGCTCGCGCTGCCGGCGCGCCGCGACATCGAGCACTTCGTCACGGACTTCATCGACGACGAGCGGGCCGTCGCCGACTACCTCACCGAGCAGGTGCTGGGCGACCTGCCCCCGCACCTGCTGGACTTCCTCGTCTCGACCTGTGAGCTGGACCGTATGAGCGGCCCGCTGTGCGACCACCTGCGGGGGCGCAGCGACAGCCGGTCCATCCTCGAGGAGCTGGAGCGCCGCTCCATGTTCGTCACGGCGCTGGACGACGAGCGCTCGTGGTTCCGCTACCACCGCCTGTTCCGCGCCTACCTGCGCACCCACCTCGCCGAGGCCGGCACGTCCTCGCGGGCCGAGGTCCTCTGCCGGGCGGCCGAGTGGCACCGCGTGCTCGGCGACGTCGACACCGCGGTCGGTTACCTCGCGGCCGCGGGGCGCTGGGAGGAGGTGCTCGAGCTGGCCTCGGACGCCGGCGTGGCCATGGTCGGGCACGGCGGTGCGTCGGCCGTCGCCGGGTGGTTCGCGATGGTGCCCGACTCCGCACGCCACCGTCGTCGCGTGTCCGTCGCGATCGACCAGGCGACCGCGCTGTTCTCCTGCGGGCGGCTGCTGGAGGTGCAGCCGGTGCTGGACGGGGTGGCCGCGGCGGCGTCCGACGCCGAGCGCGCCGTCCTGGACCTGCTGGACGCCTGGCGTGCGCTGCAGCTGGGACGGCTGGACCGGGCGTTGTGCGGCACCGACCGGGCGGTCGCCGCTGCGTCGAGGCTGGACGACCGCGACGAGGTCCCCACCGCGCTCGGCCTGCTCGAGGGGGCGGCGGACGTCGCGCGGGCCGCGACGATCGTCCGCGGCGCCGCGCTGGTCCACCTGGACCGCTTCCCCGAGGCACGTGCGGCGCTGGGGTCGAGCCTCGACGGGCTCCACGGCCGGTGGCGCCTGCTCTCCCTCGGCTCCCTCGCACTGCTCGAGGCGTGGTCCGGCCAGCTGGACCGCGCGGAGGAGTGCGCCCGGCAGGTGCTGCGGCTCGCCGAACAGCTGGGCCGGGAGGTGGACCCCGCGGTCGTCGACGCGACGTTGGCGCTCGCGGTCGTCACGCGGTCCCGGGGCCACCTCGACGCAGCCCGCCGGCTGCTCCAGCACGCCTCGTCCGCGGTGCGACCGGGTGACGGCACGCTGCGCCCTGCCGGCATCGTCGACGAACAGGCGCTGCTGGCGCTCGCCGAAGGGGACCCCGCCGCGGGGCTGGCGGCGCTCGCCGCCCGACCCTCGGGGCGAGCCCGGGGCGTCGGCGGCCCCGTCATCGGGAGGAGCGCGACGGTCGAGGCGGAGGTCTCCCTGGCCAACGGCGACCTCGAGCGCGCCGCCCGCGCGCTGTCCGACACCCCGCCGGAGGCGCCCGACGTGGTGAGCGCCCGCGTCCGACTCGAGCTGGCACGGGGCGACCGCGCGGCGGCGCGGACCGTCGTCGGCGACTGGCCGGAGGCCACCGCGCGCGAGGAGCCGCTCGAGCACCTCCTCGCGACGGCGGTGGTCGAGCACCTCGACGGCGACGAGCGGGTCGCCGAACGGCACATCGACGAGGTGGTGCACCTGGCGGAGCTCGACGGGAACGTCGGGATCTTCAACTGGCACGAGGCACGCAGCTTCGTCAGGTCGAGGTACCGCACGACCCCGACGCCGTTCCTGCGTGCCGTCGTGGAGCAACCGGTGCCGTCCGGCTCGCCGGCGGAGGTCGAGGAGCTGGTCGACCAGCTGACCGAACGGGAGCACCTCGTCCTCCAGCTGCTGCCGACCCGCATGGCCAACTCCGAGATGGCCGAGTCGATGGGGATCTCGCTGAACACGGTGAAGACCCACCTGAAGCACGTCTACCGGAAGCTCGGGGTGGAGCACCGCCGCGACGCCATCACGACAGCGGAGCGCCTCGGGCTCCTGTGAGGGCCCACCCCGTCTCCGCTCCCGACCCCCGGAGGCCCGATCCCGTGGACCACGTGGAAGAACTCGGCGATCGCCCCGTCGGGAACGAGCCGGTCACGCCCGCGACCGTCGGCGACGACCCCGCGCTGGTCCTCCGGGCCCGGCTGCTGGACCGCCTGCCCCCGGTGCCGCCGACCCGGCTGACCGTGCTGCACGCGCCGGCGGGCTACGGCAAGACCGTGCTGGCGAGTCGCTGGGCCGCGTCGAGGGCCGCACTTCCGGTCGCGTGGGTCAGCTTCCGGGCGGACGACGACGCCCGGGCCATGGCCGCACGCCTGGTCGAGGGGCTCGCCCCGCTCGTGCCGCAGGCCCCCGCAGCGCTCCGCAGCTCGCTGCCGACCGTCCCACGCTCGTTCGGGCGCCAGTTCCTCCCGGATGTGCGCCGGCACCTCTCGGTGCTCGACGGCGCGGTGCTCGTGCTCGACGCGCTGGACACCCCCCGGGCAGCGACGCCGGTGTCCGAGCTCGAACGCTGGACCATGGGGCTGCCGGCCGGCATCCGCACCGTCGTCACGTGCCGGGGGTGGCCCGAGGCGGTGTCGTCGGGCCGGGGCGGGGTCCGGTCGATCGGCGCGGCGGACCTGGCGTTCACCGCCGAGGAGGTGCGAGCCGTCGTGGAGCGCAGCTCCGGCCCGGTGTTGGACGAGGGCCAGCTCGAGCTGCTCGTCGCACGCACCGAGGGCTGGCCGTTCGCGGTCCGCGTCGCCGCGACCGAGCTGCTCGGCCAGGCGGACCCCGACCGGGTGGTCCGACGGCTGCTCGGCACGAACCGCCAGATCGAGGCGATCCTCTCCGCCGAGGTCCTCGAGCGGGTCCCCGAGGTCGTGGCACGGTTCCTCCGCCGCACCTCCGTGCTCGACGTGCTGCGCCCGGACCTCTGCGCGGCCGTGGCCGGGGAGCCGCACGCCGGGGCGATCCTCGAGATGCTCGAGCGGACCGGCGCGTTCACCGGGGCCGACGCGCGCCGACCCGGCGACCGCCGGTACCACCCGCTGCTCCGCGACCTCCTGCGTTCGGGGCTCCGCTCCGAGGGAGCCGACGCCGAGCGCGCGCTCCTCCGCCGGGCGACCGACTGGTACGCACGGCGGGGCGAGCCGGAGCTCGCGGCCCGCTACGCCGTCGAGACGGAGGACCCCGACCTCGTGCTCGGCGTGGTCGACAGGTTCGCCCGGGCGGCGTTCGAACAGGGTGCACCCGAGGCGATGCTCGACCTGCTCGACGCGGTGCCCGGCGGGACGCGGGTGGACGTCGCGCTCCGCCGGGCGTGCCTCCTGACCATGGCGGGTGCGACCCGGCAGGCCGACCAGGTCCTCAAGGAGACCCACGTCGGTCCTGCCGACCGCGGAGCCCGGGCGATCGGCCAGGCGCTGCGCGCGACCTGGGTGTTCTTCGACGCCGGCGCCCGGGCCTCCATCGCCGCGGCGGACGACGCGCTGGGCCTCCTGCGCGAGCTCGACCCCGACGAGGTGCCGGACCTCCTCGGGCTGACGAGCTCCTCCCAGCTGCAGGTCATGGCGTCCGGCTCGCGGGCCCGGGCCCTGTGGGGGCTGGGCGAGCTCGAGGATGCCCGCCGTGGAATGGTCGCCGCGCTCGGGCGACCGGACCTGTACGCCCCGTGGCAGGTCCACGTGCTGAGCGCCCTGGCGGTCCTGGAGGCGTGGTCCGGGAACCTGCACGCCGCGCTGGCAGCCGCGCGGCGGGCGGTCGTGCTCGCGGCACGCACGGGCCTGCTGCAACACCCGGCCACGCTCGACGCCCACCTCGCGATCGCCCACGTGCTCCTCGAGCGCGACGACCTCACACGCAGCGGGCGCATCCTCGACGCGATCGAGGGTCGCCTCCGACGCTTCCGCCGACCGACCTCGGTCGCGATGTGGACGGTGGAGCTCGCGTCGCACCGGCTGGCGTCCGGGCGGCTCCCCGAAGGGCTCGCCGCGATCCGCGGGGTGCGGACCAGCGGCGAGCCGCCCCCGCCCCCCGTCGTGTCACAGCGCGTCCGTGCCACCGAGGCGCGCCTGCTCCTGCAGCAGCGCGAGCTGGTCGGCGCCGAGGCGGCCGCGGCACGGGGCGGGGTGCCCGTCGACCCCTCGTTCGCGGCCGTCACGGTGCACCTCGCGGTCGCCCGCGGCGACCTCGACGCCGCGACCCGGCACCTGGCGACCTGGCGGGTCCGACCGTCGGACCTCCAGGGTGCGCTCTCGCTCGGGCTCTGGACCTCGATCGTCGCCGCGGCGCGCGGCGAGGTCGAGGTCGCCGTCCGCCTGTTGCACGACCGGGTCGTCCCGCTGGCCGCCGCCCAGGGGCACCGGCGCCTGTTCCTCGACGCCGGCGAGCCGTGCGAGCGCACCCTCCGCGCCGTGTCCCGCGTCGCCCCGTCACGCCCCGTCGAGGGGCTGCTCGCCGCCTTCGAGGCCAGCCGCGCCCTCGCCGGTGGCGCCGTGGCCGGGCTCAGCGAGCGGGAGCTGGAGATCCTCCGGTTCCTGCCCACCGACCTCTCCGCCGCGGAGATCGCCGCCCACCTCTACATCTCGCTCAACACCCTGAAGACGCACCTGCGCACGATCTACCGCAAGCTCGGTGTGGGCGACCGCCGTGACGCGGTCCGGCGGGCCGCGTCCCTCGGCCTGGCCTGAGCGGTCACTCGCCCCTGAGCGGTCACTCGCCGTCGGGCAGGCGGCGCACGGAGACGAGCTCGAGGCCGAGGTCGCCGAGCTGTGCGATGAGGCCCTGCAGCGCGGGTTGGTCGGGGAACCAGCCGTAGAGGTGGGTGGAGTCGGAACCGGAGGGTCGGACCTCGAGGTCGGAGAACCAGCGCGCCATGGCACCCCCGAGCCGGCCCCCGACCACGATCTCGTAGTTCGATCCCGCCACGACGCGCACGCGCTCAGGCGACCGTGAGGTTCGCCTTCATCCGCTCGAACTCGGCGTCGTCGATGACGCCGTCGTCGCGCAGCGAGGCGAGCGCCGAGAGCTTGTCGACGCTGGAGGGCGGGGAGGTCGCGACCGCGTCCTGCACGTACCTCCGGAACATCGCGTCGCGCTGGCGGGCGTCGTCGACCGCGTGCTCGTGCATCGCACGCCCCCGGGCGATCAGGTACACGAACACACCCAGGTAGGGCAGGACGATGATGAACAGCGACCACGCTGCCTTTCCCCACCCCGAGAGGTCCGGGCTCCGGAAGATGTCGCTGAACACGGCGATCACCATCCAGATCCAGATGAAGAACAGGAAGAAGTACAGCATCGTCCAGAAGACCTGGCCGGTGCCCCACTCGGCTGCGAGCATGGCGGACCTCCTCGTCGGTGGCGAGGTCGTGGGCGACCTCGACCTCGACTCTCACCCACGAACCGCTCCCTGACGTCACCCCGGTCGGGTGAGCGATCCGGGGATCAGTGCGGTGCCAGCGACGTCAGGTCGTCTGCGGCCCCGTCCGTCCCGGCGTCGGCCGCGCCGACGCGACGGACCACGAGGATGCACGCGCCGAGGACGGCCGCGACCAGGAGCGACCAGGACCAGGAGAGGTCCAGCACCCACAGGGCCACGCCGCCGACGACGGCGAGGACCCCGGTGAGCAGGTCGCGCCGTTCGCGGATCCACCCCTGGGTCCTGCGGTCGGCCGTCCCCGCACCGAGCGCGGCCGCGACCGTCCGGACGACCGACGCGACGCGGGAGCGCAGCCCGACCGCCCAGCTCCAAGGGCCCGTGACGAGCGCCACGGCGGCCACGACCGCCGCGACCCCGACGGTCCAGGCGGCGAAGGTCGTCAGCGGGGAGAGGAAGGCGTCGATCGTGGTCGCCGCCGCGCGCCGTCCGTCGCCTTGCCGCGCCAGCGCGACGATGTCGTCGTCGAACCCGAAGATCACCCGCCGGACGAGGACCGCGGCCAGGGCCGCGCCCGCACACAGCTGGAGCAGCGTGCGTCGACGGCGGGTGCTCACCCAGAGGGCGAGCACGGCGGCCAGGACCGCCGCGGGGAGCAGGAGCACCACGACCCGGCTGAAGGCGTCGAGCCACTGCTGCGCCGTGCGGAGCCGCCCGTGGTCGTACACGGTGAGCTGCCCGAAGTCCTCGTCCAGCTCGACGTCGAAGGCCGCTTCGATGCGCTGGATCGCCGCCTCCGGCACGTCCTCGACCGACACCTCGGGCAGGTCCACCTCGCGCCCGAGGATCTCGGGCGACGCCGACGTGATCCGGGCCAGGACGGCGTTGATCGCGGGGACGAGGTTGAGCGTGACCTGGCCGTCGGACGCCACGACGGCGTCGCTGTCCCCCCGGAGCACCCCGAGCGCCGCCCGGTGCGCCACCGTGGCCGCGCCGATCCACAGCCGCTCGAACGCGTCGGTCGCGACGAACGACGCCACCCGGTCGCGGACGAACCCCTCGACCGCGTTGGCGAGCGGCACGGCGAGCAGCTGGCCACGCTCCGGCAGCACCTGCACGAACAGCTCGCGCGGGTCGACCAGGACCATGACCTGCTCCGTGAGGCGCGTGGCCAGCACGCCCTGCACCTCCGGTTCCTCGACGAGCGGGCCCACCCGCGACACGAAGCGGTCGGTGTCGAGCAGGTTCCGGTTCGCCCAGAGCCCCGGCATGGCGCCGAGGAACGCCAGGCAGGCCAGGGCGACGAACAGCGCGGACACGACCGTCCGGGTGCGGTGGCGCGACGGAGCGGGCCCCATCGCGGCGAGGAGCGCTCGCAGCTCGTCGCGCTCGGCGCGGAGCGCCTCGTAGTCCTCCCCGGTGGTGGCGGTCGGCGACTCGGTCATGTGGAGCCCCTTCGGCCGGTGCTGTGCCCCCACAGTGCGCCACCCCACGAGCCGGGGCTTCACCCAGCACGGGTGACCCGCGCGGGGGTACCAACCCCCCGTCGCGCGCGCCCGGCCGCTATCCCCCCGCGGGGGTCACGCCCGCGCCGGGCGGCGGATCGAGGCGGGGGGGGTGGGGCGGCGCCGGCGTCGCCCGAGGAGGTAGCCCGCCATGTCATCGCTGACGGAACATCAACTTCAGGATCGGCGGATGGAGTTCGCTGCCGGGCCCGTTCGCACCGGGTGGAGCGCCTGGGCCGTGTTCGGCGCGGTCATGCTGGGCCTGATCGGGTCCTTCCACCTCATCGCCGGGTTGACCGCGCTGTTCAACGACGAGTACTTCGTCGTCGGCTCCGGTCGGCTGGTCGTCGAGCTCGACTACACCGCCTGGGGGTGGGTGCACGTCGGCATCGGAGCCCTGCTCGCCGCCGGTGCGGTCAGCCTCCTGTCCGGCCACATGTTCGGGCGGGTGGTCGCGGTGATCGCCGCCTCGATCAGCGCCATCGTGAACCTCGCCTTCATCGCCGCGTACCCCGTCTGGTCGGTCCTGATGATCGCCATCGACGTGGTGGTCATCTACGCCGTCGTCGTGCACGGCCGCGAGCTGGCCGACTGACCTCCGCCGTCGGGCTGCGCCGTCGGGCCGGCACGGGGCCGGTGAGCCACGAGGGGCGAGGGCGTCGTGCCCGGCAGGATCGCCCAACTCGGTGACCGGGCCCGGGCCCGCTCCGCCGTCGAGGTGGCGCGGGCCCGGGCCGGCATCGACCGCCACCGCGACCGGCCGCTCGTGGACGTCGCGCTGACCCTGCACGAGCGGGACGGTGCGATCGCGGGAGCCGTGATCAGCAGCGCCATCGCGTTCCGGCTCTTCCTCTTCTTCGTGCCGCTGCTGCTGCTCGGCGTCGGGATCGTCAGCCAGGTGGCGAAGCTGCTCGACCCGGGGCCCGCGCTCCGGGCAGCAGGGGTCGGCGGCACCGTGCGGGAGCAGATCCGTGCTGCGCTCGACCGGTCCGGCGGCGCCGGCTGGGTCGCGATCGGGCTCGGACTGTTCGGCGCGGCGACGGCGGGCCGGACGCTCAGCAAGACCGCGGTCGCCGCGAGCGCGCTCGCCTGGCGGCTGCCGGTGAGGGCGAAGGCGCCGACGAGGATCGTCGGCAGCCTGGTCGGCCTGCTGTCGACCATGGGGCTCGTGGCCGCGGTGATCAACCGCGTGCGCGTCGAGCTCGGCGCCCCGGCGGCCGGCGCGTCCTTCGCCGTCGCGGTCCTGGTCTACGTCGTCGCGTGGATGTTCGTGCTGGCGCTGCTGCCGCGGGCCACGACGGACCCCGGTGCCGTGCTCCCCGGCGCCCTGCTCGTCGCCGGGGTGACGGCGCTGCTGCAGCTCGTGAGCCAGCTGTACCTGCCCGGCAAGATCGCGGACGCCTCCGACCTCTACGGCGCGTTCGGCGCGACGGTCGTCACGCTCGGCTGGCTGTTCGCGCTGGGTCGGGCGATCGTGCTCGGGATGGTGCTGAACGCCGTGGTCCACGAGCGGGTCGGCACGATCTCCGCGTCGCTCTTCTCGCTCCCGCTGCTGCGCGCCCTGCCCCGCCGCTACGCCGGGGTCCGCCGCTACTTCGGCCTCGACGAGGACGGATCGGCCGCCCGTCGCGGCCGGGAGCAGGTGCGGCCGCCGCATCCTCCCGGCGATCACCCGGATCGGATGATGACCGCCGCGGCGGTGGCGCCCGACGATGACGGCGCACACCGTCTCGGAGGTTCCGCCATGGCCGACGTCCAGGTTGCCCACGGGCCGATCGACTTCGTCCTGATCGAGTTCGACGCGGACGGCCCCGCCGACGAGGCGGCCGCCGCGCTGTTGGACCTCGTCGACGCGGGGGTGATCCGCCTCTACGACCTCGTCGTCGTGCGCAAGACCACCGACGGGCAGATCTCGGGCCTGGAGCTGAACCAGTCGAGCGACGGCGCGCTCCAGGGCTTCTCCGCGTTCTCCGGCGCCAGGTCGGGGCTCATCGGCGACGACGACCTCCACGAGGCCGCAGGGGCGCTGGAGCCCGGCTCGGCGGCCGCGCTCATCGTCTACGAGAACGCGTGGGCCGTGCCGTTCATCACCGCAGCTCGCGCCGTCGGCGGCGAGGTCGTCGCCAGCGAGCGGCTCCCCGCCGAGGCGGTCCTGCGGTCGCTCGAGGAGATCGAACCCGTGGCATGACGCCCGGGCACCGAGGAGGCCGAGATGCCAGGACTGCTGAGGGGGGTCGCACGGACCGCGGTGATCGCCGGGACCGCGTCCGCGGTCAACGGCCGTGTGCAGCGACGGCAGGCGGAGCGCTTCGCCGAACGTGACGCGCGCATCTACGCCGACCGCGAGCAGGCGTACGCGAACACCACTGCGGCCGCCGCGCCCGCGAGCGACCGCATCGAGCAGCTCCGCCAGCTCGGCGAGCTGCGCACCAGCGGGGTGCTGACCGACGAGGAGTTCGCGTCGGAGAAGGCGCGGATCATGGGAGGCGCCTGACCGGCGCGGAGGCGTTCGGGCCACCAGCTGCCGAGCACCGACGGACCCCTGCCGCAGGGGTGTCACGCACCGCTGGAAGAATGGCGACCATGCCACGCCAGCAGGAGCTCTTCGACGACTTCGCGCGGGAGGTCATCGACGTCCCCGTCTCCACCGAGCTCAGCGAGTCCTTCCTGTCGTACTCGCTGTCGGTCATCACCGCCCGCGCCATCCCCGACGTGCGCGACGGCCTCAAGCCCGTGCAGCGGCGGATCCTCCACGCCATGTCCGACATGGGGCTTCGGCCCGACCGCCCCCACCGCAAGTGCGCGGGCGTGGTGGGCGAGACCATGGGCAAGTACCACCCGCACGGCGACGGCGCCATCTACGACGCCCTGACGAAGATGGGCCAGGACTTCAGCCGGAACATCACCCTGGTCCACCCGCACGGCAACTTCGGCTCCCTCGACGACCCACCGGCGGCGTACCGGTACACCGAGTGCCGGCTCACCGAGGCCGCGGTGGAGATGCTCGACGAGATCGACGAGGACACCGTCGAGATGCGCCCCACCTTCGACGGGGAGCGCACCGAGCCGGCCTACCTGCCCGCACGCCTCCCCAACCTGCTCGTCAACGGCACCTCGGGCATCGCGGTGGGCATGGCCACGAACATGCCGGCCCACAACCTCGCCGAGGTCGCCGAGGCGATCCGGGTGGTGATGACCAAGCGGCGGCCGAAGCCGACGGTCGAGGAGCTGATGGCGGTGCTGCCGGGACCCGACTTCCCCTCCGGCGGCATCGTGATCGACGACGGCCTCGCCGAGGCCTACGCCACCGGTCGCGGCAGCTTCCGGATCCGCGCCAAGGCCGAGATCGTGAAGCTCACCCGCGCCCGCGAGGGCATCGTGGTCACCGAGCTGCCCTACCTGGTCGGACCCGAGCGCGTCGTGAGCCGCATCCAGGAGCTGGTCCGCTCCGGCAAGATGCCGCTCGTCACCGACGTCAAGAACACCTCCGACCGCCACACGGGGCTTCGGATCGAGATCGAGCTCCGGCCGGGGGCGAACGCCCGGGCCGTGCTCACCGAGCTGTACCGCCAGACCCCGCTCGAGGAGACGTTCGGCATCAACAACGTCGTGCTCGTCGACGGCGTCCCGCGCACGCTCGGCCTCTACGACCTGTGCCACCACTACATCGAGCACCGGCTCGACGTGGTCCGGCGGCGAACGGCGTTCCGCCTCGACAAGGCGCGGCGGCGGCTCCACCTCGTGGAGGGCCTGCTCATCGCGCTCGACGCGATCGACCTGGTCGTGTCGATCATCCGCTCGTCCCAGGACGTGGCGGAGGCCAAGGCCCGGCTGATGGAGGAGCTGCAGCTCTCCGACGTGCAGGCCGTGCACATCCTCGACATGCAGCTGCGCCGGCTGACCGCGCTGGCACGCCTCGAGCTCGAGGCCGAGGCGGCCGAGCTGCGGGAGCGGATCGACGAGTTCGAGAAGATCCTCGCCTCCGACCAGCGGCAGCGCACGATCGTGCTGCGCGAGCTCGACGAGCTCGTCGAGCGCTTCGGCGTCGAGCGGCGCACGGCCATCGTCCGCCCCGACGACATCGACGACGTCACCCTCGAGGAGGTCGAGGCACAGGAGGCCGCCGCGAGGGTCGACGAGCCGTGCGTGGTCGCCGTGTCGCAGTCGGGGGTCGTGGGGCGCGAACCGGTCGACGGGCCGCGCAAGGTCACCTTCGGGCGCCACGACGTGCTCGTGCAGCGCGTCGGCACCACGACCCACGCCAAGCTCTGGGCGCTGACGAGCAGGGGCCGGGTGTTCCCGACGACGGCCGAGTCCGCTGCGGAGGTCAGCGGCCGGACCCGGGGCACGCCGATCGGCGAGCTGTTCGCGCTCGACAAGGGCGAGGTCGTCCGGACGCTGGTGACGCTGCCACCGGAGGGTGGCGAGGAGCCGCCGCCGTTGCTGCTCGTCACGGCGCAGGGCGTCATGAAGCGGTTGACCGTCGCCGAGGTGGCCGGGACGCCGGCGGGTCGCCCGGCGATCAAGCTCAAGCCGGGTGACTCGGTCGTCGCCGCGTTCCCGGCGCCGGACGGGCACGACCTCGTCGCCGTGGCCTCGAACGCCCAGGCCATGCGCTGCGACGCGGCGAACGTGCCGGTGCAGGGGCGCGGCGCGGGCGGCGTCACCGGCATGAAGCTCGCGGACGGCTCGGTGGTGGTCGGCGCCGGACCCGCCGATGACGAGAGCATCGTGCTCACCGTCTCGGACGCCCAGACCGCCAAGGTCACCGACGCGAGCGAGATCCCGACCCGGGGACGGGCGACCACGGGCGTCCGCATCACGAAGTTCCGCAACGAGAAGCGGCTCGAGTGGGCCTACGTCGGCCGGGAGGAGGGCCTGCTGCTCGTGGTGGGCAGCGAGGGTGCCCCGTCGAAGCCCGACCCCGCCCCCGAGCCGTTGACGATCCCGCACACCGCCCGGGACCTCGTGTCGAAGAAGACCCGACGTCGCCTCCTCGCCGTGGGGTTCGGTCGCTGGTAGGCGGACCGGCGCCGGGGCGCCGGTTGGTCCCCGAGTGCCCGGGAACCAACCGGGGTGCTCGTGCGTCGTCGGTGTCATCGACACGACGACGAGCTACCCCATCCATGGCCGATCGGACGGGCTCCGGGCGGCACCGGCCGCGCCGGCACCGCTCGTGAGCCGGCCCGAACCACCCCCCGAGCTCCGTGGCGGACCTCCACCGCCACCGGCGGAGCCCCGTCTCCGCGTGGTGGAGGGCCCCGCCCGCGACGCCGAGTTCGACGAGCTCTACCGGGTCGAGCTGCTCCCGATGCTGCGGCTGGGCTACCTGCTGACCGGCGACCGGGAGACCGCCGCCGAGATCGTGCAGGAGTCCTTCACCCGCACCTACGAGCGCTGGGAGCGCCTCGACAATCCGGGCGGCTACCTCCGCACCGCGGTGGTCAACCGGTGCAACGACCACCACCGCCGGCGGGTCCGTCGCGCCACCGTGCCGGTCGCCGAGGTGGTCGAGCAGGCGGTGCACGACCCCGACGAGATCCTCGCGGACGTCATCGCACGGCTGCGCCCCAAGCGCCGCGCGGCGATCGTGCTGCGGTACTACCTCGACCTCCCCCAGGACGAGATCGCCGAGGTGCTCGGCGTCCGTCGCGGCACGGTCAAGTCCTTGCTGCACCGGGCCCTGGGCGAGCTGCGAGCGGCGCTCGAGGAGCGGGAGCCGGGCGGCGGTGCCGCCGCCGGCCCACCCGCCGCACCCCGCCGGAACGACGCGATCGACACGAGGAACGAGGAGCGATGACGACCCACGACCGACACGACCGACCTGATCCCGATCCGCTCGAGTCGCGCCTGCGCGCGCACCTCCGGGCGGAGGCGGACTCCGTGCGGGTGCCCCACGACGTGGCGGCCCCGTCGACGCTGCGGCGCGCCGCGAACGAGCGCATCGCCACCCGCCACCACCGCAGGGTCGCCGCGGTGTCGCTGTCGGGTGTGGCAGCCGCCGCGCTCGTGGTCGGGCTCGTCGTCAACGCCCAGGCTCCACAGCCCGTGCGCACCACCGACGCCGCGGGCCCCTCCCCCGTCGCGGGCGTCGCCACCGGCTCCTCGACGGGCTCGGCGACCGGCGCGATGAAGGGCTGGCGGGCCACCGAGGGCGAGGCCGCCCGGCGCGAGCTCGCCGCGCTGCGCGTGACGCTGCCCGGGACCGGCGACGAGGCGCTCACCGGGATCTGGACGACCGGCACGGAGCGCGGGGCGGGCCGTCCGGCGGCGGACCTCGCCGTGCTCGCCGACCTCGCTCCGGGCGAGCCGGTGCGCTTCGTCGTGGCGAGCGTCCAGTCGTCCGACCACCTCACCATGGGCAGGGGCGGGCGCGAGCTGACCATCCACGGCCGGCCTGCCCGCCTCATCGTGGGCAACCACGGCTGGCACCGCCTCATCTGGGCGATGGACGAGGACACCCACGTGCTCACCCAGGCCTACGGGCTCTCCCTCGAGGAGCTCGAGGAGGTCCTGGCCACGCTGCGGCCCGAGGGCGACGGCTGGGCCATGGACCCCGCCGGCACGGGGCTCGAGCCGGTCGGTACGACCCCGCCGGAGTCCCAGGTGCAGCTCACGCTCGACTGGGCGGAGGACGCCGCCGGCGTGCGCGCGTCGCACACCTCGCTCACCCTGACCGACGCCGGCCCCTACGAGTTCTGGGCGTCGCTCGTCGGCTACACCCCGTCGCACGCCGCCGAGCTGCGCGCGATCGAGGTCGGGCTCGGTGACGGCACCACGGCGACGGCGGTGCTCAGCGGTTCGGGCCCGAGCCCGACGGGTGAGAGCTGGGCACGGTTGGTGGTGCTCGACCCGTCCGGCACGGTGGTCACGGTCGACCGCTGGCAGGAGGGCGACGACGCCGGTTCGACCAGCGCCTCGGAGGTGTTCGAGGAGGCGGCGCCGCAGCTGTTCGTGCGGCTGGACGACGACGCGTGGGCGGACCTCCTCAGGGCCGCGGTGCGCGCCGCCGAGGAGCCCGCTGCGGACGAGCGCGCGGCGCGGGAGCAGGCGGCGGAGGACGGCGCGGTGCGCGGCGAGTCGTGGGCTCCCGGGCCGGACGGCGCCGCCACCACCGCCCCGCCGAGGGACCTCGCCCGGCCGTGACGTGACCGGCGCGACGCCAGTGCTGCACCGCGTCGTGCTCGACGCGGACGGGGGTCCGGCGCACGAGGGGTGCGCCGGACCCCCCGGCGCGCCCGGGGTGCGGGGCCGTGGGGATCGCCTCGGGTTGGCCATCGGCGCCGCACTCGTCGCCGCCCTCCCACTGGTCGCGGACCCCGCGGGCTGGTACGTCCACCTGCCCGCCCGTTGGCTCGTGCTGGTCGTCGCCACCACGGCGATGGTCGCCGCGGGCGTGGCGTCGACGCGGCCGAGGGGCAGCGTGCCGGGCGGCAGGGCCTGGGTGGCGCTCGTCGCGCTCGCGGTGGTGTCGGCGGCGGCGTCGTCGGCCCCCGGCGTCGCGCTGTGGGGCGCCGGCGACCGCTCCTTCGGCGCCGCCACCTGGCTGCTGCACGGCGCACTGGCGTGGGCGGGTTGGGCGACGGTCCGCCACCGCCGCGACCTGGTCGTGCTGGTCCGGGCGATGGTGGTCGGGGTGCTGGCGGTCGCCATGGTGACCGCGGCCCAGCGCGCGGGGTGGGACGTCCCCGCGGGTGCCGCGTCGACGACCCGGCCCGGCGGGCCGCTCGGCAACGCGAACTTCCTCGGCGCCTACTGCGTGCTCGCCGCGCCGGTCGCGGCCGGGTTGCTGCTGGACCGCTCGCAGCGGACCGGGTGGCGGGTGCTCGGTGCCGTCGCGGGGCTCGCCGCGCTCGGCTGCGCGGTGCTCAGCGGCTCCCGCGCCGCGTGGCTGTGCCTCCTGCTCGGCGCCGCCGCGATGGCGGCGGTGGCGCTCCGTGCGGCCGGACCCGCGGATCGGCGGGCGCGCCGGCGCGTCGTCGGGGGACTCCTCGTCGCGGGTGCGTTCGCCGTCGTGCTCGGCGCCGCGCTCGGCGCGGGCGACCGGCTCGACGACCTCACCGGCGGCACCGCGCGGGGCCGGGTGGACACCTGGGGCGTCGCGATCCGCGTGCTCGGCGAACGGCCGGCGCTCGGCTGGGGGCCGGAGGGTTTCGCCGAGGGCGCGACCGGCTCGATCGACGACGCCTGGGAGCAGCGGTACGGCCGGAGGCTCACCCCCGACCGTGCCCACCTCGGCCTGCTCGACGTCGCGACCACCCTCGGCCTGGCCGGGCTCGCCGCGCACCTCGCGGTCCTGGCGGGCACCGCGAGGGGCGTGCGCCGCGCGCTGCGCGCCGCGGCGCCGCCGGCGGGCCCCGACCCGGCGCTCTGCGGCGTCGCGGTCGGGCTCGGCGCCTACCTGCTGCACCAGCAGTCGCTGTTCCAGCTCTTCGACGTCGACGCGCTCGCATGGGTCCTGGCGGGCGGGCTGTGCGCGCTGGGCCGCGGCGCGCACCACGGCCCGCACCGTCCCGCGCCGACCGGGCCGGCGGTGCCCGGGTCCGGCGCTCGTCGCCGGTCCGCCACCCTCGCCTGCGTGCTCGCCGTGGGCGTGCTGCTCGCCGGCGCCGGCGTCCGCGCGGTCGTCGCGGACCGACACGCCCGCGGAGCCGCGGATGCGCTCGGTGCCGGCGACGCCGAGCACGCGCTGGCCGAGGCCCGGGCGTCGCTCGAGCGCTCGCCCCAGGCCCTGCCCGCGCTCCTCGCCGCGGACGCGGCACTGTCGGCCGGTTCCGACGAGGCGCTGCGGGAGGGGCTCGGGCTGGTGCGACGCACCGCGGCGGCGACCTTCGACGACGGCCGACTCACCCTCGCCGAGGCCCGCCTGCTGCGGCACCTGGGCAACGACGGGCTGGCCGAGGCGATCGAGCTGGTCGAGTCGCTCGTGCGGCACGACGGCTCCCGTGGCGAGGCCTGGCTGCTGCTCGGCGACCTGCACGCGGCCGCGGGCGACGACGCCGAGGCGGTGACGTCGTGGGAGCGTGCCGCCCACCTCTCGCCCCGCCGCACCGCGCCGCTCGAGCGTCTCGCCCCCGCCTACGAGGCGGCGGGGCAGGACCGGGCGGCGCTGGACGCGATCCGCAGGATCGAGGAGCTCCGGGGCCCCGGGGCCGGCCCGCTCTCGATCGACCTCGCGCTGCTCCGGGCACGGCTGGAGGTCCGCCTGGGCGGCTGAACGACGCCCCGCGCCCGCCGAGCACCCGCGGCGCCCACACCGTGGCCCCGCCGGGCCGGAGGTGGTGTCGCGACCCTGTCGGTGGCCCGTGGTTGACTTGGAGCCGACATGGCAGCCTCGTCCGACTCCCCCCGCAACCGAACCGCCCACACCTACGACGAGAAGAGCATCCAGCTGCTCAAGGGGCTCGACGCGGTCCGCAAGCGCCCCGGCATGTACATCGGTGGCACGGGCTCGGAGGGCCTGCACCACCTCATCTGGGAGCTGATCGACAACGCGGTGGACGAGGCGGCCGCCGGCTTCGCCAACCTGATCGAGGTCACCCTCCACAAGGACGGCTCGATCGAGGTGGCCGACAACGGCCGCGGCATCCCGGTCGGGCGCAAGGACGGCAAGCGGACCGCGCTCGAGGTCGTGTTCACCGAGCTGCACGCCGGCGGCAAGTTCGGCACGGGTGCGTACTCGTCGTCCGGCGGCCTGCACGGCGTCGGCGCCTCGGTGGTGAACGCGCTCGCGTCGAAGCTCGTCGCCGAGGTCGACTCCGGCGGCAAGACGCACCGGTTGACCTTCGTCGACCAGATCCCGGGCCGCTTCGACTCCAAGGGGCGCTTCAAGCCGACCTCCACGCTGGAGGTCGTGCGCAAGATCCCGCCGCGGCGCACCGGGACGAGGGTCAGGTTCTGGCCCGACCTCGAGGTGTTCGACCCGGGCCTGACCATCGAGTACGAGCAGGTCCGGGACCACTGCGCGCAGGTGTGCTTCCTCGTCCCGGGCCTCAAGGTCCGGCTGGTCGACCGGCGGGGCGGCACGGCGCGCGAGCCCGAGGAGTTCGTCGCGAAGGGCGGCCTCGCCGACCTGGTCGAGAGCCTCTCCATCGGCGAGACGATCACCGACGTCATCACCCTGCACGGCACGGGCACGTTCGAGGAGAAGGTGCCCGTCGACGGTCGCATGACGCTGGTCGAGCGGACCTGCACGGTCGACGTCGCCCTCCGCTGGGTCAAGGGCTTCGAGCCCCACGTCGTGAGCTTCGTCAACACGATCCCGACCCCCGACGGCGGGACGCACGTCGCCGGGTTCGACCGTGCCATGACCAAGGTCGTCAACGACGTGCTGCTCCCCGGCACCAAGAAGCTCGCCAAGCTCGCCCGCTCCGGCAAGGACCGCGCCGAGAAGTCCGACGTGCAGGAGGGGCTCGTCGCCGCGGTGAAGGTGACGTTCCCCGAGCCGCAGTTCAAGGGCCAGACCAAGCAGGAGCTCGGCACCCCGCAGGTCCAGGGGATCGTCTACGACGTCGTGCGCTCGGGGTTCACCAACTGGGTGGAGGGCGGCGGCAAGAAGTCCCACATCGCCGCGGCCCGCGACAAGATCGCCAACGCCGTCATCACGCGGGTGTCGACGAAGGCGTCGCTCGACCTGCGCCGCAAGGCGGCGACGCTCACCTCGGGCGCGATGCCCGACAAGCTGGCCGACTGCCGGCGCCACGGGCCCGACGCCGAGCTGCTGATCGTCGAGGGCGACTCGGCGGCCGGCCCCGCGAAGGCCGGCCGCAACGCCGAGTACATGGCCGTGCTCCCGCTGCGCGGCAAGGTCGTCAACGCCGGCAAGTCGACGCTCAAGCAGGTGATCGAGAACGCCGAGGCGCAGGCGCTGTTCACCGCGATCGGGGCCGGGTCCGGCAAGGACTTCAAGCTCGAGGACGCCCGCTACGGGCGGATCATCATCCTCTGCGACGCGGACGTCGACGGCAGCCACATCCGCTGCCTCCTGCTGACCCTCATCCACGAGTACATGCGGCCCCTCCTCGAGGACGGCCGGGTGTTCGCGGCGCAGCCGCCCCTCTACACGGTGAAGCTGGGCGACAAGGTCGTCCACGCCTTCTCCGAGGAGGAGAAGGAGCGCCTCACCGCCGAGCTCACCAAGGGCAACCGCAAGGCGGAGAACCTCCAGTGGGTGCGCTTCAAGGGCCTCGGCGAGATGGACGTCGAGGAGCTCGCCGAGACGTGCCTGGACCCCCGCACGAGGATCCTGCGCCGCATCACGATGGACGACGCCAAGGCCGCGGCCGAGGCGGCCGAGCTGTTCGAGACGCTGATGGGCAACGACGTCGCCCGCCGCCGCCAGTACCTGCTGGACAACTCCAACCTGGTCGACCGGGAAGCGCTCGACGTGTGAGGCCCGCCCGACGCCACCGCTGGTGGTGCGGGCGCCGAATCCACGGGTACCCTTCCCCGGTGATGGGGCGGGCCTTGGCTGTGCGAGGAGCGGGTCGCCGCCCGAGCCTGTCGAGCGCTGGGGGAATGGGGATTTGACGCACTTCCGGTCACGGGCACCCGAGCTGGGCGCCGTCAGACCCTTCGACGGCGTGCGCGGCGTCGGCGTCTGGCTCGTGCTGCTGCAGCACGCCTGGGCGATCTCCGATTCGTTCTCGGGCTACATCGACCTCTTCTTCGTGCTCAGTGGCTTCCTCATCACGACGCTCATCTTCGAGGAGCAGCGCTCCACCGGGACCGTGTCGCTGCGGAACTTCTACGCGCGGCGCGGCATCCGCCTGCTCCCGGGGCTGCTGGTGGTGCTCGTCGTGTTCTGGGTGCCGATCGCCCTGCTCGCGAGGGACCTGCTCGGGTTCGTCACCCTCGAGTCCCTCTCGACCCTCTTCTACGTCCACAACATCTTCTTCTCGCCCCTGCTGGGCAGCACGCAGTACATGGGCCAGATGTGGTCGCTGTCGCTCGAGGAGCAGTTCTACCTGCTCGGTGCGGTCACGACGTACCTGTGCCTCCGCAGGGGCTGGATCCGCCAGCTGGGGGTCGGGCTGGCCGCGTTCATCCTCTTCGTGTGGGTGTCGCGGGCGCTGGGCCACGGCGGGCCGGGCCAGTTCTGGTTCCAGCGTCCCGACGCGATCGCGCTCGGCGTGCTGCTCGCGATCATCAACGCCCACCTGCCCACGGAGCTGTCGGCGCGGGCCCGGCAGCGGCTCTCGTGGGCCGCATGGGTGGCGTTCCCCAGCTTCGTGTTCGCCCTGTTCTCCTCGTCGAAGCTCGTGGAGCGGCTGTTCGGCTTCTACGTGCCGCTCTACCCCACCGACATCGACATCGAGATCCCCGAGAACGCGACCCGGGAGGAGTTCCAGGAACTGTCCAACGAGGCCATCCAGCAGGTCCTCGCGCAGATGCCGCACGGCAACTACTGGGCCCGTTGGGGCTTCACGCTGGCGACCGCCTCCGCAGCGGTGCTGTGCATCGCCTTCGTCCGCCTCCGTGACGACTTCGCGGTGAGCCGCTGGCTCAGCGGACGACTGCTCGGCTACTTCGGCGCGCTCTCCTACGCCCTCTACATCTCCCACTACCAGCTGTTCAGGCTGCTGGACCCGGACGGGAACGGCGGCCCGAAGTGGATCCCGGTGAAGCTCTTCGCGGCGTTCCTGTTCGGCGCGGCCCTGCACAAGTGGGTGGAGCGCCCGGTCGCGCGACGCTTGCGACCCATGTTCACACCCAAGGTCGTGGCTGCCCGTTGAGGTCGAGGTCGGTGGTGTCGGGACGGGGCGATCGCGCGGTCGCCGGACGGCTCATCTCGGTCGAGGGCCCTCGACTGGGACACGTGCCGTCCTTCGACGGGCTGCGCGGCATCTTCATCATCCAGGTGGTCCTGTACCACTCGGAGGTGACCCTCTTCCTCGAGGGCAGCCCGATCCTCATCGACTGGTTCTTCGTCGCGAGCGGGTTCCTCATCACCACGCTGCTGCTCGACGAGGCGAACAGGACCGGCGACATCGCCCTCCGGCGCTTCTGGGGCCGCCGCATCCGCCGGCTGTTCCCGGCGATGTACTCGATGATCGCCGTCTTCTCGGTGCTGATGCTCGCGGCGCGGCTCATCGCACCGGCGGAGACCGAGGACGCGGCGATGTGGTGGCTCGAGCCCCTCAGCGCGTCGTTCTACTCCTACAACCTCGTCGCGGCGTTCTTCCCCGGCACCATGGGGATCCTCGGCTACATGTGGAGCCTGGCGGTCGAGGAGCAGTTCTACCTGGGCTGGCCGCCGCTGTTCCGCAGGGTGCTGCGCCGACGGAGCCGGCGGAGCGACGCGTGGCTCATCGGCGGCGCGCTCGTCTTCATCGCCGTGTTCTTCACGCTGCGGTTCAGCCTGCAGTCGGTGATCGAGGCCTCCTCGAGCGGGCACCCGGCGTACGCGGACGAGGACGCCATCACGTGGCAGGGCGTGGTGTACCGGATCGCCAGCTCCCGCCCGGACGTCATCGTGCTGGGCTGCCTCACCGCGGTGCTGGCCCGGCGCATCCCGCGCCCGCTGTCGGAGCGCGCGCACAAGGTCATCGGGGGTCTGGCGCTGCTGGGCTGGGCGTGGTTCGCGATGGTGATCATCGCCTGCGCCCCCGGCCCGCCCGGGGCGTTCGCCCTCTTCGGCGGGCCCGTGTACCAGATCGGCCTGTTGCTGCTCGTGCCGATCGTGCTCGACGGCTACCTCCGCCAGGACACGTGGTACTCGCGGCTGGTCTCGTGGAGCCCGATGCGCTGGCTCGGGGTGCGCATCTACGGCATCTACGTGTGGCACGGCATCGTGCTGCTGCTGTGCGCGCCCGCGATCCTCGCGGCCAGCGGGCTCGAGCGGCGGCTCATCGGCCTGGTCGCCTCGGTGCTCGCCATCGGCGTGGGCTCCCTGTCGTTCCGCTTCATCGAGCAGCGGTTCCTGCACCCCCGCTCCGTGACGATGGCGAAGGCGAAGGAGGCGGCGTGAGCCGCCTCGAGGTGGACGAACCGGTCGAGCGGCGATCGCCACGCCTCGGACCCGTGGCCGTCGCGGTCGCGGCGTGCACCGCGCCGCTGCTCGCGCTGCTCGCCGCCCGGTTCACCCGCCCGGCGGTGGGGCCGGACGCGGTGGCCTACCTCGCCGTCGCGCGCAGCATCCACGACGGCAACGGGATCGCGTTCTGGATCGAGGACCCGCTCGTCACCTGGCCGCCGCTGTGGCCGGCCACGATCGCGGCGGGGATGCGGCTGACGCCGTTCCGCCCCGACGTCGCCGCGCTCTTCCTGAACGCGCTCGCGCTGGCGGGCTGCGTCGTGACGGGCGCCGCGCTGGCGCGCCGGGTGCTGCGCACCGACGCGATGCGCACGGCGATGCTCGTCAGCCTGGCCGTGTCGCCGGTGCTCGTGGGGCTCACGATCCTCGTGCAGACCGAGGTGCTGTTCGCCCTGCTGGTGCTGGGGGTGCTGCTCAGCCTGCTGCGGTGGGCCGACGACGAACACCCGCGGTGGCTCCTGGTCGCAGGGCTCCTCACGGTGACGGGGTTCTACGTCCGCTACCAGGCGCTGTACGTGGTGCCCGCGTTCGCCGCCTGGATCGGCGTGCGCACGCTGCTGCGCCGCCGCTCCCTCCCCCGCGCGATCGCGGACGCGGCCTGGTACGCGGTGCCGGCGGTCGTGCCCGCGGCCGCCTGGATGCTGCGGAACCTGCACCTGTCCGACACCATCCTCGGGCCGAGGTTCCCCTCCGACGTGGGACCCGTGTCGAACGTGCTGCACGCCTTCGCGACCACGTTCAAGTTCCTCACCTCGCTGCCCACGGTGCCGAAGCTGCCGGCCGCGGTGCTCACGGCCGCGGTGCTGGTCGCCGCGGTGGTGGTGCTCGAGCGGCGCACCCGGCCCGCCGGCGAGGGCGGTGTCCGCCTCCGGGGCCTGCTCCGCCGCCTGGAGCCGGCGTTCTGCGGTCCGGTGGGCCTGCTCGCGACGTTCCTGGTCGGGTTCACCCTGCTCATGGTCGTGACCCGCTCGATGGTCGGGTTCGACGACCTGGACATCCGCCTGCTCGCGCCGTGCCTCGTGCCCACGTCGCTGCTCCTCCTGCGCTACTGCGAGGTGGTGCTCGACGACGGGAACGTCGAGCGGGCCGTCCGGCGCGTGCTGGTCGGCGGGTGGCTGGGGCTCCAGGTGGTCGTCGTGTTCGCGATGGTCGGCCCGTCGAACCACGTCGTCGCCGACTACGGCTTCAACTCCGACAAGGCGGTCGCCGCGGCGAACAGCCCCGCGCTCGACGCGCTGCCCGAGGATTGCGTCCTGTACTCGAACAACAGCGCCGACCTCTACGGCGCCGGCATCGAGACCTACATCAGCCCGCGGCGGGTCGAGTACAAGAGCTCGCAGCCCACCGACGACCTCGCCGAGCTCGTCGACGCGGTGGAGTCGGGCCAGACGACGTGCCTGATCTGGCTCGAGTACTCCGAGGACGACGAGTACCACTCCCGGGAGGACCTCGCCGAGGAGCTCGAGCTGGTGGAGCTCGCGTCCGCGGACCAGGTCACGACCTACCTGGTCGAGCCACGGCGGTGACCGACGCCGACGTGGTCGTCGTCGGCGCCGGCATCGTGGGACTCGCCAGCGCGGTCGAGCTGCAGCGGCGCCACCGCGGCGCGACCGTCGTGGTGATCGACAAGGAGCCCGGCCCGGCCCGCCACCAGACGGGGCACAACTCGGGCGTCGTGCACTCGGGGATCTACTACGCGCCGGGCTCCGAGAAGGCACGGCTGGTCGCCGCCGCCCGCGACCGTCTGCAGTCGCTGTGCCGCGAGCACGGGGTGCCGCTGGAGCGCTGCGGCAAGGTGGTGGTCGCGACCCGGCACGAGGAGCTGCCCGGTCTGCGCACCCTGGAGCTGCGGGCCGCGGCGCACGGGATCGAGGTGCGCAGGTTGCGGCCGCACGAGCTGCGCCGGATCGAGCCGCACGTCCGGGGCGTGGCCGCGCTGCACGTGCCGAGCGCGGGGATCACCGACTTCGGCCGCGTCGCGGAGGCACTCGCGCAGGAGCTCGCCGCCGCGGGCGGCACGCTGCGCACGGGCGTCGAGCTGCGGGGCGTCGAGCACGCCGGGCACGGCCGGCTGCGGCTTCTGACCTCGACGGGAACCGTGACCTGCAGGGCGCTGGTGAACTGCGCCGGCCTGCACAGCGACCGGGTCGCCCGCCTCGCCGGAGCGGACCCGAAGGTGTCGATCGTGCCGTTCCGCGGCGAGTACCGCGACCTGCGCCCCGAGGCGCGCCACCTCGTGCGCAACCTCGTGTACCCGGTGCCGGACCTGCGGTGGCCGTTCCTCGGGGTGCACCTGACCCGCACGGTGCAGGGCGGGGTGCACGCGGGACCGAACGCGCTGCTGGCCGGTGGCCGCGAGGCCTACGACGGCGGCGTCGTCGGTGAGGACCTGCTGCAGATGCTGGGGGACCGTGGCCTGTGGCGCCTCGCACTGCGGTACTGGCGCACCGGCGCCGCGGAGCTCGTTCGGGCCCGCTCACCGCGCCGGTTCCTCGCCGGGGTCCGACGGCTCGTGCCCGAGGTCGGGGAGCAGGACCTGCTGCCGGGCGGCTGCGGCATCCGCGCCCAGGCGGTCACGCGGGACGGGCGTCTGCTGGACGACTTCGCGTTCGCGACGTCGCCCGGTGCGGTCCACGTGTTGAACGCGCCGTCGCCCGCGGCGACCGCCGCGCTCGCGATCGCGGAGGTGGTCGCGGACCGGGCCCCGCTCGCGGCCGGCTGAGCCCCGACCGGGCCCGGACGCGGAACGGAGGGCCCCAGGGGGAAGGGCCCTCCGTTCGATGCGCTCTGCGCCCAGGGGGTGAACGCGAGCGGATCCTCCCCGGACGACGTCCGGGTCACCCTGCGGCGCTCAGGCGGCGGCCTTCGCGCGGTTGGCGGGCTTGCGGTCCAGCAGCTGGTCGGTCAGTGGCTGGGCGGCCTTGGCGACGCTGAGCGCGACCGACTTGTTGGCGGTCACGAGCTTGCTCGCGAAGCGGGCCTGGTTGTCGATGAGCTCCTTGGGGGTGGGGAGCACCTCCGCGAAGGGAAGGGTCGGCACCTGCGGGGCCCGCTCGACGACGATGCCGACGACGGTGGCGACGGCGTTGGTGACGGGCTCCTTCGCGCTCTCGATGGCGGTGAGGACCTGGTCCTGCACCTCGGTGACCCGGTCGAGGACGGTGGTCATGGGGGTTCCTCCGGATTGCTCGCGGTGTGCTCACTCTTGCAAGCAGCCGCTTCCGATGTCAAGCAGTTTGCTCGCAAAAGGCAGCAGCAAGTCCGGGAGGGCGGACCGAGCCCGGATCGGCCATGGACCGGCGCCCAATACCCGACTAGCTTGGTCGGGAATCACCGGCAACGTCGACGACAGCAAGCGACCAGAGGAAAAGCGACAAGAGGAGAAAGGGGCCCACATGGCCATCCGACTCGGAGACACCGCTCCGGACTTCACGGCGGAGACGACCCAGGGAACGATCAACTTCCACGAGTGGAAGGGCGACAGCTGGGCGGTGCTGTTCTCGCACCCCAAGGACTTCACGCCGGTCTGCACCACGGAGCTCGGCACGGTCGCGAGGCTCAAGCCCGAGTTCGACAAGCGTGGCGTCAAGGTCATCGGGCTGTCGGTGGACCCGGTCGACTCCCACCACGGCTGGGAGAAGGACATCGAGGAGACCCAGGGCACGGCGGTGAACTTCCCGGTGATCGCCGACCCGGACCGCAAGGTCTCCGACCTCTACGGGATGATCCACCCCAACGCCAACGACACGCTGACCGTGCGCTCGGTGTTCGTGATCGGCCCCGACAACAAGGTGAAGCTCACCCTCACCTACCCGGCCTCGACCGGCCGCAACTTCGACGAGCTGCTGCGCGTGATCGACTCGCTGCAGCTCACCGCGAACCACCAGGTCGCCACGCCGGCGGACTGGAAGTACGGCGAGGACGTCATCATCGCCCCGGCCGTCTCCGACGAGGAGGCCAAGGAGCGCTTCCCCCAGGGCTTCCGCACGCTGAAGCCCTACCTGCGCCTGGTGTCGCAGCCCCAGGGCTGACCCGACGCCGAGCGGGCCGACGCCCCCGAGCCGCGCCACGCGCGGCCGGGGGCGCCGGCGCGCCGGGGCCCGGACTTGTGGCACGGCAGGCCCGCCACGACACTGTCCGGCGTGCAGCACGAGGGGGTGACGTCGGTCCCGGTGGAGCGATCCTCCACGCAGGGCCTCGCCGGGCTCGCAGCCCTGTCCAGCCTCGCGGTCCTCGTCGCGAACGCGTCGGGCATCGCCACCGGCGACGACGGCGTCGGCTACCGGGCGATCGCCGACTCGCTGCTCGCCGGTGAGGGGCTCGGCTACTTCCTCGAGGACCCGGTCACGGTGTGGCCGCCGCTCTGGCCGGCCCTCATGGCCCTGGTCGCCAAGGTCACGCCGCTCGACACCCTCGGCGCGGCGATCGTGCTGAACGCCGCGGTCGCGTTCGCCGTGGTCGTGTTCGGGAACCGCCTGCTGCGGCAGGTCGTCACCGACCAGCGCCTGGTCTGGCTGGGCACGGTCGTGCTCGCGTTCGGCCCGACGACGATCGGCTTCGGTCGCCTGCTGATGACCGACATGGCGTTCGCGCTGCTGACGGTGGTGTGGATGCTGGCCCTGCTCCGCCACCACCGGACCGCCGCCGTGCGCGACCTCCTGGGCGCCGCGCTACTCGTGTGGGTCGGGTTCGGGCTGCGCTACGTCGGCCTCGTCCTCATCGGGTTCGGCGGGCTGTGGCTCCTGCTCGACCACCGGCGGGCGCACGCGCGCCGCGTCCGCGACGCCGCGCTCTACGGCGTGGCCTCGGCGGTCGTGCCCGCGCTGTGGATGCTGCGGAACCACTCGATCGACGGCACCTTCACCGGCGAGCGCCACGCCTCCGCGCGCGGGCTGGTGGACAACGGCTTCGACATCGCCGCGACGATCGGGCGCTTCCTGCTGCCCGGCCTCGGCTACGGGCTCACCTACCTGTGGGCCGCGGTCGGCGTCGTCACCGTCCTGGCGGGGCTCTGGCTCGTCCACCGCGTGCTGGCCGACCGGTACGGGGCGACCACGCCCGCCGCCGTGGTCCGGGCGCTCGGCACACCCGTGGGGCTGCTCGCCCTCACCGGCGTGCTGTACCTCGCCTACATGCTGTACGTGCGCACGACCACCGCGCTGAACCAGCTGGACGTCCGCCTGCTCTACCCGTCGTACCTCCCGTTGCTGTTCCTCGGGCTGGCGCTGGCCGACCGGATGCTGCGGCCGCGGCGCGACCGCTCGCCGTTGCCGGCCAGGGCCGTGCTCGGCGGCACCGCGGCGTGGGCCGGGCTCAACGTCGTGGCGGGGCTCGTCGCGATGGTGGCGTTCGCGCTCGGGCACCCCTACTTCAGCGGCAACTACGAGGCGGACCAGTTCGACCGGGTGCGCGCGGACGAGGCGCTCGACGCCGTCCCCGAGGGCTGCGAGGTGTACTCGAACCTGCCCAACGCGCTGTACCCGAGGCTCGAGGCGCGCTGGAGCCCGATGCGCACCGCGCTCGAGTCCCGGGAGGCCCCCGACCCCGACGACTCGCTCGACGCGATCGAGGCGCGCGCCGCCCGCGAGCAGTCGTGCCTCGTGTGGATCGACCTGCCCCCGCGCTACGGGCACCTCTGGTCGCTGGACGAGCTCCACGACGAGCTGTCGCTGACCCGGCTCGCCTCCGGGGCCGACGTCGAGGTCTTCCGGCTGGAGCCCAGCACCTGAGCCACCTGCCCGCCGGGCCGACGCCCGGGCGGGGACGGGGCCCGGCATCCGCGCACGGTGCGGACGCGTGTTCAACACTAGGGCCCGTGCGACCACGGTTCAGTGTCGTGATCCCGGTGCTCGCCCGTGACGAGGTGATCGGCCGCGCGGTCGCCGCGGTGCTCGCACAGACGCTCGCCAGCGTCGAGGTGCTGGTCGTCGACCGGGGCTCGACCGACGCGACCGCGGACGCCGTCCGGGCCGTCGCCGACCAGCGGGTGCGGTTCCTCGAACGGCCCGGCGCCGACTGGGCCACCGCGGCCACCGAGGGGCTCGAGGCGAGCCGCGGGCACTGGGTCTGCGTGCTCGGGGCCGACGACGAGGTCGCACCGGGATGGCTCGCCCGCCTGGGTCGGGTCATCGACGCGCACGACGCCGAGCTGGTCAGCTGCGGCGGCGAGCAGGTGCACCTCGACGGCTCGGTGACCCGCATCCTGCCGGAGGAGGTCACCGCCGAGGGCACGACGGTGCGGGTGTGCTTCCGGCCCGGGGCGTTCGCCGCGACGCGCCGCTCGCTGCTCGCGATCGAGGGGTTCGGCGACGCGGACGCGCCGCGGCGCATCGACGAGGTCGGCGAGCTGCTCCTCGTCACCGCGCTCGAGGCCGGCCGCACCGTGTCGCACACCCCGGAGCCGCTGGTCCGCTGGAACGAACCCGGTCCCGAGGCGGAGCACGAGCCGGGGTCGCTGCCGCTGCGATGGCGCCTCCAGGCGATCGACGCGCTGGCCCGGACCCCGATCCCCGACGGGGCGCTGCTGACCCGCTACGCGGTGGCCGGCGGCGTCGCGGCCGCGCAGCTGGGCGACTGGCCCGAGGCCCGGCGGCTGTTCCGGCTGGCGCGGCGGCTCGAGCCCACCGAACCCCGCCACTGGGCCCGCTGGGCCGTCGCCTGCGTCCCGCCCGTCGGCGACCGCGTCTGGGGTCGCGGGCAGGTCGCGCAACCCGCTCCGGTGGCGGCCGGCTGAGTCGGTAGTGTGTGCCGGTTCGGTCGGTGCCGGCGGCACCGCCAACCGCCGGTGGCGGGCCGCGCCGAGGGGAGACGATGACCACCACGACGTCCGCAGCCACGCCGACGGAGACCGCCGCCGCAGGTGCGATCGACGCGGTCAAGCTCTACGGAGAGGGCGACACCGAGATCCGGGCCCTCGACGGGGTGACCGTCTCGTTCGAGCGCAGCCGGTTCACCGCGATCATGGGCCCGTCCGGTTCGGGCAAGTCCACGCTGATGCACTGCCTCGCCGGGCTCGACCAGCTCAGCAGCGGGCGCGTGTTCATCGGCGACACGTACCTCGACACGCTGAGCGAGTCCCAGCTCACCGAGCTGCGGCGTGACTCGGTCGGCTTCGTCTTCCAGGCCTTCAACCTCATCCCGACGCTCACCGCCGAGGAGAACATCACGCTGCCGATGGACCTCGCGGGTCGGCGGCCCGACTCCGACTGGGTCGACCTGGTCATCGACACCGTGGGGCTCCGTCCCCGCCTGTCCCACCGCCCGAGCGAGCTCTCCGGCGGACAGCAGCAGCGCGTCGCGGTCGCACGAGCGCTGGCGAGCCGGCCGCAGATCGTCTTCGCGGACGAGCCGACCGGCAACCTCGACTCCCGGTCGGGGGCCGACCTGCTGCAGTTCATGCGCCACGCCGTGACCGACCTCGGCCAGACGATCGTCATGGTCACCCACGACCCCGTCGCCGCCGCCCACGCCGACCGGGTGGTGTTCCTCGCGGACGGCCAGATCCGCGACGAGATGATCGACCCCACCGCGCCGCGGGTGCTCGATCTCATGAAGCAGCTCGGCGACTGAGCCCGGCATGTTCCAGGTCGCCCTGAAGGACCTGATGGCGCGCAAGCGCCGCCTCGTCACCACCGGGCTCGCGGTGGTGCTCGGCATCGCGTTCCTGACCGGCACCAGGGTGCTGTCGACGGTCCTCGAGGACTCGATCGACTCGCTCATCTCCGACGTGTACGAGGGGATGGACGCCGTGGTGCGCTCCCCCGAGGTCCAGGACCTCGGCTTCGGGCAGGAGGTGCGCGCACCGGTCGCGGCGAACGCGGTGGAGCGCGTCGCCGAGGTCGACGGGGTGCGCGTCGCGCGCGGGGTCGTGGAGGCACCGAGCGTCCAGCTCATCGGCAGCGACGGCAAGGTGGTCGGCTCCAACTTCGGCCCACCGACCCTCGTCTACAACTGGCTCGACGACGAGCGCCTCCAGCCCGGCGTGCTGACCGAGGGCCGCGAGCCGCGCACCGAGGACGAGGTGGCGCTCGACTTCGCCACCGCCGAGTCCGGCGGGTACGAGGTCGGCGACACCGTCACGGTGAGCGCACCCGAGGGGCCCGAGACCTTCGAGCTGGTGGGGTTGATGGGCCTCGGCGAGGACGGCAGCCGCTCGAGCGGGGCGCGCGTGCTCGTGTTCGTCACGCCCGTGGCCCAGCGGCTCGCGCAGATGCCGGACCAGTTCAACTTCATCGCGGCGGCCGCCGAGGACGGGGTGGGCGACGACGAGCTCGCCGAACGCCTCGGCGAGGCGCTCCCGCAGCTCCAGACCGTGACCGGCACGGCGTTCACCGAGGAGAGCTCCGAGGCGATCGCGCAGTTCGTGAACGTCCTGTCGACGTTCGTCTCGGTGTTCGGCTACATCGCCCTCTTCGTCGCCGCGTTCATCATCTACAACACGTTCTCGATCCTCGTCGCCCAGCGCACCCGCGAGACGGCGCTGCTGCGCGCGATCGGCGCCGGGCGCCGCCAGGTGCTCGTCGCGACGATCCTCGAGGCGGCCCTCGTCGGGCTCATCGCCTCACTGCTCGGCCTCGCCCTCGGCGTCGTGCTGGCCACGGGCCTCAAGGCGGCCGTCGGGCGGCTGTTCACCGTCGAGCCGGGCGTGCCGTCGCTGCCGGCCGCCGCGATCGTCACCGCGCTCGTCGTCGGCGTCGGCGTCACGGTCCTGTCCGCGGTCGTGCCCGCGTGGCGGTCCTCCAAGGTGCCGCCCGTGGCGGCGATGTCGGAGGTGTCGATCGACCGCTCCCGCGTGTCACGGGCCCGGCTGGTGTGGGGGACGATCTTCCTCGTCGTCGGGATCGCCCTCTTCACCCTCGGGGTGACCGACACGGGGCCCAACCCGCTCGCCGAGTTCGGGGCGGGAGCGGCGCTGGTCCTCATCGCGGTGGCGGTCGTCCTCGGCCCGCTCATCGCGTCGCCGGTCAGCCGGTTCCTCGCACGTCCCTTCGGCCGCCGGGGCCGGGTGACCTCGCGCCTCGCCGGCGAGAACGCGGCGCGCAACCCGAAGCGCACCGCCGCGACGGCCGCCGCGCTGACGATCGGCGTCACGCTCGTGACGCTGATCGCGGTGGTGGCCAACTCGGTGAAGACCAGCGTGGACGCCGCGGTGAACGAGCGCTTCGACGCGGACTTCGTCGTCGCCGCGGACGTCACCTCGTTCAGCGTCGGCGTGCCGAAGGGCGCGGAGGAGCAGATCCGTGAGCTGCCGAACGTCGAGCTCACGAGCGCGGTCCGGTTCTCGTTCTTCCGCCTGCTCGACGAGTTCGGCAAGCAGAAGGCGGCCGAACGGCCGGCGGAGGAGCCGACCAACCTCCCCGCGGGGGCACCGGACGAGGCACCGGAGGGCCAGGACGACTTCGCCCTGGGCATCGACCCGGCGACCTTCTTCGAGGTGATCGACAGCGGCGAGCTCACCGGGTCGCCCGAGGACATGGGGCCGGACACGATCGCGACGCGGGCGGCGGTGGCCGAGGAGCGCGGCTGGGAGATCGGCGACCGCATCCCGGTGTACTTCGCCGCCACCGGGGAGCAGGAGCTGGAGCTGGTCCTCACCTTCGAGGAGGACGCGGGCCAGGGCAGCTACCTGGTCCCCGCCGAGACGCTGCAGCGCAACGGGCTGCCCTTCTTCGACTTCGACGTGGCCGTGTACATCCAGGCCGACGACCGGGCGACCGATGCCGAGCTCGCGGAGCTCCGGAGCCAGCTCGAGGACATCGTCGCCGGGTCGCCGAGCGTCCAGGTCCAGGACCTCGAGGAGTACGCGGAGGCGCAGACCGGGCCGCTCGACACGATCCTCGCGGTCATCTACGGGCTGCTCGGCCTCGCCGTGGTCATCGCCCTCATCGGGATCGCGAACACGCTGACGTTGTCGGTGCTGGAGCGCACCAGGGAGCTGGGGCTGCTGCGCGCCGTGGGCATGTCGCGCCGGCAGCTGCGGCGCACGATCATGGGCGAGTCGACCATCATCGCCGTCTTCGGCACCCTCATGGGGCTGGTGATCGGCATCGTGTTCTCGATCGCGCTGTCGGTCGTCATCGCCGCGGAGGACCCCGGTCTGTTCCGCTACGCGCTGCCGTACGGCCAGCTCGTCGTGATCACCGTCGTGGCCGCGATCGCGGGGGTCCTCGCCGCGGTGCTGCCGGCGCGCCGGGCGGCGAAGCTCGACGTGCTCGACGCCATCGCCTCGGTCTGAGCCCGCGTCGCGGCCGGAGCCTGGTCAGGCGTCGCCGGCCTCCACGGCGCGCGCGGCGCGCGCCGCGGCGCGGCAGCCGGTGACGACCCCGACGAGCAGCCCGGCGACGCCCACGATGGTGACGACCTGCCCGACCACGTCGTCGACGCCGACCGCGAGCACCGCCAGACCCGCGGCGAGCACGACGCCGGCGCCGACGCCCAGCGGACCCGCCGCCGCGCGGTGGGCGGCGTGCCACGCGGCGTCGCTCGCGAGGGTCGAGTGCAGGCGCACGCCCAGCAGGTGGCCGCGGCGCAGCCGCCCCTGCGAACCCTCCCACGACACCCACAGCACCACCCCTCCCCCGAGGAACAGCGCCGCGGCGACGATCAGCCCGCTCCAGCCCACCTGACCGCTCCCGGCTCAGTCGAGCGAGGCGACGTCCGACCCGGTCCAGTACGCGCGCATGTCGGTGATCTTCCCATCGTCACCGAAGGTGAACACGTCGATGATGTCGACCGCGAAGCGCCCGCCGCTGGCCGTGGTGACCGCACGGAGCGGGACGGCGGCCCAGCGGCCGACCGCGCGGATCGGGCCGGTGATCTGCAGCTCGAGCGAGTCGACGTTCGCGTGGGTCGTCGCGAAGAAGTCGCGGACCGCCTCGGCGCCGCGCATCTCGGGCTGGTCGACCGGGTCGGCGACGGTCGCGTCGGGCGAGAACAGCGCCATCAGGCCGTCGATGTCGCCCGCGGTGTGGGCCGCCGCGTAGGTCTCGACCACCTTCTTGATCTCGTCGGTCGTGAGCATGGTCCCCCTGTCGGTCCTGCGGTCGCCGGCGTGCGCCGGGCCGCCGCGCAGCCTACCGAGGCCGGGGCCGCCGACCCGCTGGGCCATCATCTGGTGGTGCCTCCGCTCCGTACCGAGATCACCGAGATCGTGACCGGCCTGGCGATGCTCGGCGGGGAGGACCTCGAGGAGGTGCTGTCGGCCGGTCCACCGCCGGAGCTCCGCGAGGTCGACGCGGCGACCTGGGACCGGGTCGTGGAGGCGTACGACCGCCGCGAGCACCGGGTGGACTTCCTCGCCGCGTGGAACAACGGGCGCGCCTTCCTCGCCGCCGACGACGGCCTCCGTGGCCGGCGGCCGCTGCTGGTCGAGTGGACGGGCGGGCACCGCGACCCGGGCGACACCGTCGTGCCGGCAGACCTGCGGGTCGACCACGTCTTCCTCGTGAGCTGCAAGTACCTGTCGAAGGTGCTGCACAACAGCGCGCCCGAGGTCCTGTTCGACCGTTGCCTGGCCGGAGGGCAGGTGCGCCGCTCGACGGTCGACTGGTTCGACGTGGTCGCACCCGCGGAGCACCAGGAGCTGTACCAGCTCGTCCGCCGGCACCACGCGCCACACCTCGACCTGCCCGAGGCCGTCGGCGCCCTGACCGCCGCGCAGCGCCGTGAGCTCCGCCGTGCCGTGCCCCGCGACTGGGATCGGGAGTGCGCTGCCGGCTACGAGCGCCTCGCCACCGCCGCGGCCGCGGCGTCGGCGCAGCGCTGGCTCGAGGGGTTGGACGGCGAACGGGCCCGCGCGGCGATGCTGTGGCGGCTCCTGCGCCTGTCCCCCGCCCCGTACTTCGTGCTCGGCACCGCCGCGGGCGGCACGCTGCGGTTGCGGGTCGGCACGCCGTGGGACTTCACCCGCCACTTCCGCCTGCGGTCGTTCGAGGTGGCGGCACAGCCCGGCGGCCAGGCGCGGGTCGGGTGGTCGGCGGTGGTGGCCGAGCGCTGCTCCGACGAGGAGCGTCGGGTGGAGGGCCACGTGGAGATCCGTTGGAGCCACGGGCGCTTCGGCGGGCTCCCCGAGGCGAAGGTGTACCTCGACTCCCCCGCCACGGCGGTGCCCGGCTACTGGCCCCTCACCTGAGCCCGCCCGCCCGTTCTGTGTCCCGGAAGTGAGGGTCCACCCTCAGTTCCGGGACACAGAACGGGGTCAGGCGGGGTGTTGGCAGGTGGGGCACCAGTAGGTGACCCGGGCCAACTCGCCGCGGACGTCGCTCGAGATCCTGGTGCCGCAGCGGCGGCAGGGGGACCCGCGCCGCCCGTAGACGGCGAGGCCCTCGGCGACCGTCCGCCGGCGACCGGGGCCGAGGTTCGCTCGGAGCAGCCGCGCGGCGGTGCGGACGAGCCGCTCGCGGGTCGCCTCGTCGACGCGTCCGAGCGGGACGAACGGGTCGACCCGCTCGTGCCAGCAGACCTCGGACTTGTAGACGTTGCCGACACCCGCTGCGACGCGCTGGTCGAGCAGCGCCTCGCCGAGCTGCGTCGACGGGTCGAGCGCGGCGAGCCGGTCGAGCACGGTGCGGACCACCCCGTCCGGGTCCGGGTGGTCGACGCACAGGTCCGGTCCGAGGTGGGCGGTCGGGTCGTCGACCGTGCCGGTGGCGGCGGTCGGGAAGGTCCGCACGACCGGAGCCGAGAAGCACGCGGCCTGCCAACCCTCGACCTCGACGAGGCACCGCAGCAGGTGCACCGGCCGACGCCACCGCTCACCGGTGCGGTACAGGTGCCACGACCCGGTCATGCGCAGGTGGGTCTCGAGGGTGAGCCCGCCCGAGAACCGGATGAGCAGGTGCTTGCCGGCGGCCTCCACCGCCTCGACCGTCTCCCCCGGACGCGGCCGCGCGCCGACCAGGCGTGGCGCCTCGAAGCGGACGAGCCGGGCACCGGCCAGCGCCGGGCGGAGCCTCGCCGCCACCCGGTGGATCGTGTCGCCCTCGGGCACGGCGGGCCGCCGGCTACTTCAGCAGCGCACCGGCATCGACCGGGAGGGTCGCGCCGGTGACGTAGCGGGCCTCGTCCGAGCACAGCCAGAGCACCGCGTCGGAGACGTCGCCGGGCGTGACCCACGGGACCTCCAGCGCCTGCTGCGTCACGAGGAACTCCGCCGCGTGCTCCTCGGTGGGGTCCTCGACGTCGGGACGGACGAGCCGCGGGAACACGTCGTTGAGGATCATCGGCGTCGACACGGAGGTGGGGTGCACGGTGTTGACCCTGATGCGGTGCGGGGCCACCTCGAGGGCGAGCGAGCGCATGAACCCGACGACCCCGTGCTTGGAGGCGTTGTACGCGGGCGACCCGTACATGCCCCGCACCCCAGCCGTCGACGAGGTGATCACGATCGCTCCGCCCTCGTCCTGCTCGATCATGCGGCGCAGCCCCGCGCGCACCGCGTTGAACACGCCGGTGAGGTTGGTCTCGATCGTCTCGGCCCAAGCCTCGGAGGTCAGCCACTGCACCGGCCCCGGCGAGTAGACGCCCGCGTTCGCGCAGATCACGTCGAGCCGCCCGAACCGGTCGATGCCGTCGCGCACCGCCTGCCGGAGGGCGGGCAGGTCGCGCACGTCGGCCACCGCCGCGTGCATCGCACCGCCCGCGGCCTCGACCTGCCGGACCGTCTCGGCCAGGTCCTCCTCGGACGCCAACGGGTACGGGGTGTGGGGCAGGTCCTCGCACCGGTCGACGCCGATGATGCGTGCGCCCTCGGCGGCGAAGCGCACCGCGTGCTCGCGGCCCTGCCCGCGCGCGACCCCGGTGATGAACACGACCTTGTCCTGGAACCGTTGGGGGCGCGCCGACATGCGGACATCGCTACCACACGCCGGTCCCGGCGCGGTGGGTCACCGGGGGCACCCCCGGCGCGCCGATGGGGGCACCCGCCGACCTGGGGAGGTCTCCGGGTGCCCCCGACCGGCTGGGGGGGACCGTTGCGGAGGCTCAGCTGGTCGCCGCGCCCTCCAGCGGTGCCGGCTCACCGTCGGTGGGCGCGGCCGGCGGGCCACCCGTGGGCGGTGCCGGCGGACCATCGGTGGGCGCGGCCGGCGGGCCACCCGTGGGCGGTGCCGGCGGACCGTCGGCGGGCGGGGTGGGATCCCCGTTGGTGGGCGGTGCCGGCGGACCATCGGCGGGCGGGGTCGGGTCCCCGTTGGTGGGCGGTGCCGGCGGACCGTCAGCGGGCGGGGTCGGGTCCCCGTTGGTGGGCGGTGCCGGCGGGCCCTCGGGCGGTGTCGACGGACCGTTGGGCGCTCCCGGCGGACCCG